>NZ_LT559262.1:988073-1317431 GCF_900083545.1 Alistipes provencensis | reverse complement strand
GTCGGGCAGCAGGTGGACCAGCTCCTCTCCCCCGCTCTCGAAATCGGTCTCCGAAAAGTGGATCAGGCTGCTCACCACCGTTATCACGACGACGGAAGCCGCCACGCCCCACAACGTCAGCCTGTGGCGGAAGGTTTCATTGCGGCGGCTGGCGGCGCGTTTGCGGGCCAGAATCTCGCCGATCTCCTCCATATGCCGGTTTGCCGGAGTCTTCAGTACAATCTTCGACAACAAGTCGTCCATATCAGTTTGCTCCATCTCCTTTTTCCTCCTAATTTTATTCAACGCCCATTAAAAATCATCCGGAACGATCACCCGTACGCCTGACCAAGCATCTTGTCTTTCCGTAAGCGGGCAAGTGCCGTGGAGGCCACATTGCGGATCGTCTTGTCGGCATATCCCGTGATTTCGGAAATGCTCTTGTTGTCCAATCCCTCGTAGTACTTCAGATATATAATCTCTCTTTGCATATTCGTAAGTCCGTTCAGCGCCCCCTGCAGGGCCCGGATCGTCTGCTCGGTACATTCCGTCCGGACCATCGTGGCCTCGGCGTCGATCTCCAGATCGAAATCATAACCCGAGACCTGCACGTCGTCGATCGACAGGCAGTCGTTGCGTCGTTTTCCCACCTCTTTCAGCACCAACCGGCGCAGCGAACTGGCCAAGTAGGCGAACGGCGACACAGGCACGGAAATACTCCGCCGCCGCTCGAACAGATAGGTAAACAGTGTCTGAATGGCATGGTTTATCAGCTCTTCGTCATACGCGATTCCCATTCCATACCGGAATAATCTGTCCTCATACAGATTGTATAGTGTCCTGAAGGCGTGCTCATCGCCCTCGCGGATCAAATTCCAAAAGTGATGATCCATATTGTCTTCTATTAGTGTAGAGATGGCAGGGACGGTTTTGTCCCAAGAAAAAGTGAAGAAAATGTCCGGTCCGGACATAAAGGGGGCGGCCGTACCCGTTTATCTCCGGCGACGGCACTTACGCAACAAGTGACTTCGAGTGCGCACAAAGGTATAAAAGACAAGGAATTAAGCGCAACGAAACTGATACGGTCGGCGCCGTCCCGAACGATCCGGACGGGCAGGGTGCTGCAGGCGCTCCGCAGGAATGCGAAGACGGTGAAGCACACATTGTGTATGGTGCTTGAAATGTTAGCTTTGGTCTGACGCTGACAAAGCCGGCGTTACGGCCTCAAAAGGTGAGTATGACGTCCCGGAAAAAAGATGTGCTACAGCAAGGGAACGTCCTCCAGTAAGCGGTAATAGGAAACGATGTACGCTTGAAGAATCGAGGGGTAGGATTTGATATTTTCTGTGTATAGCATCACTCTTAAAACGGGAAAACTCCGTTTTGACTGCACCGCCCCGATCCGGGCCGGGCTGAAAAAGGGGTCCGACCGGCCGCTAAAACACTGCCTGCTAATCGTTAAAGCCACCCGAAATAAAACTAAAAAATTTTAATTATTTAGGCCGCCGCCCCGAACAGGGCACAAAAAAACAGGGCCCTCAGGCCCTGTTCACAGATCCGGATCGCCGCACTTTTACATCAGCCCCATGCGCTTGCGGGCGAACGGCACGACCCACGCCGGGGCCTGCTGTTTCGACAACAGCTCGCGCATGTAATCCATATAAGGTTCCGCATGGCGGAAATAGCGGTACAGCCCCTCACAGAGCGAGTTTTTGCGGCATCCGTCGGACCCCGTCTCGAAACGGTGTTTCGGGCACTCGCCCCGGCAGGCGAAGTAGTATTTGCACCGCAGGCACTCGGCGGGCAGCGCATTGCGTTTGGCCAGCCCGAAATCCACCCGCTTGCGCGAGCGGTAGATCTCCGCCAGCGGCGTCTCGCGGATATTGCCCAGCTTGTATTCGGGATAGACGAAATGGTCGCACGAGTAGACATCGCCGTTGTGCTCCACGACCAGCGCGTCGCCGCACGTCTCGCCCATCGAGCAGACGCCCGGCTGCACGCCGCACCACTGGGCCAGCGTGGCGTCGAACATTTGCACATAGCAGCGCCCCACGTCGCTCACGACCCACTCGTCGAAGACGTCGCACAGGAATTGGCCGTAGCCGCCGGCCGTTACGGACCATTCGGCCAGCCGCGCCCCCTCCCGCTCGGGCGAGACGATCAGCGGGCGGTGGAAGCCCGGTTTGTCGACGACATGCTCCACGGCGGGCAGGAACTGCATGTAGCGGCTGTGGACCGTGTCGCGGAAGAAGCGGTAAATCTCCCCGCCGCGCCCCTCGCACAGCCGGTTCACCACGCTCAGCGTATTGTACTCCACACCGCTGCGCTGGAACATCGAGATCGTCTGCATCACGCGCTCGAAAGTCGGCTTGCCACCTTTCGTCAGGCGGAACGTATCGTGGATGTCCTGCGGACCATCGAGCGAGATGCCCACCAAGAAATTATTCCCGGCAAAGAGGTCGCACCATGCCTCGTCGACCAGCGTACCGTTGGTCTGGAGGGTGTTCTCGATCCGCTTGCCGTCGGCGTATTTCTGCTGAAAGGCCATCGCCCGGCGGTAGAAGTCCACGCCCAGCAGCAGCGGTTCGCCGCCGTGCCAGCAGAACTGCACCGTGTCGACGTCGTTGGCCCCGATGTATTGTTTGACGTAAAGTTCGAGCAGCTCGTCGCTCATGACGGCCTGTTTGCCGCCGTACTGCACGGCTTTGTCGAGGTAGTAGCAGTAGTGGCAGTCGAGGTTGCACGCCGAGCCGGCCGGTTTGAGCATCGTCGAGAAAGCGACGGGCCCCGCCTGCTTCTCCGCATCGCGGAAAGTGAAGATATCCTTGTTTTTCATAGCGCCCCGGGAAGTAAACGGAATTATTTCGACAAATATACGAAAAAAAGAAATCCCGGACACTTGGAAACCACTATCTTTGCACGTTGAACGACTACCGACCGATGTCTCTGAAGAAAGCATTTTCCGCCCTGCTCTGCCTTTTCTGCGCCGCGACCGCCGCGGCACAGCCCGTCACCGTGCGTTTCCGGGTCGCCGACCGCGCGACACGCGACGCGGTGGTAGGCGCCGTCGCCGAACTGCGCAGCCGCACGGATACCGCGGCCGCAGCTCTCTACACCACTTCGGACATCGACGGACGCGGTCTCTTCCCCCGCGTGCCGCACGGCGAATACCGGCTGACCGTCACCTCGCTGGGTTACGACTCGCTGCGCACCGACCTGCGGGTCGGAACGACCGCCGTGGCGCTCGACTCGCTGTGGCTCGCGCCCCGCGCCGAGGCCATCGACGACGTGGTGGTCGAGGTCCCGGCACTCCGCTCGTCGGTCCGCGGCGACACGCTCTCCTACCGCGCCTCGGCTTACAAGGTATCGTTCGGGTCGGACGCCGGTTCGCTGATTTCGAAGATGCCCGGACTGGAAATCGCCGACGGGGCGATCGAGGCGCAGGGCCGCAACGTGCAGCGCGTCTACGTCGACGGCCGCGAGTTCTTCGGCAACGACGTGATGTCGGCCGTGCGCAACATCCCGGCCGACATGATCGAGAGCATCGACATCTACAACACGCAGAGCGACCAGTCGGAGTTCACGGGCGTGGACACCGGCGAAGGGGTCACGGCGCTGAACATCGTGACGCTTCCCGACAAGCGGCGGGGCGCCTTCGGCCGCGTGTTCGGGGCCTACGGCATCCCGGACAAATATATCGGCGGGGGCAATGTCAACATCTTCAACAACGACCGCCGCATCTCGGTGATCGGGCTGGTAAACAACGTCAGCCGCCAGAACTTCTCGTTCGAGGACATCCTCGGGACCACCGAAGAATCGAATTCCCGGACCTCGAACAAGAACTTCATGGTCCGCCCGATGGACGGCATCTCGACCGTGCAGGCCGTGGGCGTCAACTACAGCGACGACTGGGGCAAAAAGGGCAAGGTCACGGCCAGCTACTTCTTCAACCGCACCGACAACCACAACACCAGCCAAAGCGACAAGCAGACCTTCACGTCGTCGGACAAGCTGGTGCTCTACAACGACGAGAACCGTTCGAAGGCGCTCAACCTCAACCACCGCTTCAACTCGCGCATCGACTACAAATTCACGGAGCGTCATTCGCTGATGATGCGCACGTCGTTCAGCCTGCAGGACAACAACGCCCGCAACGAGCTCCTGAGCCGCACGGACAACAAGTTCTCCGACGACGACATCCGCTTCGTCAACCGCCGCCACAACTTCGGACTGAGCGACAGCAAGGGATTCAACGTCTCGAACAACCTGATCTACCGCTACCGCCTGCCGGGTAAGAAGTCGCACAACCTCACGTTCGGTTTCGGGGGCACCTACCGCTCCTACGAGCAGTTCAGCTTTCCCCGGCAGTACACCTTCCGCGACCCCGACAACATCGAGTGCGACACGGCGGACTACTCTTCGCGCAACATCACACGCACCGACCGCGACCAGCCGGGTTACGACGTGAACGGCAGCGTAAGCTACACCCGGGCGCTCACGAAACGGTCGCGCCTGAGCCTCGAATACCGCATCAACTACACCGACAACAGCGTGGACCGCAGTACGTTCGTGCTGACCAAGGAGAACGTATTCCCCGACGAACGCAACCCGAAGCAGTCCACGGAGTACGACTATGCGTTCCTGACCCACCGCGTCGGCAGCACCTATCAATACTATTTTAAAAAGACGAAGGTCGCGGCGACGCTCTACTACCAGCACGCCGAATTCAACAGCGACTACGCCTTTCCCTACCGGCAGAAAACCGACGCGTCGTTCGACAACCTCACCTACAACGTGGTGTCGAACATCAGCATCACCCGCAACAACACCCTGAAATTCACGGCCGTGGGCCGCACGTCGAATCCCCGCGCCACCGACCTGCAGGGCATCGTCAACACCACCAACCGCCAGAACGTTTTCGCCGGAAACCCGCATCTCGACCCGGTCTACACCCACCGGCTGACGGGGCAGTACATCCGCACCAGTCCGGAGCGGGGACGCACGTTCACCGTTTCGGCGGAGTTCTCGGCCAGCCCCAACACCATCACCGACTCGCTGGTGATCGACACACCGGATTTCGTCATCGACGACGAAGGGACGCTGCTGGGCGAGGGCAACCAGTTCACCAAGCCGGTGAACCTCTCGGGATTCTGGAACATGCGCGCCAGCGTCAACTACGGCATGCCGGTGCGGTGGCTGCGTTCGAACCTCAACCTCCGGGCGGGCGTCTCGACGGGGCGCATCCCGAGCATCATCAACGGCGAACGCAACGAACTGGCCAACAGCTCCTACAATGCCGGGGTGGTGCTGGGAAGCAACATCTCGGAGAACGTCGATTTCCGCGTCAGCTACACGGGCCGCTACAACGTGAGCAAGAGTTCGTCGCAGGTGCGCACGCTGGACAACACCTATTTCAGCCAGACCGCCAAGGCCGAAGCCACGTTCGTGGCGTGGAAACGCCTCGTCGTACGCGCCAACGCCGACTACAACTACTACAAGGGAATCACCGACACGTTCCTCGAAGAGCGCCTGATCTGCAACGTCCTGCTGGGGCTGAAACTCTTCCGCAACCGGCTGGGCGAGGTGAGTGTCGGAGTGAACGACCTGCTGGACCAGAACGGCACGACCTTCCGCCGCTCGGTGACGGGCACCACGCTGCGCAATGTGACGAATCTGGCCATAGGCCGCTACGTCTCGTTCCAGCTCACCTATAACCTGCGCCTCTACCGCCGCCAGAGCAATGCCGTCATGGATGCCCTGCAAGGCAAATAACAAAACGTCGCCGGCAGCATCGCGCATCCGATCGTCCGGCGGCCGAATATTCTTTTTTGCGGACGGATTGTGCGATTGGGACAGAAATTGCTATCTTGCATCGCAAAACCTCTCTTTTTCTTTCGGCTTGACACGTTACGCCCTGTTGCTCGTCGCCTTTTTCAGCCTTTCCGGCCCGCTCTCCGCACAGATCATGCGGGGCGGAATGTCGCGGGTTTACCTCAGCTCCGGCTCCCGCAGCGCCCGGGTCACGATCACCGTCGAGGACAAGGAGACGAAAGACCCGCTGATCGGGGCCACGGTTTCGATCATGAGCGGCGCCGACACGCTGCGGGGCACCACCTCCAAGGAGGATTTCTACCGCACGCTGGCCGTCTACAAATGCGACCGCATCTTCCGCGACTCGGTCGATCTGGAGGTCTCCTACCTCGGATACAAACCCTATAAAGAGCGATTCGCCGCGACCGAATTCCGAAGCCGCATCGAGGTCAAGATGGAGGTCGACGAACAGTCGATCGCGCAGGTCGTGGTCGTAGGCAAGCAGGTCGCCATGGTCTTCAAGGGCGACACCACGGTCTACAACGCCGGAGCGTTCAAGACCATGGCCGACGACCGTTTCGAGGAGCTTTTGCGACAGCTTCCGGGCGTCGAGATCAAGGACAACAAGATCCTCGCCGGCGGCGAGGAGGTCAAACGGGTGCTGATCGACGGCAAAAACTTCTTCGGCAAAAATTCCCAGTATGTGTTGAGCGATCTGGAAGCCTCGGACGTCAAGAGCGTGCGGGTCTACGAGGAGCTGAGCCCCGAGGCGATACGGCAAGGCAACACCACGGCCCGGAAGGAGAAGGTGATGAATGTGGAGACCAAGTCGAAGCGCAGCGTCCTTCAGGGCGGCAATCTGGCGGCTTCGGTCGGCGCAAGCCTCGAAAAAGACTACTCCGGACGGCATGAAATCCGCCATTCGCAGACCGGAACCTACTACCGCAACAGCGAAAAGGGCAACTGGCGGCTCGAAGCCTCCAACCTGAAGGACGACACTCAGGCAGAAGACGTTTCGTTCAATTCGAAGATCACGCCGACGAAGCAGACCGACGTGCAGGCGGAATATACCTACCGCCGCGGCGACACGACGAACATCTCGACCCGAGCCAACTTCCAGCGCCGCCGCCAGAGCAGCAACTCCCGTTCGACGACGGAGTATTTCCCCACCGAAGATTACGACCTGCGGACGGAGGAGAATTCCGGGGAGTCCCTCTCGAAAGCCCTTTCAGCAAGTATCTCCAACCTGACCAGCATCCAGCGTAAGAAGAACACCTTTTTCGCCATGACGGATTTTTCGTTCGAAAACGGTTCGTCGCACAGCCGCAGCGTCACTTTCCGGCAGATCGACGACGACGAAACCCGCACCCGGCTCAACAACGACTCCGACAACCGGAATATCCGGTTCAACACCCAACTCTCCTACTACCTCTCCCTCTCCAAGCGCTCGTCGCTGTCGTTCTCGGTCAGAGGCAGTTACGGTTCGCAGGACCAGAACGGCTGGCAGATCGACACGACGGCTTCGGTGCAGGGCCTGCAGGTCAAGCTGCGCAACAACGGCGACGGCAGCCAATACAGTTTCAGCACATCGGTCGACTATAACTATAAAATCGGGGAAAACGCCCGGTTCTCGACCTCCTACTCCTTCGACCGCAACTACGACCGTTCGAAGATGCTGGCCATCGACTTTCTGGGTGATCCCAAGGGGCAGTTGGATCCCGTGAACTCCTACAGCTACACGAACGACAACTATTCGCACAGCCTGCGGGCCGGCATCAACTACGGCCGCGACGGGCTCTGGATCATGGGGTCTATCGCGGGAGCGATCTACCAGATCGCCCGCAACGAACGCTTTCCGGAGAAGCGGCGCTTCCCGAGACAATTCTTCCAGTTGAATCCTTGGTTCAACCTCATGACCGGCAAATCCGCCAGACGGTTCTCCGTCACCATCATGTCCAATTCGCAGATGATCCCCACCGAGTCGTTGCGTTCGACGCTCGATGCCACGAGTCCCCTCTCGCTGCGGGCCGGGAATCCCGACCTCAAACTGCCGAACGATCTCTCGGGATTGGCGATACTCTCGTTCAACAACGCCCCGAAGGCCCGTACCTTCTCGATCCGTTTCAGCGGCGGGTACACGTTCAACTACATCACCTCGCAGCGCAGGCTCTTCCTCGAAGAGACCTACCTGCCCCAGTACGACTATACGGCCCAGAAGGGCGCACAGCTCTCGACACAGACCAACGTCGAAGGCTGTTACAACCTCAGCGGATCGGCCGATTTCTCGCAGCAAATCTCCTCGCTGCGTTCGACGGTCAGGGTCAGAATCAACTACAGTTTCCAGCAGACCCCCTATTTCCTCGACGAGGCGCTCTACCACTCGGGACGCCATGCACTCTCGTTCAACGCCGGCTTCGAATCGGGTTTTTCGTCCAAGGTCAAGATTTCCGTCGCCTCCTCGACCTCGATGAGCTCTTATGCCACGCAGAAAAGCACCACGCAGGACCTGCGGGAGACGGTCCGCGCCCGGCTCGACCTGCGTTTCGGGAAATATTTCATCTCCGTGGCGAACGCCTACGAATTCTACTGCAACAGCAACTCGCATGCGCAAACGCGCCACAACGTGATCCTCAACGCCGCGGCGGGCCGCAAATTCGGCAAGGAGAACCGGCTGGGACTTTCGGCGGGCGTCGTCGACATCCTCAACCGCCCGGACTACGCCTCGACGGTCTTCGAGACCGACTACATGCGTACCTCCTCAACCTCCTATCTGGGCCGTTACGGCTATCTGCGCGTGGCATACACATTCTGAATGAAACCCATCCGAAATACAAATGATTTCGGATCGTTTCGGATATGTCCGGATATTTTCGTATCTTGGGAGCCTAACCCCATAACCGCACTATGATACACCGATTGCTGACCTTGCTCTCCGCCGCCTTATCCGCAGGCGCGGTTTCCGCCGCCACTCCGCAACAACTCATCGACATCCGCACCGACGACGTGTCGATGGTGCTTGCCGCCCGCTCGGGCGGAGAGGTTTATTTCCGCCACTTCGGGGGCCGCATCGACGACCCGGCCCCATTGTCCGACTACAAGAGTTCCCGCCGCGCCGACCACGGGACCGACGATTTGGCCTATCCCGCGATGGGCGGGCGGAATTTCCGCGAACCGGCCCTGCGCGTCACCCACGCCGACGGGGACATGAACACCGACCTGCGTTATGTGTCTCACACGTCGCGGCAACTGGCCGACCCCAACGTCACCGAGACCGTCGTGAAGATGAGCGACAGCAGTCAGGCGCTGGACGTCGAACTGGTCTTCACGGCCTATGCCCGGGAGAACGTCATCACCACGCACGCGGTGATCCGCAACCGCGAACAGGGTCCCGTCACACTACACAGTTTCTACTCCTCGGCCCTGACGCTGAAAGCCGACAAATACCTGCTGACACATCTCTACGGTGCTTGGGCGCGCGAAGCGCAGGTCGACCACACGCTGCTGACCCACGGGTCGAAAAGCATCGAGTCGATGCGCGAGGTGCGCACCACGCACACCGAGAACCCCTCCTTCATGCTCACGCTGGGGAGTGACGCCTTCAGCGAGAACTGCGGCGAAGTGATCGCCGGAGCGCTGGCGTGGAGCGGCAATTTCCGCCTCAACTTCGAGGTCGACGAATACGACGCGCTGACCATACTGGCCGGGGCCAACCCCAACGCTTCGGAATACCGGCTCCGGCCGGGCGAGTCGTTCACCACCCCGGAGATGATCTACACCCACTCGCTGCGCGGCGCCGGAGGTGCCTCGCGCAACCTCCACGACTGGGGCCGCAACTATGGCGTCTACCACGCCGAACGGGTCGTCCCGACGCTGCTCAACAGTTGGGAGGGGGCCTATTTCGATTTCGACGCCAAGGTCCTGAAACAGATGATCGACGATGCCGCTTCGATGGGGCTCGAGATGTTCGTCTTGGACGACGGCTGGTTCGGCAACAAGTACCCGCGCAACGCCGCCAACGCCGGACTGGGCGACTGGCAGGTCAACCAGAAGAAACTCCCCGCCGGGATCGACGACATCGCCTCCTACGCCCACCGCAAGGGGCTGAAATTCGGCATCTGGATCGAGCCCGAGATGGTCAACCCCAAGAGCGAACTGGCCGAGAAGCATCCCGACTGGATCGTGCGGCCGCCGAAGCGCGACGCGCCCGAGACCCGCAGGCAATGGCTGCTGGACCTCTCGAACCCCGCCGTGCAGGACTTCGTCTTCGAGACATTCGACAACACGATGAAGCTCTCGGACAAGATCGACTACATCAAGTGGGACGCCAACCGCAACGCCAACAACGTGGGTTCGGCCTATCTGCCCGCCGACGAGCAGTCGCACTTCTGGATCGACTATGCGCAGGGATTCTACCGCGTGATGGAGCGCATCCGGGCCAAATATCCCGACGTGCTGATCCAAGCCTGCGCTTCGGGCGGCGGCCGCGTGGAGTACGGGGCGCTCCGGTATTTCGACGAATTCTGGACCAGCGACAACACCGAAGCGCTGTCGAGGGCCCGCATCCAGTACGGCACGAGCCTCTTCTATCCGGCCGTGGCGATGGGTTCGCACGTCTCGGCCGTGCCCAACCACCAGACGGGCAACGTCACGCCGATCAAGTTCCGCTTCGACATGGCCTGCGCCGGACGTCTCGGCATGGAGCTCCAGCCCAAACAGATGACCGACGCCGAGAAGGAATTCGCACGCCGGGCCATCGCCAGCTACAAGGAGTACCGCGACATCGTGATGCAGGGCGACCTCTACCGCATCGGCACGCCCTACGACGAGAGCGGCAGCTACGGGGTATTGTATGTCTCGAAAGACAAGCGGCAGGCCGTGCTCTTCGCCTACAGCCTGCACTATCAGGGCCGTTCGCTGATCCCGAAATTCCGCCTCGACGGGCTCGACCCCAAGGCCGGGTACGCCGTGCGGGAGCTGAACGTCGACAAACCCCGCTTCTGGTTCGACGGCAAGACCCTCAGCGGTGAACTGCTCATGAATGCCGGCATAAACCCCCACCTGTCGAAGATATACGACAGCGCCGTATTTGTCCTCAAGGCGCAGTAGACGTCCCATGAAACCGCGAAAGCCCATATCCCTGAAACGATACCTCCTGCTGATAGCTGGCATGATCCTCTTGGCTGCCTGCAGCCGGGACGACACCGCCCCGCTCTCGGAGCAGTTGGACTACATGATCAGGAACAAGCGGCTTTTCGACGAAAAGAAAGAGGAGCGGATCGACATCTTCCGGCGCATGCTGCATGTGCCCAACCTGACCCCGGCGCAGGAATACGCGATCAACGACAGCCTCAGCGAGGTCTTCTACAAATACCGCCTCGACTCGGCCATCCGCTACGGCGAACGAAACCTGAAACTCGCCCGCCGGCTCGGCGACCGCGACCGTTCGGCTTCCGCAGCGATCCGGCTCGCCCGGTTCTATTCGTCCCGCGGCGCCTGCATCGAGGCCCGGCAACTGCTCGACTCAGTCCGCAGGGAACTGCCACGCAGTTTTCTCGAGCTCTACTACCGGACCTATATCTTCTTTTACGAATGCTACGAGGTCTTCTCCGGCTCCAGCTTCCCGACGAATAACCGGGAGATTTACCGCGATTCGCTCCGGCGGTACCTCGGAATCCCGGCAAACGTCTCCGAAACCCGCGAGCAGGCCGAGCAGCGGCTGCTGGACCGCCTCGCACAGATCCCGCCCGGAACCCCCGAGTACGCCAAGACCGCCAATACCTTGGGCGACCACTACCGGGCCCACGGCGACGACTGGCTGGCGAAAAAATACTACACCCTCTCGGCGATCGCCGACATCCAAAACGCCACGAAAGAGAACGGCGCGATACTCTCGCTGGCGAAGCTCTACTTCGACCACAAGGATTATTCGCGGGCCTACAAATACACCCAGTCGGCCCTCGAGGACGCCCTTTGCAGCAACATGCAGTTCCGAATCGTCCGGATGACGGAGCTCTCCTCGATCATCATCGCCTCGCATCAGGACAAAGAGGCCAAAACCAAGGTCAAACTGCAACACTACCTGATCCTGATCAGCGTCCTTTCGGTCGTGCTCATCCTGCTGTTCGTCTACGCCTACCAGCAGGTCCGGAAACTCTCCCGGGTCCGGAAAGAGCTCTCGGGGACGAATGCGGAACTCGCACGGCTCAACATCGAGCTGAGCGAGATCAACGAACAACTGTCCGACGCGAACACCGTCAAGGTACAATACATCGCCCGCTTTTTCGACCTCTGTTCGATGTACATCGACAAGATGGACAACTACCGCAAATCGCTGAAAAAGATGGCACAGGAGCGGAAACTCGAAGAACTGTACCGGAAACTGCGGTCCACGTCGATGCTGGAGGACGAACAGGATGAGCTCTTCCGGAATTTCGACGAGATCTTCCTGAACCTCTACCCGACCTTCATCGAGGATTTCAACGCGCTGCTGGTCGAGACCGAACGGATCACACCCAAATCCGGAGACCTGCTGAACAAGGAGCTGCGTATCTATGCCCTGATCCGGCTGGGCATTACCGACAGCGTCAAGATCGCCTCGTTCCTGCGCTGCTCACTGAGCACGGTCTATAACTACCGGACCAGAATGAGAAACCGGGCCGCCGCATCGCGGGACGATTTCGAAAAAACGGTCATGAAAATCGGAAGTATCCGCCGAAACGACACGCAGACCATTCTATAACAACTACATTTTTTCGGGGTTTTCACAATATCAAATCACTGAAAACCAATATTATAAATAAATCAAGGTACTACATTTTCAGGTATAATTCTCCAAACCGACATCGATTAGGGTTATTTTTGTAAAACAGGCGGCAAAATCCCGGATCTTATGATCCGGAATACAGTCGTATTAAAGCGGAACCGGCTTTTAACCAACTTTTACCAACTATAACAATGAACCCCATCAGAATCGGATTGATCGGCTTCGGCCGCATGGGCGGTTTCTACCTCGAGGAACTCCGCAAAAGCGGAAAGTGGGAGGTCGCCTACATCTGCGACACCTGCGCCGAATCCCGCGATCTGGCGCATAAACTCGCTCCCGGAGCGCAGGTCGTCGCCGACGAGCAGCTCATTTTCGACGATCCCACGGTTCAGGTCGTAGGACTCTTCGCCTTGGCCGACTCCCGCAAAGCGCAGATCGAAAAGGCTTTTGCCGCAGGCAAGCACGTCATCGCCGAAAAACCCATCTCCGACAGCATAGAGAACGAATGGAAAGCCGTCGAAATGGCCGAAAGCACGTCCTTGTTCTCCACCGTGAACCTCTATCTGCGCAACTCATGGTATCATAATACGATCAAGGATTTCATCGCACAGGGTGAGATCGGCGAACTGGCCATCGTGCGCGTCTGCCACATGACGCCCGGTCTCGTCCCGGGCGAAGGGCATGAATACGAAGGCCCCTCGTTCCACGACTGCGGTATGCATTACGTCGACATCGCGCGCTGGTACGCAGGGTCCGAATTCAAGACTTGGAACGCACAGGCCCTGCGCATGTGGAACTACAAGGACCCTTGGTGGCTCCAGTGCCACGGCACGTTCGAGAACGGCGTGGTCTTCGACATCACCCAAGGGCATGTCTACGGGCAACTGGCCCAGACCCAGACCCACAACGCCTATGTCGACATCATCGGCACCAAGGGCATCGCCCGCATGACCCACGACTTCAAGACAGCGATCGTCGAGCTCCACGGCGTGACCCAGACCCACCGGCTCATCCAGCCCTACGGCGGAAAGAACATCGACACCCTTTGCAAACTTTTCGCCGGGCAGCTCGAAACCGGAGCGCGCAGCGAAATGCTGCCGACGTTCCGCGACGCGGCGATCGCCTCGGAATACGCATGGCGGTTCCTGCAGGACGCCCGAGGCCACGACCTCCCGGCCATCGGCGAGCTCGAGACCCTGCAGCAAATCCGCGAACGCCGCCGCACGATGAAGAACGGTTACGGACTCCTGCGCAAACGCGTATGACAAACTCAGAAACCCCTAAAATACCCGAACTATGAACCATCTGCTATTTATCGGCGTGGGACAGATCGTCGTCATCGCCCTAGTCGTGCTGCTGCTCTTCGGAGGCACGAAAATTCCCGAACTGATGAAGGGTCTCGGAAAAGGTTACAAGGTTTTCAAAGACGAGATCGACAGTATCGAAAAAAACATCAAATAACCACTACAAACCAACTTAAACCTCCAAAACGATGGCAAACAAAATGTCGAGAAGAGCGTTCCTGAAAACAGGAGCCACAGCGGCCCTCGGGCTGGCGATAGTCCCGGGAACGGTCCTTGGAAAGAATTTCGGGCATGCCGCCGCCCCCAGCGACAAACTCAACATCTTAGGCGTCGGTATCGGCGGACGCGGCGCCTCGGTGCTGAAAGGGCTCGAGAGCCAGAACATCATCGGACTCTGCGACGTGGACTGGAAATATGCAGACCATGTGTTCCGCCGTTATCCCGCGGCCAAGAAGTACAACGACTACCGCAAGATGTACAAGGAACTGCTCAAATCGGCCGATGCCGTGATGGTAGCCACGGCGGACCATACGCACGCCATCATCGCCGCCGAAGCGATAGCCGCCGGCAAGCACGTCTACGTCGAGAAGCCCCTGACCCACACCGTCTATGAATCGCGCCTGCTCACCAAGCTGGCCGCCAAACACAAGGTCGCCACCCAGATGGGCAATCAGGGCGCCTCGGGCGAGGGCGTCCGCAAGGTCTGCGAATGGATCTGGAACGGCGAGATCGGCGAGGTGCGCCGCGTAGACACCTTCACCGACCGTCCCATCTGGCCGCAGGGACTCGCACGACCCGAAGAGGACATGGCCGTTCCCAAGACGATGAACTGGGACGCCTTCATCGGCCCGGCCCCCTACCGCCCCTACAACGCCGCCTACACCCCGTGGAACTTCCGCGGATGGTGGGATTTCGGAACCGGCGCACTGGGCGACATGGCCTGCCACATTCTCCATCCCGTATTCAAAAGTCTGAAGCTGGGTTACCCGACCAAGGTGCAGGGCAGCTCGACGCTCCTGCTCAACGAGTCGGCTCCGACGGCACAGCGCGTGAAGTTCGTATTCCCGGCCCGCGACAACATGCCCAAGGTGGCCATGCCCGAAGTCGAGGTGCACTGGTACGACGGAGGCTTGATGCCCGAGCGTCCCGAAGGACTGCCCGCAGGCAAGGACCTCAACATGAGCGGCGGCGGCGCCATCTTCTACGGAACGAAGGACACGCTGATCTGCGGCTGCTACGGCAAGGACCCCTATCTGGTCTCGGGCCGCGTGCCCGACGCCCCGAAGGTGCTGCGCGAGATCACCGAGTCGCATCAGATGGACTGGGTGCGCGCCTGCAAGGAGGATGCCGACGACCGCATTCTGTCCGCTTCGGACTTCTCCGAGGCAGGACCGTTCAACGAAATGGTCGTGATGGGCGTACTGGCCGTCCGTCTGCAAAGCCTCAATCAGGAGCTGCACTGGGACGGTGAGAACATGCGCTTCACCAACATTCCCGACGACGCCATGATCAAGACCGTCATCAAGGACGGATTCCACATCAAGGACGGACATCCGACCTTCGACAAAACGTGGACCGATCCCGTGAACGCACAGCAGTTCGCGCAGGAGCTGATTCGCCACACCTACCGCGAAGGCTGGGAACTCCCCGCCATGCCGCTCTAAACAGAAACGATCCAACAAAACCTAAAAACTGTACGAATATGAAAAAGACCCTTTTATTCTCGGCATGCGCGGCACTGACCGCATCGCTGGTCTCCTGCGGAGGCCCCGGCGGCAAAACAGCCAAGACCGCTGAAACGGCAGACGCCCAGACGGCAAAGAAAACCGTTCCCGAATACACCGTTCTGAACAACCCGCAGGCCGACCTCGCATCGTTCCAGAAGGACAAGGACGGCTACTATGTGATCTTCGACGGCAAGACCTTCAACGGCTGGCGCGGCTACGGCAAGGACGCCGTGCCTGCGCGCTGGACCATCGACAACGGAGCCATCAAGTTCAACGGATCGGGCGGCGGCGAGGCCCAGACCGGCGAGGGCGGCGACCTGATCTTCGCACACAAGTTCAAGAACTTCGAACTCGAAATGGAGTGGAAAGTATCCAAGGGCGGAAACTCCGGAATCTTCTATCTGGCACAGGAGGTCGCAACGACCAAGGACGGAAAGCAGAAGATGGAGCCCATCTACATCTCGAGCCCTGAGTATCAGGTCCTCGACAACGCCAACCACCCCGACGCCAAGCTGGGTGTCGACGGAAACCGACAGTCGGCATCGCTCTACGACATGATCCCGGCCGTTCCCCAGAACCAGAAACCTTTCGGCGAGTGGAACAAGGCCAAGATCATGGTTTACAAAGGCACCGTCGTACACGGACAGAACGACAAGAACGTCGTCGAATACCATCTCTGGACGCCCCAGTGGACCGAGATGCTCGAGAACAGCAAGTTCAGCCCCGAAAAATGGCCTCTGGCATTCGAACTGCTCAACAACTGCGGCGGTGAGAACCACGAAGGATACATCGGATTGCAGGACCACGGCGACGACGTATGGTTCCGTAACATCCGCGTCAAAGTCCTCGACTAAAGTCACCGCATCGTGAAAAAACATCTTTTTACAGCGGTTTGCGCGCTGCTCGCCCTGACGATGCTCCCCGGAGGAGCATCCGCCAAGGCGAAAGCGCCGAAAAAGGAGGTCGGCATCCAGCTCTACTCCGTGCGGAGCCTGATCGGGGCCTTCGGCAACAACAGCCAAGACTACAAGCCCGTGCTCAAACAGCTCGCCGACATGGGATACACCTCGGTCGAGGCCGCCAGCTATGCCGACGGCAAACTCTACGGGCAGTCTCCGGAGCAGTTCCGCAAGGATGTCGAGGCGGCCGGCATGAAGGTCCTCTCCACGCACTGCACGCTCAACCTCTCCGACGAGGAGCTGGCCTCGGGCGATTTCTCGAAGGCCCTCAAATGGTGGGACCAATGCATCGCGGCGCACAAGGCCGCCGGAGCGGAATACATCGTCGTTCCCTCGATGCGGAAAATCACGACACTCGGGGAACTGGCGACCTACTGCCGCTATTTCAACGAAGTAGGAGCCCGCTGCAAGGCCGCCGGCATGAAGTTCGGATACCACAACCATTCGCGC
This sequence comes from Alistipes provencensis, assembly GCF_900083545.1. NCBI lineage: Bacteria > Pseudomonadati > Bacteroidota > Bacteroidia > Bacteroidales > Rikenellaceae > Alistipes > Alistipes provencensis. The sequence goes on along the minus strand of NZ_LT559262.1, from coordinate 1,300,438 downwards.
GAATTCGAGAAGATCGAGGACCGGGTGATGCTCGACTACATGATCGAGAACACCGATCCCGACAAGGTGCTGTTCGAAATGGACGTCTATTGGGCCGTGATGGGAAAGGCCAGCCCGGTGGATTATTTCAAGAAGTATCCGGGACGATTCAAGCTGCTGCACATCAAGGACCGTCGTGAGATCGGACAGAGCGGAATGGTCGGTTTCGACGCCATCTTCGCCAATGCCGGAACGGCTGGTGTCGAGAACATCATCGTCGAGATCGAAGGTTCGAGCTACAACGACATTGTACGCAGTGTCCGCGAGTGCATCGAATACCTCCAGAAAGCGCCTTTCGTAAAAGCGTCCTACCAAAAATAACCGTTTCGGTTATATCAACAATATCCGGCGGCCCTTGCGGGTTGCCGGATATTTTGGTTTGCCGCTCACCTTGCACTACTTTGGCTGCGCCTTAGACAGGCGGCGGTTCGGACAAACCCAAACAAGTTTGGTTTGCCGCTCACCTTGCACTACTTTGGCTACGCCTTAGACAGGCGGCGGTTCGGACAAACCCAAACAAGTTTGGTTTGCCGCTCACCTTGCACTATCTTTGTGTCCAAAGATTTTCGAACATGATCGAACAAATCATCTCCCGACGACTCCAGATCACCCTGCCGCAAGTGCAGGGCACCGTACGCCTGCTGCGCGACGGCGCGACGATTCCCTTCATCAGCCGCTACCGCAAGGAGGCGACCGGTTCGCTCGACGAACTGCAGGTGGGCGCCGTCAAGGAGCAATTGGAACGCCTCACCGAACTCGACGCCCGCCGCCAGACCGTGCTTTCGACCATCGAGGAGCAGGGGAAACTGACCCCGGAACTGCGCCGGCGCATCGAGGGGTGCTGGGATCCGGTGGAGCTGGAAGACCTCTACCTCCCCTACAAACCCAAGCGCCGCACCCGTGCCACGGTGGCCCGCGAGCGGGGATTGGAGCCGCTGGCCGACCTCATCATGGCCCAGCAGGCCCGCGACGCGGCGCAGCAGGCCCGGCGTTATATCTCGGCCGAGGTGCCGACGCCCGAGGAGGCCCTCGCCGGAGCGTGCGACATCATCGCCGAACGCATCTCGGAGGACGAACAGGCCCGCAACGGCCTGCGCCGCACTTTCGCCCGCGAAGGCGTCGTACACACGAAACTCGTCAAGGGCAAGGAGGCCGAGGGAGCCAAATACTCCGACTATTTCGATGCCGCGACGCCGCTGCGCAACATCTCGTCGCACCGGTTTCTGGCCATGCGCCGCGGAGCCGACGAGGGCATCCTGAAGATCACGGTCGACATCGACGCCGACCGCTGCATCGAGGGGCTCTGCCGCCGGTTCATCCGTCCCGGTTCGGCGACGCGCACATGGATGGAGGCCGCGGCCACGGATTCGTTCAAACGCCTGATGCGCCCCTCGATCGAGACCGAGCAACTGGCGGCGGCCAAGGAGAAGGCCAACGACGAGGCGATCCGGGTCTTCGCCGAGAACCTGCGACAACTGCTGCTCTCGTCGCCGCTGGGGCAGAAGCGCGTCGTGGCCCTCGACCCCGGGTTCCGCACGGGGTGCAAGGTCGTGGCGCTCGACTCGCAGGGCAATCTGCTCCACAACACGACGATCTATCCCCACGCACCGCAAAACCGCTACGCCGAAGCAGCCGAAACCCTCAAAACGCTGGCCGCAAAGTACAAGGCCGAAGCATTCGCCATCGGCGACGGCACGGCGGGCCGCGAGACCGAACAGTTGGTCCGCGGGCTGGGATTGGAGGACGTCGAGGTCTTCATGGTGAGCGAAGACGGCGCGTCGGTCTACTCGGCGTCGGCCGTGGCCCGCGAGGAGTTCCCCGACTACGACGTGACGGTACGCGGCGCCGTGAGCATCGGACGCCGACTGATCGACCCGCTTTCGGAACTGGTCAAGATCGACCCCAAGTCGATCGGCGTCGGGCAGTACCAGCACAGCGTCGACCAGTCGAAACTCAAGGCGCGCCTAACCACCGTAGTGGAGAGCTGCGTCAACCGGGTCGGCGTGAACATCAACACCGCATCGAAACACATCCTGACCTATATCTCGGGACTGGGCCCCGCGCTGGCGGAGAACATCGTGGCCTACCGTGCCGCGAACGGGGATTTCAAAAGCCGCAGGGCGCTGCTCAAGGTGCCGCGGCTGGGGGCCAAAGCCTTCGAGCAGGCCGCCGGATTCCTGCGCGTCGTGGGTGGCACGAACCCGCTGGACAACAGCGCCGTGCATCCCGAATCGTATCACATTGCCGAACGCATGGCCGCCGATGCGGGCGTCAGCGTCGAGCAACTGCTTGCCGACAAAACTCTGCGCAAGGCCATCCGCCCCGAAAAGTATGTGAGCGGCGAAGTGGGACTGCCGACCGTGACGGACATTCTCGAAGCGCTCGACAAGCAGGGCCTCGACCCGCGGGAGCAATTGCAGGTCTTCTCGTTCGACTCCAACGTGCACACGATCGACGACCTGCGCGCAGGGATGCTCCTGCCGGGCATCGTGACGAACATCACGGCGTTCGGCGCCTTCGTCGACATCGGCGTCAAGCAGGACGGGCTGGTGCATATCTCGCAACTGGCCGACCGGTATGTTGCATCGCCCGCGGATGTGGTGCATCTGGGCCAGCACGTCGAGGTGAAGGTGACGGGCATCGACACCGTCCGCAACCGTATCTCGCTGACCATGCGCAGGAACGGTTAAACCCGAAAACCGGAATAGGGGTAACGATCCCGGTAATCCAGGTAAGGAAAAAACCGTTGTCCTCCATTAATTTTGTATCGTGAATGAATCGGCAATTAAAATCGAAAATGCCATGAAAAAATTGGGAATAGCAATCACGACTGGCGCCGTCATGCTGCTGTCCGCAGCCTGCGGACAGGCGAACAGCGCGAACCGCACGCCGGATAATACCCCGGCCAAGGTTTACTTCATCCGGGAGATCAACCCGCAGAACCTCGTCAAAATCTATGAAGCCCTCGGCCGTGAGGCCAAAGGCCGGGTGGCCGTCAAGCTCTCGACCGGCGAACCGGGCGGCAGCAACTTCCTCCAGCCGGCACTGATCGGCGATCTGGTGAAAAAGGTCGACGGCACGATCGTGGAGTGCAACACCGCCTACGGCGGAGGCCGCGCGAGTACTGCCGACCACCTGAAAGCCGCCGCCGACCACGGCTTCACGGCCATCGCCCCAGTGGACATCATGGACGCCGACGGCGAAACGGCGCTGCCGGTCAAGGGCGGCAAGCACCTCAAAGAAGATTTCGTCGGCAGGAACTACCTGAACTACGACTTCACGATGGTCCTCTCGCACTTCAAGGGCCACGCCATGGGCGGCTTCGGAGGCGCCGTCAAAAACATCTCGATCGGCATCGCCTCATCCGCAGGCAAGGCATGGATACACTCCGCCGGCAAGACGAAGAATGCCGGCGAAATGTGGGGCAACCTCCCCGCGCAGGACGATTTCCTCGAGTCGATGGCCGAAGCCGCCAAGGCCGTCGCCGACCACTGCGGCGACAGGATACTCTACATCAGCGTGGCCAACAACCTCTCGGTCGACTGCGACTGCGACGCACATCCGGAAGCGCCCCGGATGTGCGACATCGGCATATTGGCTTCGCTCGACCCGGTGGCGCTCGACAAGGCATGCGTGGATATGGTCTATGCGTCGGACGACCCCGGGAAAGTGCACCTGATCGAACGCATGGAGTCGCGCCACGGCATCCACACGCTCGAACATGCCGAGACGATCGGCCTCGGATCGCAGCAGTACGAACTCATCACACTCCGATAATCCCGCCACGGGCCCGAGCTCGTGCCCATACAAAGAAAAAGTCCTCGGAAGCAATAACTTCCGAGGACTTTTTCTTTAAAATTGAGGTCTGAAGCGGATTCGAACCGCTGTACAAGGTTTTGCAGACCTTTGCCTAGCCACTCGGCCATCAGACCCTTTTCCCAAATTATATTCGCTTTCCCTGACCCGAAAGTATTCGAGGCCATTTCCAAACGCATCGGGAGTGCAAATATACAAAAAAACTATTGACCACCAAAAAGAAATTAATAAAACATACAAAATCATTGAACGGCAGCAAATGGCAGTCAATTCATTCCATTTGTCAGAAATATAATCCGGAGTCTGTGAATAACTGTTTTACACGACTGTTTGCTGGTCTTGATTTGTTACCCCGTTGTTACTTTATAATATACGAAAAAAACTCCGAAAATCCAAATAAAAAAAATCCGGACAAATTTAATCGATTCATTATTTCCCTCATATAATATGTAAATATTAAAAATAAAATATGACAAATAATGGAATCATAAAATTGCGAAGTAAACCGACCGGTAGTGGGAATCGGTCCCTGTACCTCGATCTGTATTACAGAGGAGATCGTCGATACGAATTTTTGCATCTGTATCTTGTCCCCGAACGAACAAAATCCGACCGACTTAAAAACGAGGAAACCCTCCGGTTGGCAAATGCAATCAAATCCCAAAGAACCGTCGAGTTCTTCAATGATCTACACGGGTTCACCAGCAAAAAACCCGATGTCAATTTGATACAATACATCGAACAGGTCAGTAATAACAAACAGAAGATCGGCAAAAACGGGGTTCCCGGTTCTCTACGGATGTTGATATACCACCTGAAAAAATACAAGGGTGATCGAATTCTGTTGAAAGATGTAGATGTCAAGTACCTGAACGGATTCGTCCGATATTTGTCTTCTGCAATATCGGCAAATTCCGGCAGACAGAAACGAACCCTCAAACAATCGACTCAACACAATATTTTTGCCTCGTTGAAAATGATTATTCATCAGGCAATCAAAGATGAATTGTTGGCCCATGATCCGACCAAATCGGTGGATTCCCCGACGACAGTACAATCTCACAAAGAGTACCTGACCGAATCGGAACTCAAAAAATTGATAGCCACCCCCAGTAGGAACGAAGTTGTCAAAAGATCATTTTTATTTTGTTGTTTTACGGGATTACGACTTTCAGATGTCCGTAATCTGACGTGGAACCACATTACGACGGGATCGGACAATCAAATGCAACTCAACTTTCGACAGAAAAAAACAAACATTTCCAATTTTTGCAAAACTTCCACCCAACTTTACGCCATTTCGTAAATAAATTTACGTTATTCGTTAAAAATCGTTAACTTTACTTTTCAAAAACAATCCTTTTTTAGCGGTATGACCATCGAGGATATTGCCCTTCAGATGACGCCGGGCATCGGCCTGAAAGGCGCCGTGCACCTGCTGGAACAGTTCGGCGATGCGCGGAGCATCTTCGCGGCCTCGGCCGATGAACTGGTCGGCGATGCGGAGTTGCGGCCCGAGGCGGCCCAGCAGATACTCCGCCGGAAAGGATTCCCTGCCGCTGAAAAGGAGCTCGACCACTGCCGCCGCAACGGCATCACGGCCATCGCTTCGACCGACGCGGAATACCCGCCGCTGCTGCGCGAAATTCCCGACTATCCCCATGTGCTCTATGTCCGGGGCAGCATCGAGGCCCTCTCGTCCCGCTGTATCTCGGTCGTGGGCACGCGCGAAGCGACACCTTACGGACAGACAGCCTGCAACCGGCTGGTCGAAGGACTGGCGGAACGCATCCCGGGGCTTTGCATCGTGAGCGGACTGGCTTTCGGCATCGACGTCACGGCACACCGCGCGGCGCTTGCGGCCGGGATTCCGACCGTTGCCGTGGTAGCCAATCCGCTGCCCGGCGTAACGCCAGCACAGCATACGGACGTGGCGCGCGACATCCTCGCCCACGGAGGTGCGCTGGTCACGGAACTGCACTCGCAGTCGAAGCAGAACGGCAATTTCTACCTCGCACGCAACCGCATCATCGCGGGACTGAGCGCCGGATGTATCGTCGTCGAATCAGCCGACACGGGCGGTTCGCTCTACACGGCCCACTGTGCCGACGCTTACAACCGGACGGTGATGGCCGTTCCGGGGCGCATTACCGACCGGGCATCGGCCGGAACGAACCACCTGATCCGCAACCGCAAGGCGCAGTTGGTGCTGACGGCCGACGACGTGATCCGCGAACTGATGTGGGACCTCGGAGAGAATCCCGCGACACTGCGGGCGAAGCCTTCGACACCGGAGCTCACGCCCGACGAAGCGGGACTGCTCGGTTGTTTCCGCACCGACGACCCGCTGTCGGTCGAGACGCTCGGGGAGTTGAGCGGGCTGAACTCCGGCGAACTGGCGACGCTGCTCGTGGGGCTGGAACTGGCCGGCGCCGTGCGCCAGTTGCCCGGCAACCGATACATGAAGCTATGAAACTGATCGATACCCATTCACACCTTTACGACGAGGCGTTCGACGCCGACCGCGACGAGGCTTTGGCCCGCGCCGCAGCCGAGGGCGTCGGGCTGTTACTGCTCCCGGCCATCGACTCCGAAAGCCACGAAAGACTGTTCGGGCTTTGCCGCAGCCACCCGCAGCGGTGTATCCCGATGATGGGCCTGCACCCCACCTCGGTCAACGACAACCCCCGCTGGCGCGAGGAGCTGGCGCTGGTCGAAACATACCTGCAAACCCCGCCCGGGGGGATCGCCGGGTTCTGCGCCGTGGGTGAGATCGGGCTCGACCTCTATTGGAGCCGCGATTTTCATGCGGAGCAGACCGAGGTTTTCCGCCGCCAGATCGAACTCGCACTGCAATACGGACTGCCGATCGCCGTGCATACGCGCGATGCGTGGCCCGAGACCGCGGCCCTCATGCGCGAATTCCACGGCCGGGGTGTCCGGGGTGTCTTCCACGCCTATTCGGACGGGATCGAAACCTACCGCGAACTGAAACAACTGGGCGATTTCGTCTTCGGTATCGGGGGCGTAGTGACCTTCAAAAAGAGCAGACTGGCCGAGGTCGTGCGCGAAATGGAGCTGCGGGACATCGTTCTCGAAACCGACTGTCCCTACCTGACGCCCGCACCCCACCGGGGCGAGCGCAACGAATCGGCCTATGTGCACTATGTCTGCGAAAAAGTCGCCGAACTCAAGGGGCTGACACCCGCGGAGGTCGCCGCCGCAACGACCGAAAATGCAAAACGAATTTTCAAAGGAATCTGACCCTATGCGTTCATCCATCCTCATCATCTACACGGGCGGAACCATCGGCATGAAGACCGATGCCGTCACCGGGGCGCTGGTACCCTTCGATTTCAGCGCCATTTACGACGAATTTCCCTCGCTGAAGCGTCTCAACGTCGACATCGACGTGCACACCGTGTCACCCGTGATCGACTCGTCGAACGTCGAGCCGGGCCACTGGATCGCCTTGGCCGAACTCATCCGCGACAACTACGCCCGTTACGACGGCTTCGTGGTGCTGCACGGCACCGACACCATGTCCTACACGGCGTCGGCATTGAGTTTCATGCTCGAAAACCTCAGCAAACCGGTGGTTTTCACCGGCAGCCAGATCCCGATCGGCGTGCTGCGCACCGACGGGCGCGAGAACCTCATCACGGCCATCGAGATCGCCGGGGCCCACCTCGACGGCCGTCCCGAGGTCCCCGAAGTGTCACTCTACTTCCAGAACCGGCTCTTCCGCGCCAACCGCACCACCAAGCGCAGCGCCGAAGCCCTGAGCGCCTTCCGGTCGTACAACTACCCGCCGCTGGCCGAGGTCGGGGTCAACATCGCCTACAACCTGCCGGCGATCCTGCAACCCGCCGAGACCTCTCCGGAACTGCGCATCGCCACGAAGCTCTCCGGGGGCATCGAACTTATCAAACTCTTCCCGGGAATGGGCGAGGAGATCCTGCGGGCCATGCTCGCGGCCCCCGGACTGCGGGCCGTGGTGCTCGAGACCTACGGCGCCGGCAACGCCCCCACCTCCGAGTGGTTCATCCGGGTCGTGAAGGAGGCCGTCGATCGCGGAATCATCATCCTCAACATCACGCAGTGCGGCGGCGGACGGGTCTCGATGGAACTCTACGAAACCGGCCTGAAGCTCCAGAAAACCGGCGTCCTGTGCGGCTATGACATGACCACCGAAGCCGCCGTCACCAAACTGATGTATGTGCTCGGGCTGGGGCTCTCCGACGACGCGACGCGCGCACTGCTCCGGAAGCCCCTGCGCGGAGAATTTACGGCCTAAGGCATTGCACGGAACAATTTTTTTTTCTATATTTCGCACTGCTAATGTACCCTTTCCGCAGGGAATACCGGGCGGCAAAGGGGGCAAAAGACAGGCAAAGCGATTGAACCACAAACGATTGAGCGAATTCGGGGTGAATTGTCCGGGATTCGGTTATGTGCGTGAAAATGACTCTCCGGCGGCGTTTAAAATTACAAAAGGCCCCCGGAGCAGCCGCTAAAGACAAAAAAAATAACTATTTTAGTGAAAAAATAAGCGCCCGGAAAGAAACCGAACCACCGGGAAAGGAGGAAACCAAAAGACTCAAAACAAATAAAAATTCAACTAATCAAATTTATTTTATCTAACACAACTATGAAAAAACTTTTTTTGATTCCGTCGGCTGCCCTGTCCGTACTGGGTACCGTTAGTGCGTTCGCGCAGGATGCTGCTGCCGCAACCGAAACGGTTGTTGCCGAAACTCAGATCGCCGGCGACAGCCTGCACCACGTCATGATGCAGAAGTTCCTCGAGGGCGGCTGGGCATGGATGCTCCCGATTCTGGTGTTCCTCGTGATCGGTCTGGCTGTGGCTATCGAGCGTATCCTCTATCTGTCGCTTTCGACAATCAACTCGAAGAAACTCATCGTCAAGGTTGAAGAAGCCCTGAAGAACGGCGGCATCGAGGCTGCCAAGGAAGTTTGCCGCAACACCCGCGGCCCGATCGCTTCGATCTACTACCAGGGGCTGGATCGTTACGACCAGGGACTGGATTCGGTCGAGAAGGCTGTCGTTTCCTACGGTTCGGTTCAAACCGGCCAGATGGAGTCGGGTCTGACGTGGATCGGCCTGTTCATCGCCCTTTCGCCTATGTTGGGATTTATGGGTACCGTAGTAGGTATGATCCAAGCATTCGACCAGATTCAGGCAGCCGGTGATATCAGCCCGACGCTCGTTGCCGGTGGTATCAAGGTCGCCCTTCTGACGACCCTCATGGGTCTTATCGCTGCGGTTATTCTTCAGTTGTTCTACAACTATATCGTTTCGAAGATCGACTCTTTGGTGAACGATATGGAGGATTCGTCCATCACGCTGATGGATATCCTGACGGCTTACAACAAGAAATAATCCAACGCTGATAAAAAGTCAAAAGCATTTATGAAAAAGATATTGAACATATTGCTGGGCATTCTGCTGGCTATCACGGCGGTACTTCTGGTATACGCGATAGCTACCGGCGGCTCGGATGCTGCGATCGGCATTAACTTGATCTGGGGGTACTTCCTCGTCGTGTTTGCCGTCGCCGCAGCCATTTTCTGCGCCGTCTTCGGAATGATTCAAAACCCGGCGGGCATCAAGGGGACCATCCTGTCCCTTGCCCTGATGATCGTAATCGTAGGTGCGGCCTATTTCATCTCCGCAGGACATTCGATCAACATTCCCGACCTGGCCAACGGCGGCTTCTTCGGAGCCGGAGAGACCGTGCTTACCGAAACCAGCATTCTCGTAACCTATGTTGCAATGGTTGCAGCATTCCTGACGGCCGTAGTTACCGAAATTTACGGCGCCTTTAAATAATAAACGAAAATGGCAGGAAATAAAAGACAAATACAGGAGATCAATGCCGGTTCAATGGCCGACATCGCTTTCCTGCTGCTCATTTTCTTCCTGGTCGCCACTACCATGAACACGGACACAGGTCTGGTGCGTATGCTTCCGCCGATGCCTCCTGAAGATCAGAAACAGGAGGACATCAAGGTCAAGGAACGCAACCTCTTCCTTGTGTTCATCAACGGCAGGGGCGACATCATGGCAGGAGCTTCGGGCAAGCAGGAGGCGATCGATCTGCATCAGCTTACGGAGAGGACCAAGGAGTTCATCGTTAACCCGCTGGACGACGAAAACCTTCCCGAAAAGGTGAACAGGGAGATCGATCTTCCCGACGGCAGCAAGTGGGTCTATCCCGTGAGCGAGGGCGTCGTTTCGCTGCAAACGACCCGCGACACGGGCTACCAGTCCTACATCATGGTGCAGAACGAACTCACGCGCGCTTTCAACGAGGTGCGTGATGAAGTGGCACTGCGTAAATTCGGCGCCAAGTTCTCGGATCTTCCCGAAGAGCAGCGCAATGTAATCTCCAAGGCAGTTCCTCTGAAGATTTCGGAGGCGGAACCGCGTAACATAAAGAAGTAAGCCATGGCAGTAATGAAAAAGAAGGGCAGCAAAGGTCTGCCCCCCATCTCGACCGCATCGCTTCCTGACGTGATCTTCATGATCCTCTTCTTCTTTATGGTCTCGACGACTATGCGCGATCAGGAACTGCTGGTAAGATACAAACTCCCGGAGGCCACCGAGGTACAGAAACTCGAGAAGAAATCGCTCGTAAGTTTCATCCACATCGGTCCTCCGTCGATGACGATGCAGGCAAAGTTCGGTACCGCGCCGCGCATCCAGTTGAACGACTCTTACAAATCGACCCGGGATATCTTGGACTTCGTCGCCGCAGAACGCGATAAGCTCAACGAGGCCGACCGTGCCTCGATGACCATCTGCCTCAAGGCCGACCAAGCTACCAAGATGGGTATCGTGACCGACGTGAAGCAGGAGCTTCGCCGGGCCAATGCCCTGAAGATATCCTATGCGGCCTCCAAGTCGCTGGGATATTAATCCGAAGAATCATTTGAAAAAGAGCAGGCTTCAAAGCCTGCTCTTTTTGTTTTAAAACTGAAATTCCAACTGATCGATCTCGTGGTTGAACGTCAGCCGGTGGTGAGGCGTAAGTCCGTATTCACGAATCGCCAGCCGATGTTCACGCGTCGGATAACCCTTATTCTTGGTCCAGCCGTATTGGGGGAACTCCTCCGCCAGATGGAGCATATACTCGTCACGATGGGTCTTGGCAAGGACCGAAGCGGCGGCAATGTCGGCATATTTCCCGTCGCCCTTGACGATGCAGCGGTATGGAATTTCGAGCCGCGTCCGGAACCTGTTGCCGTCGATAGCCAGAAATCCCGGCGCAGGATCGAGCCGCGCCGCGGCCAGCGACATCCCCTCGAACGAGGCGTTCAGGATGTTGATCTCGTCGATCCGGGCCGCAGAAACGGCCTCGACGGCCCATGCCACAGCCTCACGCTCGATGATCGACCGCAGCTTGTCGCGGTTGCGTTCGGTCATCTGCTTCGAGTCGTTGAGCAACGGGTCGTGAAAATCGGGCGGCAGGATCACCGCCGCAGCAAACACCGGTCCGGCCAGACATCCCCGCCCGGCCTCGTCGCATCCGGCCTCCCGGAGCTCGTATTGGTACTGGTTTTCCAACATCGAAGCAAAGTTACATAATATTCCGGCTTTTTTCGCTAATTTTGCGACAAGGAAAATTCCCGATATGAAATTCGACATCGCCCGGCAGCCGCTCGTCCCGGCTTTTCTGACCCTCGCCGCACTCGCCGTCGCCGCGATGTGGGGCGCGGCCCGCGATGTGGGGCGCGGCCGGACGTGGCTGCGACCCGGCGCTGGCCGGCAGCGCAGCCATACTGCCCGAAGGGGCCCTGACTACGGCGTCCCCCGGGGAACTGCTGCTGCAATTCCAGACCGCACATCCCGTATGGGCGCGCTGGATCGCCGGACTGCTGATTATCTTCACGGGCATGTGCGCCGGTCGGATGACCATTCGTTACAACCTTTACTCGGTCGGCACCTGCCTCGCCATTCCGCTCTTCGGGGCCATCGTATGCGGCCTCGCTGTCGGGGACGACTACCTGCCGGTATTCACCGCATCGGCTCTGCTGGCCCTCTCGATCAAGAATTTCGCTCGTTCGTTCTGCAACGGATACGGCTTCGACGCCATCTTCCGGGCGTCGCTCTACCTCGGACTGCTGCCCTTCGTCAACACCGCCGCACTGCCGCTGCTCCTGATGATGCCGCTGGCCGTGCTGCTTTTCCGGCGCACGCTGCGCGAAGTCACCGTAGCCGCTGCCGGACTGCTGCTCCCGGCCTTTATAATCTGCTACATCAACTGGGGCGCCGGAGGCGATTTCCCGGCTCCGCTTACGGCGCTGGGCAACGCATTCATCGCCGGAAAGCCCCTCATGCTGTTCACCGCAATCCCCTTCCGGAACCTCATCCTGCTGGGCGGCATTTTCGTCCTCGACCTGCTGGCCCTGCTCTTTTTCCTTTCGGACATCTACGCTGTCGGGACCAAATCCCGGACGATACTTATATATAATATAAGCGTTCTCGTCCTGACCGCCGCCGTGCTGTGCGGACCTGCCGCGACCCCGGGTGCCGTGGCTTTCGCAGCTGTGCCTTCGGCCATGTTATTACCCTTCATGTTCGTAAGAATTCACCGGAGCATCGCCCTTCTTCTCTACCTGCTATTGCTCGCCTCTGCAATAGTCGGCACAGTTTTACAATATTCTATTTAGCTCAAACTATAGCATAAACAGTCCTATTTGGGTATTTGTGTCCAAATGTGCTATTTTTTATAGTAGATTAAAAAGTATTAATTGTATATTTGAGAACGAACACGAGTGACGCAACGCTTTGTTCAGAAAAACTTAAATTACAATTACTATGAAGAATTCATTGACTTCATCGGTGCAGCAGCCGATGATCGTGAAGTATGTAGAGGCGCTTCACAACGGAATCCAATCGCAGGCTCTTTCACGTTATGCCATCGGGTACATCCTCCGCGGCACGAAGTACATCTACGACGGCGATAAGCGTCAGACACTTTCGCGCGGCGACGTATTTTACTTGGGCATCGGGCACCACTACATCGAAAACTTCCCCGAAGGCGGGCAGCCTTTCGAGCAGGTGCTCTTTTATTACACGCCGGACGACCTGCAACGTATCCTCATGCACCTGAACATCACCTACGGCCTGAACATTTCGAACGAACATTCGTGCGAAAACTGCCGTAACCGGTCGCATGTGGCCGCGCCTGCCTGGAACTCGCTGCGCAACTTTTTCATCAACACCAACAACTATCTGCGCGATGAGGACTTCCGTCACGACGAGACGGCCGAGAACATCAAGATGACCGAGTTGATCTACCTGCTCGCCTCGCACGAGGATTGCTGCATCAAGAGCAAGCTGCTCAGCAACGTCGACTCTGCGAAGGAGAACTTCGAACAGATCGTTTACGACCACATCTTCAAGGACATATCGATCGAGGAGCTTTCGAAGCTCACCAACCGTTCGCTGACCTCGTTCAAGAAGGAATTCCGCCGCCATTTCCAGATGCCGCCCCACAAATGGTACATCCGCCAGCGGCTCATGCACTCGCGCCTGCTGCTCATCTCCACGTCGAAATCCATCTCGGAAATCGGCAACGAGTGCACCTTCCCCAACACGTCGCATTTCATCAAGCTCTTCAAGAAGGAGTACCAGATGACGCCCGCCACCTACCGTCACCGCCACATTTCGTCGCTGACGGCCGAACAGCCCGCGTTGCAGGACGCTCCGGAGGCCGTGGAGATGCGCGAAGCGCTTTAATCAAAAACTTATAAATTCGGGGGTATTTTAAAAATTTTAATTATAATCTATTAACAAAATAGCGTCAGGTTTTAGGAAAATGTTACAAAACATTTGGTTTTTCGTAAATTTCGTTTTACCTTTGTGTAACAAACGTGGGATTCTCCCACTCTCATTAACCTAACTAACCTAACCAGAGAGGTCCGATACCGGCAGGTGTCCGACCTCTTTTCTAATTGAGGGGGGGGGCAGAAGTGGACGGATAGCAGCAGAACATTGCCCCCACGCCCCAAAACCCAGCTCTTTGCTGTGCATGGCGCAGAACCGGGTGATTAGCGACGGGACAGCACGCCCGCACCCTAAAACCCGTCTCTTAGACGGGCGGGCGCAGAACCGGGTGATTAGCGACGGGACAGCACGCCCGCACCTTAAAACCCGTCTCTTAGACGGGCGCGAAGCGGAGGTATTCTTCCCGGAACAGGGAGTCGTCTGCAAGCAGCGGGCGCAGCCGCGCATCGCTGCCGCAGCAGGCCGCCGCCGTCTCGGCCATCCGCAGATAGCGGAGCCGCAGGAAGCGGCAGGGGAGCATCTCGGTCCCGTGGTCGTAATAGTCGCCGTCGAGACAGGCGAGCGCCGCCTCCCGATAGGCCCGCACAGCCGACGGCCGCGACCCGATGCGGAGGAAGAAATCGCCGAAGCGCTCCCACTCCACGCTCTCGGCGAAAGCGCGCAGGTCGGCTCGGCAACGCAGTCCCTCCGTCCGGCGGACTGCCTGCAGATGTTCGTCCTCGATCGCTTTGCGGAGATCCGAAGCTAACCAGAATTCGTTTCCGCGCAGGCGGGCTGCAAGGCGGTAGTTCGCCTTGCTGGTTTGCATTGTTTTCATAAAAGCACATTTTGAAATTAGACAAACACCGGAGCCTGCCGAAGTGAATCAAAGAACGCAACAGGGCATAAAATCCCCGTCGATGCGGTCTTCGACAGACTGCCGATTTTCAAATGTGCGAATGATGCAGAGGTAGAATCACATAGTCGTAAAAATGCGAACGGCCCGGACTGCGCCGGAGAGAACCGTTGCGGGGACAAATATACGGCAAATTTCGGCTCCCTCCAAAAAAATCCGCATCCCCTCGGGCATATCCGGCCGCGCATCGGAACAATAATTGGGCGTTTCACGGGGTTTTTCAATTATTTTTTATTATTTTTGCATCAATTGGAAAATAATGAACTTAAATGCCGAAGTTTTATGACAAGGTAGATGTACTGAAAAAACCCGGATGGCTGAAGATCCGTCTCCACCGCACCCCCGAATGGTCCGAAGTGCGGCACATCGTCGAAAAGCATAACCTGCACACGATTTGCAGCAGCGGCATGTGTCCCAATCAGGCCGAGTGCTGGAGCCGGAGAACCGCAACCTTCATGATTCTGGGAGACATCTGTACCCGGGGTTGCCGTTTCTGCGCAACCAAGACCGGACATCCCCTTGCCCCCGACGCCGAAGAGCCCCGGAAGGTGGCCGAAAGCGTCGCCCTGATGAAACTGAGGTATGTCGTCGTCACTTCCGTGACCCGCGACGACCTCCCCGACGGCGGGGCCCGGCACTGGGCCGCAACCGTGGAGGCCATCCGGTCACAGAACAGCGACGCCGTAATTGAGCTCCTTATTCCCGATTTGGACGCACGGCCCGACCTCTTGGACGTGGTCATTGCGTCGAAGCCCGGTATCATCGGGCACAACATCGAAACCGTCGAGCGACTGACCCCCGTGGTGCGCTCCAGAGCCAAGTACCACACGAGTCTGGAGACCCTGCGTTACCTGAGCGATCAGGGCGTCGTAACGAAGAGCGGACTGATGGTCGGACTTGGCGAGAGCGATGATGAAGTTTTGCAAACCCTGCACGACCTGCGCGAAGCGGGCGTGCGGATTGTGACACTCGGTCAGTACCTTCGGCCTACTCTGGAGCACTACCCCGTTGCGGCGTATATCACTCCCGAAAAATTCGAATGGTACAGGCTCAGAGCGCTGGAAATGGGCTTCAGCTACTGTGCGAGCGCACCGCTGGTCCGCTCGTCGTACATGGCTGAGGAGGCCCTGCAAAGTGTAAAAAGTTTGTAACGATGAAAGTCTCCTGCCGGGACCTCGGAGCGATGGACTACAAGGACTGCTGGGATTTGCAGCAGTCGCTGTTCGACGCGCTGATCGCCCGGAAAAGAGCAGGTTCACATCCCGTCCCGGGCGCCGGAAGCGATCCGGACGATGCGGGCACGATCCTGCTGGTGGAGCATCCTCCGGTCTACACGCTGGGCAAAAGCGGGCATACGGAAAACCTGCTCGTGACCCGCGAGGCGCTCGAAGGGATGGGCGCACAGTTCTTTCACATCGACCGCGGCGGCGACATCACCTTCCACGGGCCCGGGCAGTTGGTCTGCTATCCGATCCTCGATCTGGAGCGCATCGGCATCGGGCTGAGGGAGTACATCGAAGCGCTGGAGGAGGCGGTGATCCGCACGGTGGCCCGCTACGGCATCACGGCGGGACGCGTCGCCGGGGCTTCGGGTGTCTGGATCGACCCCGGAGGCAGGCGTCCTCGCAAGATCTGCGCAATAGGCGTACGCTCGTCGCGTTTTATTACCATGCACGGGTTCGCGCTGAACGTCTCGACCGACCTCGGGTGGTTCACGCGCATCAACCCCTGCGGATTTACCGACCGGGGCGTCACCTCGATTGCGTCGGAAACGGGATTGCAGCCGCCGATACAGGAGGTAAAGCGGGCGGTTATCGAGATATTGGGCAAGGTGCTACAATGCGAAATCGCAACAGCCCTTTAAACCGCGCAGCCGTAAAAAGAGTACGCCATCTCCCTCCCCGAGAGCCGTTTAAAAAACGGCTTTTAGAAATGGGAGCGCAGAACCGGGTCAGCGCGTTGTTATTTTACACCGCCTCCGAATCCCGGCTCTTAGCCGGGTTGTAAACGCGGCCACAGGCCGCGAAAACAGCGGCGGACAGCGCCGAAACGATATGAAGACGCAATAACGGTAATTAGAAAGTAATGTTAAAATATATAAATAACAATTCGTATGCCTATAGAAAAACGCTGGGTAGTGAAGCCACAAGGCGACCCCGCGACGGCGGCCATGTTGGCTGCCGCTCTGCGGATCTCGCCCGTGCTGGCCAATCTGCTCGTACAAAGAGGCATAGACACTGTAGAGAAGGCGGAGAAGTTCTTTAAACCGAACCTCGCCGACCTGCACGATCCGTTCCTGATGAAGGACATGGAGAAGGCGGTCGAACGGGTCGAACGGGCCGTCGCGAACAATGAGAAGATCATGGTTTACGGCGACTACGATGTGGACGGCTGCACGGCCGTCGCGTTGGTTTACAAATTCCTGCGCCAGATCGGGCACAAGAACCTGATGTTCTACATCCCCGACCGTTATACCGAAGGTTACGGTATTTCGATCAAAGGTATCGACCTCGCAGCCCGTAAGGGCGTGGGGCTTATCATTGCCCTCGACTGCGGCATCAAAGCCACGGAAAAGGTTGTCTATGCGAAAACGAAAGGCGTGGATTTCATTATCTGCGACCACCACCTCCCGGCCGAGGAGATTCCCAAGGCCGTAGCCGTTCTGGACCCCAAGCGGGTCGATTGTTCCTACCCGTTCGACGAACTGTCGGGTTGCGGCGTGGGATTCAAGCTCGTGCAGGCCTATGCACAGAAAAACCGCATTCCCTTCGAGCAGATCGTGCCGCTGCTGGACCTGCTGGTCGTGTCGATCGCTTCGGACATCGTGCCGCTGGTGGGCGAGAACCGTATTCTGGCCTATTTCGGGCTGAAATACCTCAACCGCGAACCATCGAAGGGCCTGCTGTCGATCATCAAGATCTGCGGGCTGGACAAGCACAACATCACCATCGACGACATCGTCTTCAAAATCGGGCCGCGCATCAACGCCGCCGGCCGGATGCGGATGGACGAGAACGACGAGAACGCGTCGCCTTCGGGCGGCCATGCCGCCGTCGAACTGCTGATCGAGGGTAACGAGTCGATCGCCGAGGAGTTCGGCAGCGTGATCGACGCCTACAATCAGGACCGCAAGTCGATCGACCGCTCCGTCACGCAGGAGGCGCACGATTTCATCGAGCGCAACCCCGCGATGAAGGCCCTGAAGAGCACGGTGATCTACAACCCGCGCTGGATGAAGGGCATCGTGGGGATCGTGGCCTCGCGCCTGATCGAGACCTACTACCGCCCGACGGTGGTGCTGACGATGAGCAACGGATTTGTGACCGGCTCGGCGCGTTCGGTACCGGGATTCGACCTGTATCAGGCCGTCGAATCGTGTTCGGACCTGCTGGAAAACTTCGGCGGACACATGTACGCCGCGGGTCTGACGATGCGTCCGGAAAATGTCGAGGAGTTCACCCGGCGGTTCAACGCCTATGTCGAGGAGAACATCGACCCGCAGATGCTCGTGCCGCAGGTGGACATCGACAGCGAACTGCTGTTCTCGGACATCACGCCGACGTTCCGCAAGGACCTGAACCGTTTCCAGCCGTTCGGACCGGGCAACACGGCTCCGGTCTTCGCCACATGCGGCGTGAGCAACCACGGCGACGCCAAGCTCGTCGGCGTGGAGTGCGAACACCTGCGCATGGACCTGATGCAGCGCCAGAAGCCCAATACGAAGATTCAGGCCATCGCCTTCCAGCAACCCACGCATTACGAATGGGTGCGCTCAGGACGTCCGGTCGACGTCTGCTACCAGATCGTCGAGAACCACTACCGGGGCATGGTGACCACCCAGCTCCGCATCAAGGACATCAAGCCGGTGCTGAACCGGTAATCAGTGCAAAATCGAAAAAAGGGCGGGGATCAACCCCGCCCTTTTTATTTACGCCCGGATCGGCTACACGAAGAAGACCATCGCCGAAAGGAGCTTGCGCAATTCGGCCAGCGCCCCGGAAATATGGTATTGCACGGTCTTGGGACTGATATTGAGCGCCTCGGCAATGTCGTTGTAGGACATGTTCTCATAACGGCTCATGCAGAAAACCCGGCGCCGCTGCTCGGGCATGTTGCGGACGGCCACGTCGATCATCTCCAGCAGATCGTCCGTCGACACCCGATTTTCGGTTTCGGGAACAAGCGGATTCTCCCCGGTCCCGACCTGCGTCTGGTACTTGTACCGGACCTGCCGGTACTTGAAGGCATTGAAAATGGCATTGCGCGTCATGCGGAACAGATAGCCCCGGAACGAAAGTATCTTCCCCATATCCCGGCGCTGCTCCCAGATCTTGAGGAAAATATCATGTGTAACATCCTCGGCATCAGTACTGTCCTTGAGAAGCCGGAAAGCGAAATCGCGGACTTTGGAGGCATAGCGCAGGTAGAGGATATCCAATGCTTCAGAGTCCCCGTCCCTCAATTTTTTCAGGATGATATGTTCGTCACTGTCCATGGTCGGCTGGTGCAAATATAGATTTAAAGCGAATAAATCAAAAATCTTTTCATCTTTTTTCACTGCTTTTTAACAGATCACCGGAAAAATAAAAAAAATTGTACGAACTGACTGGCAATAACCGCCGGTCAGTTGTCTTATTAATGGAACCGGTCCGAAAACAACCTTTTAACTTTAAAAACTGAAGATGAAAAAACAGCTACTATTCATTGCGTTCCTGTTATGCGCATGTCTGGCGGGCAGTTGCAAGGACGACGATCCGGCCGCACCCGACAGCCTCTATATGTACAGCACGTCGGCGACCGTGGAAGCCGGCGCCGGCACGCAATCCGTGACGATCTTCACCACCTGCGCATGGGAGGCGTCGGGTGACGACTGGGTCACGATCGAACCTCTCTCGGGAGGCGAAAAGGGTATTTTCGCCGTCCACCTCAGCTTCGGAGCCAACGACACGGGCTCTCCGCGCACCGGCAGCGTCGTTTTCAATGCCGGGACCTACTCGGAAACCTACACCTTGACCCAGAAAGCACAGTAACCGCAGCGGATACCTTCCCTAAAACCGGCACACGATGAGCAAAACGGAGCGCAAGCGCATTATCGACTACCTATTCCGCCACCCGGACACTCCCGAAGATATCCGGCTTCAGTTCGAACGCTGGATGCTGGCCCGGGAGCAGGAACCCGAGATCGACGAGATCCTGTGGGAGATATGGAACACGCATACCGCACCCGTCTCGGAAGAGGAGGACCGCAAGGGGCTCGAACGCCTCCGGGCATCGCTCCGTGCGAGCCGGGTCCGCACGCTACCCCGTCGCGTCCTGCGCTATGCAGGCATGGCCGCTGCCGTGGTGCTGGTATTCCTCGGAGGCTATTTCTCCGCCACGCAGATGCTCCGCCCCGTGGAGGAAGTCACGTTGCTGACGGCCAAGGGACATGTCGGGGAGTTCACCCTGCCCGACGGAACGAAGGTGTGGCTCAACGGCGAAAGCCAGTTGAAATACAATGCGGAATTCTCGGGCAAAACGCGTGACGTGGCCCTCTCGGGCGAGGCGTTCTTCGAAGTCCGGAAAGACTCATTGCGGCCGTTCCGCGTCAGCATGAACGACCTCAAGGTCGAAGTGCTCGGCACCTCGTTCGACGCCATGAGCTATTCGTTCGGATCGAGCGAGGAGGTCGTGCTCAAGACCGGCTCGGTAAAAATCTCCGGCGAACACCTCCGCAAGCCCGTGCTGCTGCGCCCCGACGAGAAATTCGCACTCGACCGCCGCTCGAAACGCGCCTTCGTCGAAAAGGTCGACGCCCGGAACTACAGCCAGTGGTTCTCGCCGCGTCTGATCTTCGACAACACGCCGCTCCGGGACATCATCACGAATCTCGAACGAAGGTACAATATCGAAATATCCCTCTCGGCGAACATCTCGCCTGAAAAACGGCTGTCGCTCGTCGTCTGCCACGAGCCGCTGGAAGACCTCATGGAGGTAATGTCCTCACTGATGTCGATCCGCTATCGCATAGACGGCAACCGCGTACTGATCATGAAGAGATAAAACACGGTAACATAACGAGTTACTTCCGGCGTCTTCCGTAAAGAGAGGCTCCGGCATACCCTCCATTTGAAAAATCGAACCAAACACAAACCGAAACTATTATGAATGAACTCAACGTTTTGAAAAGGATCTGCCGGCATCTGCTTCTGGCGATTCTCCTCTGCGCGGTGTCGGCCGCCACGGCTTCGGCTCAGGTGCCGACCGTCACCGTCGACGCGAAGGACGTTACCATCAAGGAGCTGTTGCAGCGCATCGAAGCCAACAGCCAATACACGTTCGCCTATGTCGACGCCGACATCAACCCCGACAAACGGGTGTCGGTAAAAGCTGTCAACCGCAGCATCGCCTCGATCATCGCCGAGGTGCTTCCCAATGTGAACATGGAAGTTAAGGGCCTGAAAATTGTCCTCACAGCCAAACGGGGGGGGGAATTTCAGACCCGCAAACCTGCTGACGCCGGCCGCACGGTCAGGGGTCTCGTAACCGACGAGAGCGGAGCACCCGTCATCGGCGCCACCGTCATCCTCAAGGGTACCACGACCGGCACGGCGACCAACGCCGCCGGCGAATACGCGATCGACATCCGGCAGGCCGATGCCGTGCTCGTCTTCTCGCTCATCGGCTACAACAAGGTCGAGGTGGCGCTCTCCGACGGACAGACCGAGGCCGACGTCACGCTGAAAAGCGAGGCGATCGCCATGGACAACGTGGTGGTCGTAGGTTACGGCGTCCAGAACAAACGCGACGTGACGACGGCCATCTCGTCCATCAAGGCCGAGGATTTCGCCGGCATGCCGACGGCCGACTTCCGCGACGCCATGGCGGCCAAGATGCCGGGCGTGCAGGTACTCACGCTGGGCGGACAGCCCGACGGCAACGTCTCGATCCGCATCCGCGGCATCCAGTCGGCGACCTCGGGCAACGACCCGCTCTACGTCATCGACGGCGTCCCGTGCGACGCCCGCGCCTTCTCGAACCTCGAAAGCAGCGACATCGAGAGCCTCGAAGTGCTCAAGGACGCTTCGGCCGCGGCGATCTACGGTTCGCGCGGCTCGTGCGGCGTCATCCTCATCACCACCAAGCGCGGTCAAGGAGAACGCCCCGTCGTAAGCTACGACGGCCAGTTCAGCGTCTCGAACGTTTCGAAAACGATCGACATGCTCAACGCCTATGAGTTCGCCCAATTGTACAAGGAGGCCCGCGACGGCTCCTACCTGTTCAGCGTCCCGACGGGTTCGATCGACGATCCTTACGAAAGCCGACCCGAGACCTACCACCGCGTCGACCCGCTCATCACGGCCTACCTGCAGGACAAGACCGGCACCATGACCGACACCGACTGGCAGGACGCCATCTTCCGCACGGCGCTGTCGCACAAGCACTCCGTATCGGTATCGGGGCGCACCAAGACGCTGGGTTACTACATCGGCGCCAACTACCTCTACCGCGAGGGTACGATCATCGGCTCGGACTTCGAACGCTACAGCCTGCGGGCCAACATCGACGGCAAGCGCAACCGGCTGAAATACGGCGTCAGCTTCTCACCCTCCTACTCGAAGACCAACTACATCTCCTCCGACACGCAGTACAACGGCGACGGCGTGATCGCCTCGGCGCTGATGGCACCCCCGGTCTTCCCGGTCTACAACGCCGACGGCTCCTACAACTGGGATGTAAACGGATTCCTGCGGGCCAACACATGGGATACGCAGGTGAACGAGGTGCTCAATCCCGTGGCGCTGGCACTCGAGATCGACGACGTACGCGAGAAGATCAACATTCTGGGCAACGCCTATGTCTCCTACGAGTTCATCAAAGGGCTGGAATACAAATTCACCGCCGGCGGCGACTACTACTCCTACATCCGCAACTACTACCGCCCGTCGTATATCCCGCTGCGGGGCATGAAATACATCGACGCCCCGTCGGACCCCAAGGCGCAGAACAACATGAACTCCTATTTCCACTGGACGCTCTCCAACCAGCTCTCCTTCAACCGCACCTTCGGCGACCACTCGGTCAATGCCGTGGCGGTCTACGAAGCCGAGAAACAGAGCATCCAGACCTCGCAGATCGTGGGCACCGGCACGGCCGGCGACGACAAGATCCGCACCACCAAGGGCAAGACCCTCGATCTGGACAACACCTACAACAACAAGTACGCCTACACGTTCGCCTCGTGGCTCGTGCGTGCTCAATACTCCTACAAGGGCCGTTACATGGTTTCGGCGTCGATCCGCGGCGACGGCTCGTCGCGCTTCGCCCCCAATACCCGGTGGGGTTATTTCCCCGCGGCCTCGGTAGGCTGGCGCATGAGCGACGAGCGTTTCCTGCGCAACGTAAAATGGCTCGACGACCTGAAAATCCGCGCCAGCGTAGGCCAGACCGGCAACGCCCAGATCGGCAACTCGGAATATCTGGCGCTCTACGGCACGACGAACATCGACCTCGGCAACGGACTCACCTCGCAGGTCTATCCCTCGCAGATCGCCAACAACGACTTGGGCTGGGAGAAGAACACGCAGTACAACATCGGCCTCGACGTCAGCCTTTGGCGCGGCACCCTCGGATTCACCGCCGACTATTACTATTCGAAGACCACCGACATGCTCTTCGACGTTCCGGTTTCGTCGGTGTCGGGACTCACCTCGTCGAATGTCAACATCGGCTCGATGCAAAACCGGGGTATCGAGCTGGCGCTCACCTCGCGGCGCAGCTTCGGCGACTTCTCCTACGCCTTCGCGGCCAACTGGTCGCTCAACCGCAACAAGGTGCTGAGCCTCGGCGACGAGAACGCCGACATCATCAAGGAGTCCTCCTATGCGGGCGGCTACTACCTCACGCGCGTCGGCCAGCCCGTCGGCTGCTACTACCTGCTCGTACAGGACGGCATCTTCCATAACCAAGAGGAGCTGAACTCCTACCCCCATTTCGACACCACGCAGGTCGGCGACTTCCGCTTCGTCGACGCCAACGGGAACGGCATTCTTGAGAAAGACGCCGACCGGGTGATCGTGGGCAACTACATGCCCGACTTCTACTACGGCTTTTCGGTCAACCTCTCCTACAAGGGATTCGATCTGGCCGCCAACTTCCAAGGTGTCTACGGCAACGAGATACTCAACCTCGAACGCCGCTACCTGCTCAACATGGAGGCTTCGTCGAACATGATGAAGGAGTCCCTGCAGCGCTATCCCTACGGCGAACTGAACCGCGCGACCCGTAAATCGAGCGGCAACAACGGCGCCTGCACCTCGACGTTCCACCTCGAGGACGGCTCCTACCTGCGCCTGCAGAACCTTTCGCTGGGCTACACCTTCCCCGACCGCTGGACCCGCAAGGCCGGCATCTCGAAGCTGCGCATCTATGTACAGGGGTCGAACCTCTTCACATGGACCGACTATTCGGGCTACAACCCCGAGGTCAACAAACGTTCGACGGACGCCCTGCGCCCGGGCGAAGACTACTGCTCCTACCCGCTGTCGCGCACGTTCAGCGTCGGTGTGAACTTCAACCTGTAATCAAAAAATGACGATGACCATGAAACTGAAATATTTTCTTCTCCCGGGTCTCCTCGCACTGGGCCTGAGCTCGTGCGGCGAAGGGTTCTTCGAACAGTACCCGAGCAACAACATCACCGAGGGCAATTTCTACAAGACCGACGACGATTTCAATCAGGGCGTCGTGTCGTGCTATGCCAAACTCAAGACACAGATGAGCTTCCACCTCACGGAAATCGGCTACCGCAGCGACGAGAACGTCCTCGAATCGATGGCCGTGTCGACACAGGACCGTTACGACATCGACCACTTCGCCGAGACGCCGAGCAACGGCATCCTGAGCGACATCTGGAACGCTTGGTACAACGGCATCTACCGCTGCAACGACGTACTCGACCACATGGCCGGGGCGAAGATCGCCAACTACGACAAATACCGCGGCGAATGTCTCTTCATGCGGTCGTGGTGGTATTTCAACCTCTACCGGGTTTTCGGAGTGGTTCCCATCACCCGCACCGTAGTGGCCCCGGCGGCCGCCAAGCTCATCCCCCGCTGTACGGAAGAGGAGATGTACACCCTGCTGACCGAAGACCTCGCCGAAGCCGCCCGACTGCTGCCGTCGACGCCCGGCGCCGAGAAGGCCCGCGTGGCGAACATCGCGGCCTACACGCTGCTGGCGAAGGTCTACCTCACGTTCGGAAAGCCCGCCGAAGCCAAAACGGCTCTGGAAGAGGCGATGAAAAACACGGCTTACGGGCTGGAATCCACGACGAAAAAAGCCTTCGACGTGGGCAACAAGATGAACAAGGAGATCATCTTCGCACTCTACTACAACAAGACCAACGACAACGGCCACGGCTACTGGTACAGCGCCAACACCGACGTAATGGCCGATATCCGGAACCCGACCCCCGAGTTCAAGGCGATCTACGGCGACGGGGACAACCGGCTGGCGCTGATCGGTACCTATACCAAAATTTCGAGCAACCTCTTCGCCATGACCAAGTGGTACGACACCTACGACGCGACCTACACGACGCAAGTGGGCAACGACTTTCCGCACCTGCGCTATGCCGACGTGGTACTGATGTACGCCGAGGCGCTGGCCGAATCGGGCGGCAGTCTGGGCGATGCGCTGACGTGGCTCAACAAGACCCGCACACGGGCCGGGCTGGACGAGCTGACGACCGACGAGGTCAAGAGCCTTGCGGAATTCCGCAGCGAACTGGCCGCCGAACGGGGCCGGGAGTTCGCCCTCGAAGGCCACCGCTGGTTCGACCTCGTGCGGCTGGGACTGGCCGTCGACTATTTCCGCGGACTGGGCTACTCGCTCGATTCGCACAACCTGATCTTCCCGATCCCGCAGGACCAGATCGAGATCGTCAACAACCCGTCGATTCTGTGGCAGAATCCCGGTTTTAATTAATCCAACACTTTAAGTCAGAACAAGCATGAAAAAGATAATCAACCTTTTGCTGATATCGTTCATCGCCTCCTGCCTCACGGCATGCTGGAGTGAAGACATCCCCGAAACCGGAGCGGCACGCCATCAGGTCACCGATCTCGTGGCCACGCCGGGCGACGAGGAGGTGCAGCTCGCATGGACCATGCCCGAAGGCTGGAACCCGACGGACTTCATCGTTTACTACACCAACGCCGAATCGGAGACGATCACCCTGCGCACGGACGGCATGACGAGCTATACGGTGGACGGGCTCGCCAACGGCACGCAATACACTTTCTATGTGCAGGCCGTCTACGGAAAACTGGTCTCGAACTACGTCACCGCCGTCTGCAAACCTGCGACGACGCGTTTCCCGGTCACCGACCTGACGGTCGATGCAGGCGATGGCTATGTGACTCTCGCATGGTCGAAGCCCACGACGACGGTGCTCTCCTACACGCTCTCCTATTACAACGAGGACAATCCCGACGACGTGCGACAGGAGTCGATCGACAAGGACGCAACGACCGTCACGCTCGACGAGCTGGTCAACGACAAGAACTACTACTTCTCGCTGGTGGCCAACTATGCCAAGGGCGCTTCGGAGCCCGCCAGCGTCAAGGCAATGCCGAGTCTGGCGATTCCCTATATCCTCGACCGCGACAAGGCTGCCAAGAACCAGCCGATCACCTTCTCGTTCAACACCGCAGACTATCCGACGGCCACCGACATAAAATGGACCTTCCCGGGCGACGTCGTGAAAGAGGGAACCGTCGTGAAATACGGACTGGGGTCGGTGGGCACACAGACCGTGAAGCTCAACGCCACGATCGACGGCAACCTGCGCACATGGACCCTCGAGGTCGAGATCCGCGAATACGTCATCTACAGCACCGACTGGGCGCAGGACGGTTCGAACTACAACGGTTTCAAAGGTTCCTGCCCGGTATTCTCGCCCGACGGAAAGACGGTTTACATCGTCACCTTCAACAAGGTCTCCGGACTCTATGCGTTCGACCTTGCCACCGGCGAAGAAAAATGGCGTTACGTCCCCTCCGCCAAGGCGAGCAGTTACAACATGCTCACCGTAAACCCCGTAACGGGCGACATTTACTACGGTACGCAAACCGCCGGGCAATTCTACGCCGTCACGCAGGAAGGCGAGCTGAAGTGGACCTTCACCGAAGCCGGTTCGATGCAGAGCGCATCTCCGGCCGTCAATGCCGCCGGAACGGTGGTCTACATCTGCGACAAGTTGGGTAACGTGTTCGCCATAGATGCGGCATCGGGACAGAAGATCTGGAGCTTCGCCGCCGGCACCGCCGGAGGCGGCCTGCTGGTCAACGGCAGCGAACTGCTGATCGGGGCGGGTACCAGCGCCTATTTCCTCAATATCGAGACCGGCGACCAGATTGCCAAGGTGGCACTGGGCTGCGAGATGTCCGATATCACCGGATTCGCCGTCAGCAACGACAAGACGCTGGCCTATTTCGGAGCGAAAAACGGTTACATCGGAGCCGTCGACCTGACGACGCACACCGCAAAAACCCCGCTGCTGACCACCATGACCAATCCCAACACCGTCTACGAACCCGTCGTGGCCCCCAACGGAAGCATCTTCGCCGGTTCGAAAAACGGCTCGGTCTACAACGTGAAAGGCGACCTTTCGGCCGTGAACTGGGAATATGTCCACAACGGCAGCCCCCTCGCCAACGCCTTCAACTATGCCCACCCGTGCGTCGACAGCGAAAACCGCTTCTACATCACTTCGGGACAGACCTCTAACACGACCTACATCTTCGACGCCAACGGCAACGTGGTCGATTCATGGACTTACGAGAGCGGCGACAACAACCAGAAGCAGATGGGCGGCAACAACTACCTCGACGGAGTCATCTATTCGGCTCTCATCGGCGGATCGAGCAAGAACGGCATTTTCGTCGGCAAGTACGTCGGCGGCGAGCGGGCCTCGAGCTGGAGTACCCACGGCGGCGACATCTGCGGATCGTGCTGCGTAAAATAGGACGAAACGATGAAAAAACTACTGTTCATAACGATAGCCTTTCTGCTGGCCGCCGGGGCTGCCCGGGCCGAATACCCCATAGGCGTATCACTCGGCATGGTAAAGGTGCCCGAGCCCGAAAAACTCGCGCAGATCAAAGCCGCGGGCATCGACCATGTGGAGGTCGTCTTCAACTATTTCTGGCGCAACGCCCCCGAAAACGAGTGCTACACCCGGGCCTACCGCGTCAAGGCGATGCTCGACGAAGCGGGACTCGGCGTCTGGTCGTGCCACCTGCCCTTCAGCCGCACGCTTGACATCTCGGTACTCGATCCGCAACTGCGCGAAGAGAATGTCCTGCTGATGGAGCGGATGATCCGTCTGGCGGAGATTTTCCACCCGCAGCGACTGGTGCTGCACCCCAGTTCGGAGCCGATCACCGACGAGGAACGCGAAACCCGCCTGCAAAACTCCGCCAACTCCATCGGCCGCCTCGCATTGGCCGCCAAGGGGATCGGCGCGGTGCTCTGCATCGAGAACCTGCCCCGCACCTGTCTGGGATGCGACTCGGGTGAGATCATGCGGCTGATCGGAGACTTTCCCGAAGTGATGGTCTGTTTCGACTCGAACCATCTGCTTCAGGAGGAGCACGCCCATTTCTTCGAGACCGTGGGCAACCGGATCGGCACGATCCACGCATCGGACTACGATCGCAAGGACGAGCGGCACTGGCTGCCGGGAGAGGGCGTCATCGACTGGACCGACTTCCTCCGCCGCCTGCGCGCATCGGGTTACGAAGGCGTCTTCATGCACGAGGTCCGCGCCGGAGAGAACGCCACCCCCGCAAACGTCGTAAAGGCCTACAACGAGGTCATTCTCGGCAAAAAGAAAAAATAACCCTCAAAAATGCATAAAACGATGAATAACCTGAAATTCCATCTGCTCCGGGTCTTGCTGCTCTGCGTCGGAACGGGATTCCTCGCCATGGGCTGTTCGAACGACGACGACGATTCGCCCCGGGAGCTCGCCTCGAAAATCACCCTGACGCTGTCGAAATACCACAACGACAAGGGTGCGACGACATTGCCCACTTGGAACAGCAACGACAAGGCCGGCCTGTTCATTGCGGACCAAAGCGCCCCGGAAGCCGTATACGCCGCACCGATCCTGTCGGGATCGCAGAAATCGCTCTTCCTCTTCACGCTCAACGCTCCGGAACACGCGGCCTCGACCGTCGTGGCCTTCTGGCCCTCGGACGCCGCCGTCCGATGTGAAAACGGCATGCTGAAAACCGTCGTCCCGACGGCACAGACGGGAGCCGTCTCCCCGGTTCTGGCCGGTAAAGCCACCGCGCGCCTCAATGCCTACGAGGGTTGCAGCATGGAACTCTCGAACCTCTTCTGCACGATGTATGTCAGCGTAAAGAAGGGCAACTACTCGATCAGCAAGGCCGTCGTGAAGGCCAACGGCGGCGAGGCCATCGCCGGGGACCTCACGGTCGGTGTCAGCGACTGGTCGTTCAGCGCCTCGGAGCAGACGATCACCGTGACGCTCCCCACGCCGCTCGACTGTTCGAAGGACGGACAGCTCATCCCGGTCATGATCGCCCCCGTGACCCTGTCGCAAGGGTACACCGTGACCCTGACCGACACCGACGGCAACTCGTTCTCGGTCGGCAGGACCGACGCCGTGAACCTCGAAGCCGGCGGCAAGCACGACACCGACGACGCCCAGTCGAGCTATGTGACCGAGCTGATCTTCTGCGGCGACAACATGGTCTACATGATCGACGCCGGACTGGCCGACGAGACCACCTACAAAGATGCAATTACATGGAGCTGGGATGCGACCGCGGCCGCTTCGACACTCGGGCTGGCCGAGAACCGATGCAACCACCTCGACGACTGCAAGCCGGTGGACAACGGCAAGAAACTTCTGTGTACCAGTTCATACAACTGGTGCGTGTTACTCGACATCGCCACGAAAGAGATCCTCTTCCACACCACAGCCACGCCCAACGCCCACTCGGCCGAACTGCTGCCGAACAACCGTCTGGTCGTGGCCTGCTCGGAAGGAAGCGGCTCGGGCAACAACTCGGTGCAGCTCTATGACATTTCGCAGCCCAACCAGATTCTCTATCAGTCGGCACTCGGCTCGGCGCACGGCGTGGTATGGAACGAGACGACGCAGCGGCTCTATGCCATCGGCGGCCAAAGCCTGCAAGTCTACAAGCTCAAGGACTGGGAGACGGCATCTCCGTCGCTCGAATTGGAAAAGACCGTACAGACACCCCAAGGCGGCCTGCACGACATGAGCTACGTCAATTCCAACACGCTCTGCATAGGCGGCCGCCGGGCCTATCTCTACGACATCGGGGCCAACCAGTTCACCGAGATGACGCTTTTCGCCGCTTCGACAGCGATCAAGTCGATCAACTACAACGACGAGACGGGTGAACTGTGGTACACGGACTCCACCAACCCCGAGGGCTCGCAATCGTGGTCGACGCAGACCATCCGCTACGCTACGGATAAAAATGCCTCGACGGAGACGCGGACGATCAAGGTTCCGGACTTGGACATGTACAAAGTCCGCGTCATGAACTGGTAACAGAGATCAATTCCGGGGGAAGATCGTGTATGTCCACGCGAATACACGATTTTCTCCATATATTTGCGTTTCATTGACACCAACCCAAACAATCCATGAAAAAACTGCTTATTCTTCTTTCAGGACTGCTGCTTTTACAAACCTCCTGTTCACACTCCGCATCCGTTCCGGGAAACCATGCCGATTGGGTTGTCTCGGAGCTCCACGACCCCTCCTCGGACAAGGTGCTTGTCGCCTGCCACCGCGGCGATTGGCGCAACTGGCCCGAGAACTCGCTTCCTGCGATCGAATCGGTGATCGACATGGGCGCCGACATCGTGGAAATAGATTTGGCGCTGACTTCGGACAGCGTGCTGGTCGTCTGCCACGACCGGACGCTGAACCGCACCACCACCGGTAAGGGACTTATCGCTTCCATTCCCTACGACTCGATCCGCCACTGCTATCTCAAATCGGGCCACGGCGTTGCCACCTCACACCGGATGCCGACGCTCCGCGAAGCGCTCGAAGTCTGTAAGGACCGCATCGTTGTGAATATCGACAAAGGCTACGATTACTACGACCTTGCGCTGGCCGTCACCGAAGAACTCGGCGTCACGGAGCAAATACTCATCAAGGGCAAACGCCCCACGGATATCGTTGCGGCAAAGTTCTCCGAATACCCCCGCAACATGATGTACATGCCCATCATCGACATACTCAAACCTAAAGGACAGGCGCTTTTCGCCGAATACCGGGACAAAGGCATCACTCCACTGGCTTACGAAATCTGCTGGTCGGAATACACGCCCGAGGTCGAGACCTGCATGCGCGAAGTCATCGCCGGCGGTTCGAAACTGTGGGTGAACTCCCTGTGGCCCTCCCTGAACGGCGGGCTTTGCGACGATGCCGCGATAGAAGGCGACCCGGCCGAGGTATATGGGAAACTGGTCGATATGGGCGCCACGCTGATCCAGACCGACCGGCCCGAACTGCTGATCTCCTACCTCCGCTCGCGCGGACTGCACGACTGACGCCATGAGCCGTATTACGGAATTCTACCGCATCAGCCCTGCGGCTCCTGCCCGGGAGCAGGACGAGGTGTCGCGTGACAAGTACTACCGCCGCCTGCGCCTGCAGGCATTCACCGCCGCAACGCTCGGATACAGTCTCTACTACGTCTGCCGCACCAGTCTCAACGTCATGAAGAAGCCCATTCTCGACAGCGGGTCCTTGGACGCATCGCAGTTGGGAGTCATCGGCTCGGCACTCCTCTTCGCCTATGCCATCGGCAAGTTCGTCAACGGATTCATTGCCGACTACTGCAACATCAAGCGCTTCATGGCCACGGGACTCATCGTCTCGGCCGCAGCCAATGCCCTGATGGGGCTCATGGGGCTCGCACATTCCGTAGTCCCAACGGCCGTGATATTCGTTGCATTCGCCGTGATGTGGGGACTGAACGGGTGGGCGCAGTCCATGGGGGCGCCTCCGGCCATCATATCCCTCTCCCGCTGGTATCCGCTCAAGGAGCGCGGAACCTACTACGGATTCTTCTCCGCAAGCCACAACCTCGGGGAGTTCTTCTCATTCCTTTTCGTAGGCTCCATCGTCTCCTTTGCGGGGTGGCAGGCCGGGTTCTTCGGATCGGCCGTGGCAGGAGCCATCGGCGTGGTGCTGGTACTCTGCTGGCTCCACGACACTCCGGAGTCGAAGGGACTGCCCCCGGTCGAGGCGCTGGCCCATGAAAAACCCGTCCCCGGAGCGGAGAAGTCCGTCAAAGAGATTCAGAAGCAGGTGCTCAGAACACCGGCCGTGTGGGTGCTGGCTGCGGCGAGCGCATTCATGTACATCTCGCGCTATGCCATAAACGGTTGGGGCGTGCTGTTCCTCCAAGAGGCAAAGGGATTCTCCGACGTCGAGGCCATCTCGATCGTCTCGATAAACGCACTGCTGGGAATACTCGGAACGGTACTTTCGGGGTGGTTCTCGGACAAGCTGTTCAAGGGCGACCGGAAGATTCCCGCGCTGCTGTTCGGCATACTGAACTCCGTGGCGCTGGCGCTGTTCCTATACGGCGGAGACGCCATGTGGGTGAACGTCCTCTCGATGGTGCTGTTCGGAATAGCCATCGGAGTGCTGATCTGCTTCCTCGGAGGATTGATGGCTGTGGACATCGTGCCGCGAAAGGCCACGGGAGCCGCGCTGGGGGTCGTGGGAATAGCAAGCTACATCGCGGCGGGCATTCAGGACGTAGCGTCGGGGTGGCTTATAGACAGGCACATCACCGTGGCGGCTGACGGCGCGAAGCACTACGATTTCGGGCCCGTGGCACTATTCTGGATCGCGGCATCCGTAATATCATTCCTGCTCCCGCTGGTGAACAAAAAACAAAAACCAGAAATATGAAAAAATTGATATATCCATTCCTCTGCCTGCTGATCCCGGCGATGGCAACCGCGGAGGAGACGCCGACAAAATATACGGATGCGGCAAGTCTCACGATCGTCGGCAAGGCCCAGCCCGGAGGTCCTGCATTCGAGCGCATCGAGGTCGCCCGCTACCCCGAGCTGACCCCGACGGTCACGAAATACTACCGCTATCCCACGGGGCTGGCCGTCGCGTTCCGCACCGACAGCCGCAACATCCGCGCCCACTGGACAACGGTCAACAAACAGGCGGGAGCGAATTCGACGCTCATTTTCCAACGGGGGCTCGACCTCTACATCCGCCGCGACGGCAAATGGGTGTTCGCCGGGGTCGGGGTACCGAAAAACACCGGAACGGAGCATGAAGCCCCGCTTGTGGAGAACATGGACACCACGATGAAAGAGTGTCTGCTGTATCTCCCGATCCACGACGGGCTCACCCGGCTCGAAATCGGGACCGACCAAGCCGCACGGCTGGAGGCAGCCCCCGATCCCTTCCGCCACCGGATCGTGGTGATCGGATCGAGCATCACGCACGGCTCCTCGGCAAGCCGTCCGGGAATGACCTACACCGCCCGGTTGGGCCGCACTCTGGGATTCGGATTCATCAACTTGGGAGCCAGCGGGCAATGCAAACTCGACGCCTTCTTCGCCCGCATCGCGGCGGAGACCCGGGCCGACGCCTTTCTGTTCGACGTCTTCTCGAACCCCTCGCCGCAGCAGATCGGGGAGCGGCTGGAGCCTTTCGTGCGGCGAATCCGCGAAAGCCATCCCACGACGCCGCTGATATTCATCCAGACTGCCGTCCGCGAAAGCGGGAACTTCGACCTCAGGAAGCGGGCGTTCGAAGCCGACAAGCGGGCCATAGCCCGGGAGGGGATGCAGAAGCTCCTGAAAACGGACCCGAACATCTATTTTATCGAGCCCGGCATGGATTTGGGTGACGACCACGAAGCGACCGTCGACGGCGTGCATCCCACCGACCTCGGGTTCGAACGCATGCTGAACCGGCTCACACCCCAGATCGCCCACATCCTCAAAAAATACGGGGTCGAGTAGGCCGGCAATCGGGTCCGGACCGAAGAACGGCTGCGAAAAAATCGTATCTTTGTCTCGGAACTTAAAATCGGACAGTTATGATCGAACCCGTTTACCAGCCGTCGCCGTCGCGTTACGAGGGCGGCATGACTTTCCGGCGCGCCGGACGCAGCGGCGTGCAGCTACCGGCCCTGTCGCTGGGCATGTGGCACAATTTCGGCAGCGAGCAGACCTTCTCCAAGGTTCAGGAGATGGCCCACTACGCGTTCGACCACGGAATCGTGCACTTCGACTTGGCGAACAACTACGGTCCGGCCTACGGAACCGCCGAGGAGAATTTCGGACGCCTGATGGAGCGGTCGTTCCGCCCCTACCGCGACGAAATGTTCATCGCCACCAAGGCGGGATACGACATGTGGCCGGGGCCTTACGGCAACTGGGGATCGCGCAAATACCTCATGGCGAGCCTCGACCAGAGCCTCCGACGCATGAAGCTCGACTATGCGGACGTTTTCTATTCGCACCGCCATGATCCCGAAACACCGCTCGAAGAGACGCTTCAGGCGCTGGTCGACATCGTCCGCAGCGGCAAGGCGCTCTATGTCGGGCTGTCGCGCTATCCGCTCGAAGCGGAACGTTTCGCGTTCCGTTATCTGGCCGAGCGCGACGTGCCGTGCCTGCTTTTCCAAGACAAATACAACCTTTTCAACCGCGAACCCGAAACGTCGGGCGTGCTGTCGCTGGCCGCCGAGTCGGGCTCGGGATTCGTGGCCTTCTCGCCGCTGGCGCAAGGGCTGTTGACCGGACGGTACCTCAACGGCATTCCGCAGGATTCGCGCATGGCCGAGGGCCGTTCGCTGCGGAGCGACGTGCTGACCGACGCCATGCTGACCCGCATCCGGGGGCTGAACGACCTCGCCCGCCGACGCGGGCAGACGCTGGCCGAGATGGCGCTGGCATGGCTGCTGTCCGACAAGCGCGTCACGTCGGTCATCATCGGGGCCAGTTCGACGGCCCAGATCGGGGACAACCTGCGGGCGTTGGAAAACGGCGCATTCTCCGACGAGGAGCTGGCTGAAATCGACGCCCTGTCGCGGGGATGATCCCAAGACGAAAAAAGAGAGGTCCGCTTTCATCGGAAAGCGGACCTCTTCGCGTCGGTTATTCCTCCGTTTTACGCCCTATATAGAAGACATAGCCGTAATACGAACCGTAGTCCCGGTAGTGCGCAGCCTCCTCCTGCATCAACTCGGCGAAGCGGATAGCCTGCGGGCTGTGCCCCTGCTCCTCCAGAAAGCCGGGAAGGCGGGCGGCCGCCAGAGCGAAGTAATTCTCCGTCCAGCAGTGTGCCGGAAGCGCGAAATGCGCCAGCGGAGCGTATCCCGTCTCTTCGAGGATACGGATCTTCGCCGAAGGGGTGTCGATATCGGGGAAATTCTCCCGGATGAACTTCGACTCCGGAAGGCGTGCGCCCGAGAGCCACGAGCACTCCGTGACGGCGATCACGCCGCCGGGTTTGAGGAAGCGCCGCCACTCGGCGAGCCCCCGTTCGAAGCCGATGTTGTAGATCGACCCCTCTGCCCAGATGATGTCGAACTCCCCATCCCGGAAAGGCAGGTCGTCCATCGACCCTACGAGGGCCGTGACCCGGTCGTCCAGTCCGGCGCGGCGCATACGCGCCTCGAGTTCTTCGATCATCTCGGGAAGCAGGTCCACGGCCGTGATCGTACCGTCGAGATGCCGGGCGAGCACCTCGGTCTGATGTCCGGTGCCGCAGCCGATATCGGCGATGCGGAGCCCGGAGCGCGTTTCGGGAAGGAATTCCAGTGCCCGGAGGGTCTGTTCGTCACCGCCGGGGCCCTGCCGTTCGAGGGCACGGAAAAAGCTGGCTATAAAGGAGAAATCGAATTCGAAGATCGGTTCTTTGTTTTCTTTGTTCATGGTTTCGGATGTTTGGGCCGTCTGTCGGACGGCTGAAAATAATATACGGAAATCTTACCGGACAGATTTGCCCGGATGTGCGAAGAAAACGGAATCCATTTCAAGGCATGGATTCCTACAATGCCGTATCCTTTTTAAACATCCAATGGTTTTGGTCCCGCAAGATAGGTTTTTAAAACGAAACGGCCAAATGCGGGAATGCGAAACGCCGGACCCTGTAAAAGAGTCCGGCGTTTCCGGTGAGGCGTCACCCGATGGGCGTCAGAATGAAATACCGACGCGAATACCGAAATTGTTGATGTTGTTGATCGAGTAGGTCAGCACATCGCCGCTGTTGGTGGCGTAGCTGTAATAGAGCGCCACATGGAAGCCCAGCCGGTAGTCGGGGCGCGGAAAGATCGACACGCCGATCTCCGGCGAAACGAAGAATCCCCATGTGTCGGTGTACTGCTTGATGACGTAGTAATAGGACGACATTTCCGCGTAACTGGCACCCAGCTTCAGACCCGCATAGGGCTGGAATACACTGTCGGTAAGCCAGTTGTAACGACCCGTAACACCGAACGGCAGTTGGAACAGGGCGTGTTTCTGGTTGGTGGTCAGCGCCGAGCCGTCGCCCAGATCGAGCGTCTGACGCGAAATGCTCTGCAGATTGGTCTGGTAGGAGATGAACGGACCCACGGTGATGGCCGGCGTCACGAAGTAGCCGCCTTCGAAGTTCATGCCCCAACCCGAGGTCTTGTCGGCGAAATCGGCTCCCAAAGGCACACCTACCTGCCAGTCGACGTTGATGTAGGTGTTGGGGAATACCTGCGCCTTGCCCGGCAGGGCCGCGGCGAGCATTACAGCGCAGAAAGCGATGGTTTTGAGGTATTTCGATGTTTTCATAATCGGACGATTTTTTTGCTGTTAAACTATTTTGCCAGATAAGGCGACTGCTCGAAGGCCTGCTCGACGCCGGCGATCGTGCGCTGTTGGTTGAGTTCCGCATCGGAAGTCAGCAGACCGCCGATGAAGCTGTCCCACACGACGGGCAGTTTCTTGCCGGTCTCCTGATCGGCCTCGAGGTCCAGCATCTCCAGCAGCAGCGAACCGGCCGTGTATCCGTAATAGACGCTGTAGGGGTAGTGCCAACCAACCCAGTCGCCCCAGTATCCGGGAGCCCAGTAGTAGGGGTAATACCACCACCAGTAGGGGTAGTCGTAGCCGACGAAGTAGGTTACCTTCTCGACATAGCTGAGCTGGATGCCCACGTTGGCGGCATCCTTGTCCTCGGTGCGCGTGTAACCCGCAGCGTCCATTTTGTCGACCACCGTTCCGATGATCTCCAAGGCGTCGGCGTCTTTCCAGTATTCGGTCTTGTCGCTGTTCCCGATCACGAGGATGCTGTCAGGAACATAGTAAGTGTCGATGGCGGCGAAATCGGTGTCGGTGTCATGGGCTGTGTAGACCAGATAATCCCGGTGAAGGTCCGACGTCGAAGGCTCCTTCTGACACGCGCAGAACGCAACTGCAATGAGTGCGAACGCAATGTAACGTAATTTTTTGACGTTCATGGTTGTTTAATTTTTTTGGTTTGCTGTCCCAACCGTCATTTCAAATTCCGTTCCTCGCGCGCGGGTTTCCCCGAACAGAGCCCGAATTGTATATAAAGAGACCGTTTTCCCCTGCCGCACTGCAACAAAAATGCCCCGGAATCATTCGAAGATTCCGGGGCGCTTTTTCGATTTAAGGATCAGGCCGTTATCCCAAGGAGGCAATTACGGGTTCAGTCCCAGCGCGGCGACATAGCCGTCATTCGGGCGGCAGTTCGCGAATTTGCAGTTTTCGAGGTAAACATCGAGGATGCGGCGCATCTCGGACTGATCGGGATGCACCTCGCGGATGAGGGCGTACTCGGAGCGGTCGGCGGCCAGAAAGTCGCAAATCTTCTGCCAGCCTTCG
The DNA here is from genome assembly GCF_900083545.1 of Alistipes provencensis. Classification (NCBI taxonomy): domain Bacteria; kingdom Pseudomonadati; phylum Bacteroidota; class Bacteroidia; order Bacteroidales; family Rikenellaceae; genus Alistipes; species Alistipes provencensis. Next base: position 1,262,942 of record NZ_LT559262.1, on the reverse strand, counting down.
GGCATCGGCACGCTCACGAACGACCGCTGCGCATCGAGCCGCTTGTAGGTCCAGAAGGTCCAGCCGATATTCACCTCGTCGAGCGCCTTGCGGAAACTTTCGATCCACTCGTCGGTATTCTCGCCGGTCTCGCCCATGTACATCGGGCACTGCGACTTGTCGCGGAAAGCCATGAATCCCTTGAGCGAATTGACCGAAGGGGGACACTTGTAGATGTGGCATGTGAAGACCAGATTGTCGTCGAAAGTCCAATCGTCGTAGACTTTGAAGTTCGTGTTCCACTGCGCCCCGGCAAGGATCAGGATATGACGGGGGTCCACCTCGCGGATGGCCTTCGCCGTGCGGATCATCAACGGTTGGAGTTCGGCGTTCAGCTCCTCCTTGTCTTCGAAATAGTGGGCGATCGGCTCGTTCATCAGGTCATAGCCGAGGATCGTGGATTCATCGGCATAGCGGGCCGCAATGCTGCGCCAGACGGCAACGAAGCGCTCCTGCATCTCCGGACTGCGAAACAGCCACGGGTAGCCATACGAATCGTCGATATTGTCGCCGGTCTGCCCGCCCGGACAAGCGTGCATGTCGAGGATCAGCCGCAGTCCGGCATCACGGCACCATCCTACGACCCTGTCCACGAGGGCAAACCCCTCCTCCGGAGTGTGCAGCCCGAGATATTCTTCCCCGGTAAAGAGCTTGTAGTGGAGCGGCAGGCGCACGGTGGTAGCTCCGGTCGATGCTATGTAAGCGATATCCTCCCGCGTAATATAATTCTCGCGGAACGTGCGCCAGAACCGCTCCATGTAGGCCGGACCGACCAGCTGGCACAGTCCTTCGTGGATGCGACGGGGCGAGTTGGCGCTTTTGGGGAACTGAAAGAGGTAACCCTCCGGATTGAGCCAGTGCCCGAGGTTCGTGCCCCGGATTTCGAAGCGCTCCCCGTTTCCGTCGATCAGATTCACACCGTCGGTGCGGATGAAATCCGCCGACCCGTCAGCCCGGTCGCCGCATGCCACACAGCACAGCACGGCAAGAGAGAGGGTGAGGTGTTTGAGAATAGCAGCCATCATTTCGTTTTGTAATAGTCCTGAAGTACATAGAATGCCTGTTTGCGTTCTCCGCGGTCGGAGATGACCCCCTTGCGGTTGAACCCGTCCTGCGTCTGGGGCAGCAGCCGACGCGCCGAACGGAAATCCTTGAGCACCCAAGGCGAAATGCCCGAAACCGGAGGCATGCGTTCTTCGATCATCCGCAGAGTCCTGCGGTAGAGGTCGGCCTGATACTCCTCGGTCCAGATATCCGTGGCTTCGCCGTGCTTGCCGTAAGGCGCTCCGCCGCCGAACTCCGAGATCATGATCGGTTTCTCGTAGTCGATCTCCCAGCGCACACGGTCGAGTTTCTCGTTCGTCCCGTCGTACCAGCCCACATACTCGTTCAGGCTGATGATGTCGACATACTTGTTCATGTTATCCTGCACGGAGAGCACCTCCGGACTCTTGTCGTTGCGCTCCATGGCCATCGAGATCAGGCGCGTGGGGTCCTTTTCGCGGGCATAGGCGGCCAGCGACGACAGGAATCGGTCGCGGGCGTCACCGTGGGGCGTCTCGTTGGCAATCGACCAGATGATGACGTTGCAACGGTTCTGGTCGCGCTCGATCATCTCGTCCAACTGGTTCAGGGCATTTGCATAAACATCCCCGCGCTCCCAGAGGATCGTCCAGTAAACCGGAATTTCGCTCCATACCAGCAGCCCCATCCGTTCGGCCTCGCGTACCATCTGCTCGTTGTGCGGATAGTGGGCCAGACGAACGTAGTTGCACCCCAGTTCCTTGGCCCAGTTGAGCAGCGTGCGGTCCTCCTCAACCTTGGCGATACGCCCGTTGCGGAACGCCGCCTCCTCATGGATCGAGATGCCGCGCAGGAAAATGGGCTTGCCGTTGAGCAGGATCTCGCGGCCGCGGGTCTCGATGGTGCGGAATCCGACCTCGTCCTCCACCCGGTCATCGTCCGATGCGATCGTCACGGCGTAGAGCTTCGGCGATTCGGGCGACCAAAGACCGATTTTGGCGCGTTTCTCGAACCGCGCGATGCCGTCGGCGTCGGTCGTCCCCTGCAGGTCGATCTTCAGCCCGGGAATCGTCAGTCCGACACGCTGCCCGGCCTCTTTGCGGTTCATGTGCACGAAAGCCTCGACGGTATCGGCCGTGCCGGGTTTCAGCCGTAGGGTGTAGCTCTCGACAAAACGCTCGGGAACCGACACCAGCATCACGTCGCGCGTGACGCCGCCGTAGTTGAACCAGTCGCAGATGATGGTCGGCACCCGTTCGGGCAGCCGCTTGTTGTCCACGGCGACCACCAGCGTGTTCTCCCCGTCGCGGAGCAGGTCCGTCACATCGAAATTGAAAGGCGTATAACCGCCTTCGTGGTCGCCGACATGCTCCCCGTTGAGAAAGACGTGGGTGAGGTAGTTCGAAGCTCCGAAATAGAGGTAGTTCCGTTTCCCGGCCTCCCGGGCAGCCGTGAACTTGTGGCGCATCCAAACCATTCCTTCGTAATGGAAAAGCTGGTATACCTGCGTGTTCCAGTCGCCGGGAACAGCCATCACGGGTGAAAGGTCGAAGTCGTATTCCTTCCATGTGGTGACGTTGTCCACCTGCTTATCCTTGAAGAACCCGTTGGGATCGGGCCGGCGGCGGTAGTCGTAATAGCCGGTTTCGAGCGGGTCGGCGAAGTAATTCCAATACCCGTTCAGCGACTGAGTTTCACGTCCGTAGACGTTCTGGATCAGCGGGTCGAGCCCTTCGGTGCGCTGTCCGTAGGAAAGTGAGACCGACAGCAGGGCTGCCAGGATCAGTACTTTTTTCATGCGGTTTATTGATTCTTAAGCTGGATATTTTCATTGGGTTCGAGCGTGGCGTAATAGTCGCCCAGCGAGGTGATCTGTTCGTCGTCGCCGAAAAAGCGCGAGGTGATCAGGCCGATCATCGTCGGCGAAGCGCATCCGAACCACGAATAGCGGAACACTTCGTTCATTCCCTGATAAGCCGGCAGCAGCACCTTCATCTGGTCGAGTACGCGACTCTCAGTATAGCTGTTGTAGCCGTTGTTTTTGGCGTTGTCGTCGCGTGGAGCGAACTCGGTAATCCAGATCTTCTTACCGAATTTATTGTAAACGTCGCGGATCACCGACTGGTAATTCTGGGTCCCGATACCTGCATACATATGTACGGCAACATAGTCGCAGCGCAGTCCCCGCTGCGCGACACCGGCCATGAACTCATCGAGCCACGCCCGCGTGGGATACGACGGGGCCGGACTCACGAGTTTGATGCGGCTGTCGAGGTTTTTACAGAGGAACTCCCATTTTTCAAGGGCGTCGCTGACGCTCATGTTCGACTCCTCCTTCAGGTCGGGCTCGTTGAATCCCAGCACATAGAAAACCCGCCCCTCTTCGTAGAGCTTGTTGATCTTATCGCAGTTGTCTTTGGTGACCGACGAGGCTCCCCAGAACATCGGCACGAACTCCGCACCTTCGACCGCATTGCTCGGTTCGAGGCCCCAAGTATAGTACCAGTTGGCTTTCAGATCGACGAGTTTCTGCCCGAAGTCCAGCGTGTTGGTGCTCTGGCAGACGCCGCGCTTGGCTTTCGTGGCACCCGACATCCCGCCGTCGGGCTTATTGATGTCCTCGGGCAGGTCCGAGATCAACTGCTCCTTGGTGCACGCCGTAACGGCGCACACCAGAGCAACGAGGATAAACAGTATCTTTTTCATAATCAATCTTCTTGTTCGCGGTTAATTAGTTGATCTTCACGGCATCGTCACAGCCCGCCTTCTGTAGTTTCGGGGCCGAGGCCGCCGCGTCCCAAGTCCACACCGAGGAGAAGTCGTAGCCCAGTTCCTCGAACAGACTCTGCGTCGGTTCCTGCTCGGTTCCGTCCTGTCCATATGTGTCAGCATCCAGCGGTATGTAAGCCGACGCATCGGCATAGGAGACGTTCCAACGATAATTGGACGTAGCGGTAATGTCGCCCGAAGCCGTACCGTAAATGGCGAACCCGCCGGTCTGAACCGTCGTGGCAATCACGGCGCAACCGGTCGCTTTCGGAGCATTGCCGTTCTTCACGTTCACGATACCGGCCGTAAAGGAAGAACCCTTCGGACCGCCCGTAACACGGGCTCCGTAGACTACGCAGCGCACCACGTCGCCCTTCACCGCGGCCGAGATGCCTGCTGCAGCGGCCGTACTGGAAGACGACACGCTGACCGCCTGCACCGATCCGCCGACATAGCAGTCGCGGACCGAACAACATACGCCGCCGATGCCGCCCACGGCATTTCCGCCGCTGACACTTCCCGTAAAGGCACTCTTCTCAATGGTGATACCGCCGACGTAATCGCCGCTGACGGTCGCACCCTGCAAAGCACCGAAAATACCGCCGATCATATTCGAACCCTCGCCGGTCATCTTCACTTCGGCAGTCACCAGACAGCCCGTGATGATGTCCTTCGAATTCTGATTCGCATTGGTCTTGCGACCCAGAATACCGCCCAGTTTCGTACCGGAAATCGCACCGGAAATCGAGCCTTCGACCGTGGAATTGGACATGGTGACACCATTGGTCCCCTTGATGACACCGACCAGACCTCCCGTTGCGAAGTTCGAATTGGTGGTCATCGTGACGTTCACATAGCAGTTATCGATCACCGATTTGCCCTGCGCCTGTCCGGAAATGGCTCCGAAGCCCGTATCGCCTGACGACGCTCCCGACTCCGCCGACAGCGTACCTGTCACGGCCACTCCTTCGACATGTCCGTCGAGCAGATTGGCCACGGCTCCGCAGGCACTCTTTCCGGCAGAGATATTCACCCCGGAGAATTTCACGTTCTTCACCGTACCCGTAAGTGTCGCGACGAAAGGAGCCGTCAGCCCCTCGACCGTATGTCCGCCGCCGTCGAGCGAACCCGTGAACGAGGTAATGGTCTCCCAGTTCGAAACGGAGATGTTTTCCGTCAGTTTCACATGGGCAGCCGAGTAAGTATGCAGCGTCGCGGTGAACTGGTCGGCGTCGACCACCACATAGGGATCGCCTTCGATGCCCGAACCGCTTTCGTACATGTTCTTCGAAGAAACCGCAATGGAGTGCGTCGTTGAAGTCACACGGTCGCCGAGCGAGACCTGGAACGTTACGTCGCCGCCTGTGAAATCGGCTTCTTTGGTAACGGTGAAGTTCCCCGAAGCGTCGTCATAACTCCACGACGTGCCAGTCGCAGCCGGGTCGAACGTCACCGTCGCACCTTTGGTCACAAGCCCCAGCGACTCGGTGGCCGAATCCATGCCCATCGTGATGTTCACAGCGGTGGGAACCGTGCCGAATTCGATCACCCGGGCATCCTTACCCGTGCCTGAAGCGACGGATGCAGCGACGAAGTTCTCACCCTTGACCGTAACGGCCGTAACATCGGCCGTAAGCGAAGCCTCGCTGTCGGCAGCCAGTGCCGAAACATAATTACGGCCCGTGACGCTGCCGTCGAGAACCAGATTTTTAACCTCGGCACCCGCACCGACATGGGCGAAAAGGGCCACATAGTCCTCCGCCGGGCGGTCGAGCGCCAGCGTAATCTTACGGCCGTTGCCGTCGAGCGAGCCCGTGAAAGGCTGCGCCCCGGTACCGACGGGCGTCCAGTTGTTGTCGAGGACAACATCCGAAGTCAGGCGGAAAGCCCTGTCAAAGCCATAGCCGATCTTCTCCAGTTCGGCAGCAGAGGTAACCTCATAGGGCGACGCGACCGTACCCTCGCCGGCGGCGAATGCGCTGACGCGGATTTTGCGCACCTGCGGTGCTCGGGCACCGAACGACGCGGTCAGTTCCACCTCGCCGCCGAGGAAATTGGCGGCAGGGGTCAGCGTGACGCTTCCCTCGCCGGTAGCGGGGTCTGAAACGACGTTGACACGCAATCCGTCGGGAGTCGTTCCTGATTCGACAATCGCAGCCATTGTCGGGCTGACGGTGAAGGTGATGCTCTTGGGGGCGGTCAACCCGGCAAGCGGGGTCTGGTCGATCTCGAACTCGATGGATCCCGATGGATCCACATCCTCCAGCACGGCGATCTCGACGCTCGAAAGGTAGGTCTTAGCCCGGTATTCGATATTGAGCTGCAGGAAGGAGGTTTCAAGCAGCAGGGGCGTGCCTTTGACGACGACCGTCGCCTCACCCGCACCCGGCGCGAGGGCAACCTCCTGTGCGTCGATGCGCAGACCGTTGGTCTCGGGCGCACTGATGCGTGCCGTGCCGCCCTTGGCGTTTTCATAAGGAATCTTTATGCGGCAGAGGTCGGAGGTTTCGACACCCTGCACATAACTGCCTTCAGCGAGGCAGTTGGCCGTGTCGATGACCAGTTCGTCGAGGTAGTAGGACGAAGTGTCGTCGTCCGAACATCCCGCGGCCAGCACGACGGCACAAAGGATATAAAGCAGTTTTTTCATGATGACATTCGTTTTTGCGGGTTAATCCTTCGACCAGATCCACTCGATCGGATCGTTGTTCGACTCGGTCTCCTTGGTTCGCAGCAACAGTTGGCGCAGCGACAGTTTGCCGTCGATGGTCGACCACATGAAGACCTTCATATGGGTCTCCGAAATGGCCCGTACCTCATACTGCGTGTTCCAGCCGCAGAAATAGAAGAGGTAGCCGCCGTGGCCGGCATTGGTCGAGGGGAAGGAGATGTAATAGCGGCCTCCCGTCTGCGAAAGACTCCAGCCCATGTTCGAAGGCGGCGTACAGGTGACGATGTAGTCGTTCGTCGAGGCCAAGTTATAGGCCGTCGCGCTCCACGCCCCGTCGTTGTAAAGTTCCATGGCGGGCGTCATGTTGTTCAGCGTCGAGCTTTTGCCGTTGTTCACATAGGCGAAGCCCTGCCCGCGTTCGCTGTTGAGGATAAACGTCGCCTCGTCGTCATAGAGCTCGCAGCCGGCCTTTCCGTTCGGGCTGACGCCCCACCAGCGGTCGCTCACATTCTCGGGATTGAACAGGCCGATGTGATCCTGACGTTCGGCATCGAGCATCCATGTCTTGCCCTGCCCGCCGATCTCTCCGGCGATATAGGTATACATCGGATCGCTCAGCAGGAAGAGGTTTTCCGTCGTCACGGAGAGTTTCACCGAAACGTCGTTCGTCCGGCCGTTGTCGCCGTAGGCTTTCAGCGAGATCGTATAATCGCCCGGAAAAGGGTATTCGGCCATTACCGAATTGACTCCCGAAGCCGTATTGCCGTTGCCAAGGTCCCAGAATGCGATCACGTCGGTGCGGTTCGTGCGCAGCAGGTAGGTGTTCTGCACCTCGCCCGGGGTCACGACGATCTTCAGGTCGGAAACTCGTCCGTCGGGCAGTTCGGGGCGCTCGTCGATCGTGCACCCCACGGCCGCGAGCGCGATGGTCAGTATGCTGATTATTTTTTTCATAGCAAGTTCGTTTTGATGGTTAGTAGCCGGGATTCTGTACCAGCGAATTGCGCGACTGCGTAATCTCGTACTGCGGGATCGGCAGCAGGCCGCGGCGCGTTTTGTCCCACGTTACGGCGAACTCACCCTCCTCGCCGTTGGTCAGCACGCTGGCAGCATAGGTGTCGCCCTGACGCAGGATGTCCCAGTAACGGTGGCCTTCGAGGGCGAGTTCGAGCAGACGCTCGTCGAGAATCTTGTTCAGCGTCAGCTCTCCGGCATTGCCGGCCGATCCGGCTCCCAGCGCACGTTCACGCACCTTGGCGTAATATTCGAACGCCTTGCCCTGCGAACCGTAGCGGAACTCCATTTCGGCAGCCATCAGCAATACATCGGTCCAGCGGATCGAGGGGTAATTGTTCGGGTAGTTCAGTTCGCGCGAACCCGACGAAGCATTGTTGGCCGTCAGCGGCGTGAACTTGCGGCAGAAATAGCCCGTGTTCTGGAATCCTTCCGTATATTTCAGCCCTTCGCCGTCGTTGCTGCCGTCAGCGGCATTGGCATTGATCAGCGTCGCCCAACGGCGCGGATCGGCGGGATCGTAGGCATTGAAAAGGCGCTTGGCCACCGGAGCGAACGACCAGCCGGCGGCATAAGGCGAACCGACGTCGCGGATGCCCCACAGGATCACAGCCTGATTGCCCATGCAACCTTCGCGGTTGGTCCAGTCGCCCCACTTCGAAAGCGCCGAATACTGGATGGTGAAAACCTCCTCCGAACAGTTCTTGTTCGAAACGTTCCACAGCGGGGAGACACCGCTGGCTGTATCTTTCGCATAGGCGTTAGTCAGGAACGAGTAGTTGCCGCTGTCGGCCACCTCCTCGATCATGCGGATCATCTCCGCCGCGGATACCCCGGGCAATTCCTGCTGGCCGTAGTAACCCGTGTAGTAAAGCCATACGCGGCAAAGCAGCGCCTTGGCGGCATCAAGCGTGGCGCGGCCCTTGTCCGCAGCATCGAACTGATTGGCGGCCTCGGCCATCGCCGGGGAGCCGTCGGCACGCGTCATCTCAATCGCCGCCATCAGGTCGGTAGCAATCTGTTCGTAGATGACCGCCGGTTCGGCCTGCTTCTGGGCATAATCGGCCGGAGTGAGCGGTTTGAGGATCAGCGGCACATTACCGAACAGGCGCACCAGATCGAAATAGTAGTAGGCACGCAGAAAATGCCCCTCAGCCTTATACATCGCACGCAAATCCTCGTCGTTGAATACGGCGCCGTCGATCTTCTCGAAAAACTTGTTGCAGCGGTAGATGCCGGTGTAATACTTGTGCCACAGGGCCTCGGGATAGAGGTCTGAAACCAGCATCGTGAAGCGGTCGAGACGGCTGGTCTGCACGGCGTCGTTGGCATTGGCGCCTCCGGCGTAGCAGCAGTCGCCGAGAATTTCGCTGACCACTTCGAACGCGCAGTTCTGCGCACCGCCGCCGACGGCTTTCGGGGCGCTCCATGTCAGCACATTGTAGGCCGAAGTGAGCGACTGGTACATGTCGGTCTCTTTCTTGTAGAAATTATCCTCCACATCGTTCATCGGCGGGGTGAGGTCGAGCAGCGAGTTGCAGGCCGGGCCTCCCAGACACATCAGGCCTGCGGCGACGATCAAATAAATCTTAGTATGTTTCATAACGCTTGTTTTTCGGGTTAGAAGGTGAGGTTCAGGCCGACCGACACGGTACGCGGACGGGGATAGACACCCCGGTCGATGCCCGATCCGAGAATCGATCCGCCGTTGCCCACTTCGGGGTCGTAACCGTCGTACTTCGTGAATGTAAAGGCATTGTCGACCGATGCGAAGACGCGCACTTTGCGCAGGTAGTACTTCTCGGGGATATTGACTGTATAGCCGAGCGTGATGTTGCGGATGCGCCAGAAATCCCCGTCCCTGAGGTAAAAATCCGACGGCCGCGTCCAGTTGAGATTCGTATCGGAGGAGGTTACGCGGGGAATCGAATTCGACGTTCCCTCGCCATGCCAGCGGTCGAGCACCCATGCCCCGTAGTTGCTCATCGTCAGGTCGGGACGGCGCAGTACGCTGAAGATCTTGTTGCCGGCCTGTCCCGCCGAGGTGATGCCCAGATCGAATCCGTAGGCGCTGACGTTGACGTTCAGTCCGAAAGTTACCGTCGGGAAGGGATTGCCCAAATCCACGCGGTCGTTGTCGTCAATCGAGCCGCTGTCGTCGGTGTCCTGATACCGGAAATCGCCGGGGCGGGCGTCGGGCTGGATCTGTACGCCCTTCGAATTGACCCACGCATCGATCTCCGCCTGATTCTGGAAGATGCCCAGCGTCTTATAGCCCCAAAAATACGACATGGCATGTCCGGCCTCCATGCGGGTTACAGCACCCGTAATGCCCTGAACGGTCGAACCCGTGACGTACCCGGTGTCGGTTCCGACATAGGTGACTCTATTTTTATTATAGGAGACGTTGCCGTTTACGGCGATATTCCATTTGCCGAACCGGCGCTGGAAATCCACGGCGAACTCCACACCCGAGTTCTTCACGTTACCGGCATTGGCCGTCGGGAACGAGTTGCCCAACATCAGCGGAATAGGTATCGTGACGAGCAGGTCTTTGGTCTTCTTGACATAGTAATCGAACGTAAGCCCGAGGCAACCGAAAAGCCGCACGTCGAGACCGATGTCCGTCTGTTCGGAAGTCTCCCACCTCAGGTCGGGATTGGCCAATTTGGTCGGGGCCGCACCCACCGCAAGGTTTCCGTTCGCATCCTGCGCCCCGAAAGGATAACCAAGACCATAGGTCGAAATGGTTGCCAGATAGGCAAAATCCCCGATATTCTCATTACCGTTCTGTCCCCACGAAGCACGGAATTTCAGGGCGTCGAGCCAACGCACGTCACGCAGGAAACTCTCATTGGCGACATTCCAGCCCACGGATACCGAGGGGAATGTACCGAAACGGTTGTTGGGCCCGAAACGCGACGAACCGTCGCGGCGGACAGTGGCCGTCATCATATAGCGGTTATCGTAGGCATAATTAACGCGACCGAAGAACGACACGATGGCCGAGGGGTTGCCCGGACCACCGCTGGCCGAAGCCGACGAATTGGTCGCCATCGAAATATAGGCGTGCTCCTCGTCGTCGATCTTCAGGTCATTGCGGCTGGCGCTCAGCGAAAGGGTGCTGCGCTGAAGCAGCGAGGCGCCGAGCATGGCCGACACCTCATGCCGGTCATCATAGGTATGCCCCCATGTGAGATAGCCTTCGTAATTGAAGCGGCGATTCTGGTCGTAGCTCTGCGAAGCACCGTTGGCCGACGTATTCCCGGTCGTCGAGTTGAGCTTGTACATCGGGGAATAGCCGAATCCGTCGGTCCATGTGATGTCGGCGCCGGCCGAACCCCGGAGCCGGAAATCCTTCAGGAACTTGAGTTCTGCGAAAACGCTTCCCTTCATCGTGGTGTAGAGCGTGCGGCCGTTCGAATAGTAGATGCGCGCCACGGGGTTCACAACCTCCTGCGACACATATTTCGAAACACCGAACCCTCCATAAAGTTCATCGGTCTGGTAGGGATCGTAAACCGGGGTGAGGGGGTCCATGCTCAGGGCTCCGACCAACGGTCCCGCCGTCGAGGAGTTCTGCGTCACGGACTGTTTCTTGACATGACTTACCACGACATTCTCGCCGACGGTCAGCGCATCGTTGCGCAGCAGCTTGTGTTCGGCCGAGAGGTTGATCGTATAGCGCTTGAAATTCGATTTGCCCTTGGCCAGAATACCGTCCTGATTCAGGTACGAAGCCGATCCGTTGAACGACGAGCGGGCCGTACCCGCCGATACGCGCACATTGTGGCGCTGAGCGCCCGCATTGCGGTTGAGAATAGCCTCCTGCCAGTCGGTTCCCTGACGGAACGAGGCGATCTGCTCGTCGGTGAAGAGCAACTCTTTACCGCCGTTTATCGCGGCTTCATTCTGGATGATGGCGTACTCGCGCGCATTCAGCACGTCGATCTTGCGGGCGATGTTCTGGATGCCGTACGAAAAGTCATAGTTGACACTCCACTGCCCGTCCTTGCTGCGCCGGGTCGTGATGATCACAACGCCGTTGCCGCCGCGGGCTCCGTAGATGGCCGACGAAGCGGCATCCTTCAGCACTTCGATCGACTCGATGTCGCTCGGATTGAGGTACTCGATGCCGGAGACGGCCATTCCGTCAACGATATAAATAGGCGTCGCCGTGCCGTTGGTGCCGATACCGCGGATGTAGATCTGTACGTCCGATCCGGGCTGTCCGGAGTTCGATACGACCTGTACGCCGGCCGTCTTTCCGGCCAAAGCGTCATCGGCACGCATGATACCCGTGGTTTCAAGGGCGGAACCCTTGACCGACGAGATGGCTCCCGTCACGAGACTCTTCTTCTGGACGCCGTAACCTACGACAACGACTTCGTCGACCTGCTGCGAATCGCTCTCCAGCCGCACGTCGATCTCCATGCGGTTGTGCACCGCCACCTCTTGGGTCTTGTATCCGAGGAAACTGAAAACGAGGACATCGGATTTCGACGCCCGGATCGTATAAGCGCCCTTCATGTCGGTCGAAGTTCCGGTGGTAGTCCCCTTGACGATGACCGCCACACCGGCAATACCCTCTCCCGACGCATCCGTTACGACTCCCGAAACGGTACTTTGGGACTGTGCCGACCCCGACAGCAGGAAAAACAGACCGGCCAAAGCCAGCAGCATCCTGCGAAATCCCGGGAGAACGGCTCTTCCGTGTAGATTTTCACTCATAGAAATTGGATTTTAGGTTAGCTATATGAATTATTTTAAAAATAGTTCCTGCCCAAAAGTAAAATTTCATGGAATGAATCCGAATTTTTCAGCCCCTACAAAACTACTACACACCCGTTTTCCAAAATCATCCAAATCCCTACAAATTCATTTATAACAAAATAATTATCAACTGTTTAATTATCAAAATCCCGGATTCAAGCCGGGTACAACATTCGGGTAATTTTGCGGCGGGCTGTTTTTCTTAACATATTTAATATATTTGTAAAAAGAAAACGCTTCCGACCGATGAACCGACCGACTCTCACTTCGCTCCGTGTACTGCTGTCGCTTGCCCTGACAGCCTTCGCGGGAAATGCCTCCGCCGCAATCCATTGCGGCTTGCGGCATGTGGAACGCTTCGCGCAGGGTACCGACGCGGTGGCCCATACGCAGGTGTGGGACATCACGGCTGACGGAGGGGACGGCTGCCGGGTCTTTTTCGCAACCAACGACGGACTTTGCGTTTACGACGGGATCCGCTGGAGCAACTACCATCCTGAAGGGAACGCGGTGCTCCGCGCCCTGCGTTATGACACCGAGACGGGCCGCCTCTATACAGCCGGGGTCAACGAGTTCGGGTATTGGAAGCGCGACGACTACGGACGGCTCGCCTATACACCGCTGTACCGAAACCCCGATTTTCGCTCCCGAAGCAATGATTTCTGGCGGATCGCGCTCGAAACCCATTCGGGACGGGTCTACTTTCAATGCCGGGAAAAAATCTGCATCTACGATCTGTTGTCGGGCTCGATTCGGGAACTGCATCCGCAGGATGCCTTCCGATATATGTACGAAGTCGACGGACGCATCTACTTTCAGGACAGCGCCACGCTTTACCGCATGGGTGACGACCTGAGCCGCGAGGCCGTCTGCAACGTCCCGAGCCGCATCATCAACCTCGTTTCGGGCCGTAACGGCGAATTGCTGGCGGCGGTGGAGCATGCCGGCATGTTCTCCATCGACAACGAAGGGCGCGTCACGCCGCTCAACGCCGCGACCAATGTCCTGCTGGCGGATGCCAAGATCATGTGCTGCCGGCGCTACAACGCCGAACTGCTGCTGGTCGGGACTACCCGCCGGGGACTGTTCCTGATAAACAACGACGGCTCGGCCGACCACTCGATCCCCTATGGCCAGCAACTCGACAACACCACGATCCTGAGCGCCGCAACAGACGAGCGCGGCAACATCTGGCTCGGACTCGATTCGGGCGTGGCGTCCATCGACAACAGTACGCAGGATTATTATTTCACCGATACGCGGTTGGGACAGGTGCACGGCGTGCTCGGTCTCAGTGATGACCGGATGCTCGTGGGTTCGAACAAAGGACTCTTCCTGCTGGACAGCGACGGTTCGCTGAGCCTGATCCCGGGCAGTACGGGTTCGGTCTGGGAGCTGGACGAGATCGACGGACGAACCTATGTGCTTCACGATCTGGGATTATTCCGACTGTCGGAAGGACTGCGGCTCGTACCGGTTGTCACGGAGAGCGGCGTCTACTCGCTGCGCCGATGCCGCAACGACCGACAGTCTTACATTATGAGCACCTATTCGGGCATCAGCCTGCTGCGACATACCGGCGAAGGATTGCAGTTCGTGTCGCACATCGCCAATTACAGCGGGTTCACCCGCAATATCCGCATCGACGAGAAAGACCGCATTTGGGTCACCGTGCTGGGCGTGGGATTCGTGCGGCTGACGCTCTCCGAAGATAAGTGCAGTGTCATCGACGCCCGCAATTTCGACATGGCGACAGGAACAGACAACAATGTACTTTCGACACGCATCGATCAGGAGCTGATCCTATGCTGCAACGACCGGGCCTACCGCATCGATTACGTCACCGATTCGCTCGTGCGCGCCCCCGGTGCCGAACAGATTCTCGGGCTTTGCGGCCGGGGGGGGGTGAAAAGCATTGTGCAACAGGACAATCGCTTCTGGTATGTGGCGGCTGACGGGACGGGATATGTCGAACGGACAGGCAATTCCCTGAGTCGCTGTGCAGGCATTCTCGAGCAGGCGACCAAGGAGCGGATTTCGAGCGGATTCCGGGCTATCGGCACCGCCGGAGTCATCGGATTTCGGAACGGCATCGGGTTCTCCTACGGCGGCAACACCCCGTTGCAGCCCGTCGAGGTCGGCATGGTAGCAGCGCAGGGCCCCAACAAGACGTGTTATCACCGCCTCGGCGACCCCGTTTTCGAAATTCCCGCATCGATGAACACGCTGCGCATCTGGCCGATCCGACTTCCGCCGGGGCAGCAGCTCGAATACCGCATCGCGTCACTGGCCCCCGACTGGCAGACGGTGCGTATCGACGAATATCTGCAGGTCCCGGCACTACCGCACGGCCGCCACGTCGTCGAACTGCGCGCCCCGGGCGCCGCCGATCCGTCGGATATCCGTCAGGTCGAAGTCTGGGTACGCCCGCCGTGGTATATTTCATGGCCGATGATCCTCCTCTACATGCTGGTCGTCACGCTGTTGCTTGCCGGAGTACGGAGTTACTACATCCGCAAAAACCGCCTGACGCAAGAGGAGGTTCTCCGCCGGGAGAAGGAGCGACGGGAAAAGGAGCTGGAACAGCTCGAACGGGAAAACCTGCTCAAGGAGAAGCGGATTTCGGAACTGGAACGCGAGAAACTGAAGACCGACCTGCGCAACAAGGACAAGCGGCTGGCAAACATCACGATGAACAGCATCCGCCGCAACAACATGCTCAACGAACTGAAAAGCGAGGTCTCGGAACTGATGACTGCCGAAGGGCCGGGCCGGATCAAGACGATCGTCAGCCGGATCATCCGCCAGATCAACATCCAGCTCAAGGACGACAGCGACTGGCAGTTGTCGGAAAACTACTTCAATACGATCTACGACGGCCTGCTGGACCGGCTCCGGGCCAATTACCCGTCGCTTTCACAAACCGACCTGCGGCTGTGCGTCTACATCAAACTGAACCTGTCGACCAAGGAGACGGCCGAACTGATGAACATTTCACCGCGCAGCGTGGAGATGGCCCGCTACCGGCTGCGCAAAAAGCTGGGTCTGGGGTCAAACGACAATATCGGGTCGATCCTCCAATAACGGAAGCAGCCTCAGAAGCCGAACGCCTTGCCGTCGCTGACGCAGATCAGGCCGCGCCCCGCGCCGAAGGCCCCGGCGATCTCGGCATCGCCCTTGGTGACCTTGCAGCGGGCCACGTCGGGGTTTTCGACGTCGTTCACCCGCAGGCGGCCGACTTTCTGGCGCGTCATGACACCCCCGATCGGCACCTCCTCGTAGACCATGAACAGGTCGCCGGGCTTTACGCCCATCAGCGTCCCGCTGTGGATATAGAGTTCGCGGACGCGCCCCTTTTTGTCGGGCGGACAGAGTTCGAGGATCAGCGTTTCGAATTTGAAATTGCGGTCGATATAATACTCCAGCGACCCGCGGATGCGGGCCAGTGCCGCCAGATCGGCATCGGTGGCTGCCGGGGCCGAAGCCGTCAGGGTAAACGTCTCGTCGGGCAGCCGTTCGCTCAGTTTGAGATCCAGCCCCGAGAGGACCACGGAGAAGGTGGCCTTGAATCCGGAACGGGGCGGATTCTTGCTGTCGGCAGCCGGCAGTTGGACGTGTTCGAATTTATAGCCGACGATCGCACCGGCGATGAGGTAACGGGCCCCGCCCGCCGCGGCCAGCGGAGCGCGCAGTTCCAGAAAGGCCCCCATGTCGGTAGGCGCCGTTTCGGGAGTGGTGATCCCCGGTCCGGGTACGGAGCCCGCGAGAACGGGCACGGTTTCGGCATCGATGACGTTGTGGCGCCCCCGATCGGCGAAGCCCCCGAGAACATACGCCCGGAGTGTCTCGGCATAGGGAGCCGGCACGGCACGGTCGCGGAGGAAAAAATCGACCACGACGGTCTCTTTTTCGGGAGCCGGCGTTTGAGCCGGAACGGGCATTGCGGCGAACAGCAGCAGAACGCAATAACATGCGGAGAGTCGTTTCATGAAGAATCGGGTTAATTTGCAGCGGTAAATATAGTGATTTTCAACGTTTCCGGAAAATTTGTCACATGTGTCGTTCTTTCTTTTGTCCAAATAACCTATCTTTGATGTCGGAGTCGTAACGACCCGCTTATCCGTCGGAAGGTTTTGCCGGATCGCATGCAATCAGGTTTTGAACCCCTTCCGCCTTTTTTATCTTGTTTTTGCGTAGTGCATAATATCATAGCGTATGGGCCGATATGACAATTGCTCCCGCGAGGAGTTGATTCGCCGGATCGAGGAACTCGAACGGCAACAGGGAGCCAAAACCGAGGCTCCGGCGCGATTCCGGGAGCGGTTCGCGCGTGAAATCCTCGATTCGATCCCCGACATGCTGACCGTACTCGACCGGCACGGAAAGCTCGTCGAACTGGTCTCCGCCGAAGATTCCAACCACGTCGGGGTCTCGAGCAGCGACTTCATCGGTCAGGACATCCAAGCCGTGCTCTCCCCCGAGGCGTGCCGCAATGTGCGCAACAACCTCGACAACGTCTTCGCCACGGGCCACGGCTCGGCGTCGCACCACGACATCACGCTCCACGGCGAGACCCGTAACTACGAAAACCGCATCTTCCCGCTCGACGGCGAGCATGCGCTCTGCATCTGCCGCGACATCACCGAGACCGAGACGGCGAAGTACGAGCTGGAGATGGTCAAATACGCCCTGAACAACGTCGAAGAGGAGATTTACGCCTGCGATCTGGACGGTACGATGGAGTATGCCAACGAGCAGTACCGCGTACACCACGGCATCACGGACGAACTGTCCACACACAAGGTCTACGATTTCTGGTCGTTCCGCGGCACGAAGGCCCAATGGGAGGAGCGGCTCCGGAAAATCCGCCGCGACAACGGCGCACACAAGTACACGGTGCGTTTCAAGAACGATCAGGGGAACGTCGTGGCATGGGACGTGGTGGCCTACATCATCTACGACCATTTCAAGGAGCGCGAGATCGTCTGGTTCTTCGGCCGCGACGTCACGCTGCGCATCCAGCACGAGAACAAGGTCAAGGAGATGAATTCGATCCTCGACAGCATCCTGAACAACATTCCGGTCTACCTCTTCGTCAAAGACCCCGGCAACGAATTCCGCTACCTCTACTGGAACCGCGCGTTCGAGGAGTATTCGGGCATTCCGGCCGAACGGGCGCTGGGGCATACCGATCTGGAGATCTTCCCCAACCCGAAGGACGCCGAGCATTTCCGCCGCGACGACCTCGAACTGCTGCGCACGGGCGAGCGCGTGACCTTCGTCGAAGAGTATGTCAACGTCGCGGGCGAGACGCGCATCGTCAACACCTCCAAATCGCTGGTCCCGGTCGAGAACCGCCTGCCGCTGATCATCGGCGTGTCGTGGGACATCACCGACGAGAAAAACGCCGAACTGGAGATCGTCGAAGCGCGCATCCGCGCCGAGGAGTCGGACAAGCTCAAATCGGCCTTCCTTGCGAACATGAGCCACGAGATCCGCACGCCGCTCAACGCCATCGTGGGCTTTGCGAAGCTGATCGGTTCGGCCGAGACCGAGGAGGAGAAACAGCAGTTCGCCGAAATCATCGACACCAATTCCGAGCTGCTGCTCCAACTCATCAACGACATCCTCGACATCTCGAAGATCGAGGCCGGGACCCTCGAGTTCCGGTTCAAGCCGATGAACCTCAACGACCTGTGCCGCTCGGAATACGAAGTGCACAAAACCCGCGTGAAGCCCGGCGTGGAACTCGTCTTCGAGGAGAAATACGACGACGTGCAGATCGTCTGCGACCAGAACCGCCTCGCACAGGTCATCACCAACCTGCTGAACAACGCTTCGAAATTCACCGAGCAGGGCTCGATCCGTTTCGGCTTCGACCTCAAGGACGACCGGGTGGAGTTCTATGTCGAGGATACGGGCGTGGGCATCCCCGAGGAGAAGGTCCGCGACGTCTTCGACCGGTTCGTCAAACTCAACGACTTCGCCGCCGGGACCGGACTGGGACTGGCCATTTCGAAGATGATCGTCGAACGCATGGACGGCACGATCGGCGTCGACTCGGAGGTGGGAAAAGGCACCCGGTTCCACTTCTCGATCCCGGTCGAACCGCGGGGTTTGCCGGGCATCGACGGCTGCGTGTCGGGCATGCCCGGGCAGTCGGACCGGTGGACGCTCCTCGTCGCAGAGGATTCGGACATGAATTTCAGACTGATCGAAGCGGTATTGGGGCAGCGGTTCAAACTGGTGCGCGCCATGACCGGAGCGGAAGCCGTGGAGCAGTTCGCCAACATGCATCCCGACGCCGTGCTGATGGATGTCCGGATGCCGGTGATGGGCGGACTGGAGGCCACGCGGCAAATCCGCAAAATATCGCCCGACGTTCCCATAATCGCCATGTCGGCCTACTCCTACGGCAACGAGCCTGAACTGGCCCGGGAAGCCGGGTGCAACGACTTCCTGACCAAACCCCTGTCGCAGTATTCGCTCAACAAGATCCTGAACGCCGCCCTCGTCGACCTGAAACGAAAATAAGCATAAAAACCCGCACACGTTCCGGTGTGCGGGTTTTTATATGGATGCGTTCCGATTTAGCGGTACCGGTGCGAAATGAGGGTCATAAACTCCTCGCGGGTCCGCTGGCTCGACAGGAAAACGCCCGTGAAAGCCGAGGTCGTGGTCGCCGACTGCTGTTTTTCAATACCGCGCATCTGCATGCACATGTGGCTGGCCTCGATCACCACGGCCACGCCCATCGGGTTGAGCGCCTCCTGAATGCAGTCGCGGATCTGCACCGTCAGCCGCTCCTGCACCTGCAGGCGGCGGGCGAAGCACTCCACCACACGGGCCACTTTCGAGAGCCCCGTGATGTAACCGTTGGGAATATAGGCCACATGGGCCTTGCCGTAGAAGGGCAGCATGTGGTGTTCGCACATCGAGTAGAGCTCGATGTCCTTGACCAGCACCATCTGCCGATATTCTTCGCGGAACGTCGCCGAACGGATGATTTCGAGCGGATTCTCGTCGTAACCTTTCGTCAGGAACGACATGGCCTTGGCCACCCGTTCGGGGGTTTTCAGCAACCCTTCGCGTGCGGGGTCCTCCCCCAGCAGGCGCAGGATTTCCGCATAGTGGAGCTTCAGCGCCTCGATGGTCGCAGGGTCGAAACGCTCCTCCTTGTCGTAGTTCTTCGTTTCCATAGGGCGCAAAGATAACGATTTATTCTTTCATTATTTCATCCATCACCCGGGAAGTTCGCGCCGCGGAGATTCCCGTGGAGGGGCACAGCCCCTCGCCGCGCAGTTCCCGGACGATGGTTTCGATCAGCGGACCCTGAATATGCTCCGGGGACGCGATTTCGAACCGTTCGACGCCCTGCGCCGTCACCAGTTCGACCGGCGTGAAGGCGAACGTGCTGAAACGCACCGACCCTTTGCGCCCCGTGACGACGACCGAATCTTCGACCGCCGACGGCGGAGCGACGAAGCACCATGCCCCCGTCCCGACAAGCCCCGAACGGAACCGGAACGACGCCGTAACGGTGTCCGCCACGTCGTAGAATCCTCCGCGGTTGGCCTTGTGTCCCCGGGCGTCGGCGATCTCCCCGAGCAGGAAATCGAGGATGTCGAGCGTGTGGGGCGCCATGTCGTAGAAATAACCCTCCCCGCCGACCTCGCGGCGCAGCCGCCACGGAAGGCGGGCCGGATCACGGTCCCCGGGGCTCTCGGGGCGGAAATACCGCACCTCGACGCCCAGCGGATCGCCGACGGCCCCGCCGTCGAGGAGCTCCTTGACTTTGAGGAAGTAGGGCAGCGCCCGGCGGTAGTAGGCCACGAAGAGTTTCTGCCCGGAGCGTTCCGCCGCCGCGATCATGTCGAGGCACTCGGCATGGTTCATCGCCATCGGTTTCTCGACATAGACCGGCTTCCCGGCCGCCAGCACTTTCAGGGCGAGTTCCCGGTGGCTGTCGGGCGGGGTTGCGACGTAGACGATGTCCACATCGGGGTCGGCAATCAGTGCGTCGGCATCGGTATAGCTCTTCGGAACGCCGTGCCGGCGGGCGAAATCGGCCGCCTTCGCAGCGTCGCGGCGCATGACGGCTGCAAGGGCCGAGTGCGCCGTCTTGTACATCGGCGGGCCGCTCTTGCGTTCGCAGACGTCGCCGCAGCCCAGAATTCCCCAGTTGATGTTTTTCATACGGCTATTTTTCGATCGAATGGAGGAATGCCGCCAGTTTGCGCACGGCGCGGGCGCGGTGCGAAACGGCATTTTTCTCGTCGGTGGTCATCTCGGCGAAGGTTTTCTCATAACCGTCGGGAATGAACAGCGGATCGTAACCGAAGCCCTCGTGCCCGGCTTCATGGTCGATGATCCGGCCCTCGACGATGCCTTCGAAAAGATGCTCCTCACCCCCGAGGATCAGCGATATCACCGTGCGGAAGCGGGCCCGGCGGTTCTCCGCGCCCTCGAGGTTTTTCAGCAGCAGGCGGTTGTTGGCCGCAAAATCATGGCCGTCGGTGGCGTAGCGGGCCGAATGCACGCCCGGGGCGCCGCCCAGCGCCTCGACCTCCAACCCCGTGTCATCGGCGAAGCAGTCGAGCCCGGTGCGGCCGCGGAGGTAGTGCGATTTCTGCGAGGCGTTGCCCTCGAGGGTCGCCTGCTCCTCGGGAATCTCCTCCTCAACGCCGCAGTCGCGGGGCGTCAGCAGAGTGTAGGTGTCGCCCAACACGGCCTGTACTTCCGTGAGCTTGTGGGCGTTATTCGTGGCGAAAACAATTTTCATGGCGTGAAATTTTTCGTAAAAGTACTTATTTTTCCGCAATCCCCGAAGCGGCCGTCGCCCGGACCGCCCGGGCGAACTCATAGTGTTCGTAACGGCCGCGGACTCCGCCACCGCCGAGCACATAGAAATCGTCGCAGATGCCGTCGAGCTCCTCCAGCCGGGCGGCGACGAGCACCGTGCGCCCCTCCGAGCCGAGTTGCAGGATCAGTTGGCGAAGCATGAAGACGCTCCCGATATCGAGCCCGCGAAAGGGTTCGTCGAGCAAAAGGACCCGTTTGGGACGCATCAGCAGCAGGATCAGCGCCAGTCGTTTCCGTTCCGCCTCCGGAAGCGCCGCGGCTTCAACGTCGAGGGGCACGGGCAGGCGCCGGAGCATGACGGCGGGATTCGCCCCGGGGTTATAACGGGTCACAAGGTCGAAATGGTCGCGGACCGTCAGCCCGGGCCAGAAGCGAGGTTCCGCCTCCGCAAGCCCCACATCGCACCGCCGAAGGGGATGTCCCCCGGCGGTGATGCGCCCCGCATCGGGTGTAATCAGCCCGTACAACGCCTTCAACAGCGCGCTCCGCCCTTCGCCCGCGATGCCGTGGACAGCATTCGCCGGGAGGTGCATCGTCACGTTGTCGAGGAGCCGACGCTCCCCGTCGCAAATCCGCAGGGCGTCAATCGAAATCATAGAGGTAACGGTTGAGGTTGCGTTCGGTCCGGAGCAGGTAACTCACCACAAGGCAAAGGCTGAGGGGCAGCAGGGGCGGAACGAGGAATCCCGCGGCGCCCAGCCGGGCGGCCAGCGGCCAGCGCGGGGCATCGACCGCCGCATCGTAACGGGCGTATTTGGCCGCGACGAAGTAGAGCAGTGCCAGCGCCGCCAGCGGAGCCCACGCCGCGGCCATCCAAGCCGAACGGGGCTGTACAACGAAGGTCAGCACGGCAAAAGGGGCCGTCATCAGAAAATAGTTGCGCCAAGCCGTAAGGACCTTGCGGGTGAGCAGCCGCGCGGCGCCCATCCCGGGCAGCAGCAGGAGCTGCAGGGGTTCGTTCGAGGTATAGAATACCCCGCAGGCCACCGCTGCGAGGTAGAGTGCCGGGAATCCGGCATAGGGGATGCAGGCACAAACTGCCAGCACGACCACCGCCGCAACGACCGCGGCAGGCCATCGGCGCACACCGGCGGTCCATTCGGGCGATCCGCCGAACATGCCCGGGCGCACCAGTCGCCCGGAGTAGATATGCCGCACTCGTTCGGAGGACATGGTTATCGGACGACTTCCAGTTTTTCGAGTTTGTCGTCGAGATCGATCTTGTCGATGATGGTCTTCACGAGGATGTCCATCTCCGAATCCGCCCGATAGTCGGCCGGGCAGACGTGGCTCACACGGTTGTCGTGGATCAGCGAAGCCATCTCCTTGCGGGCCCCCTTCTGGTCGGGGTTATAGACCGCGATCGAGTGGCCGCCGGAGTTCTTGACCAGCCGCATGCAGGGGATGTCGGTGGTTCCGTCGCCCACATAGATCATGTGCTTGAACGGCACGGGGCGTTCGTTCTCGGGGATATAGCGGTTGACCAGCTTCGCGTCGAAGACCGACTCGACGCCCTTGTTGATCTTGAAGATGAACTGCGTCTTGTTGGTGTAGTTGACCGCCACGGCGGGCCAGTAGGCGATGCCGTCCACGTCGTAGAGGAACGAGCAGGCGTAGATCTTGCGGAACTCGTGGGCGATCTCCGTACCCTCGATGATCTCCTTCATCCCCGACGAGTTGATGTAGTGCAGGATGCGGATGCCCCGCTCGGCGCCGTAGGCGTTGATGCGCGAAAACCACTCCTTGACCCCCGCGAAGAGCGTCACGCGGCGGCCCGAGTCCTGAAATGCCTCACGGCGCAGCGACAAGCCTTTCGACTTGGCCTCCTGAATCATCCGGGCCATGTATGTGAGGACCATGTCGGCGTCCTGCTCCTCGGCCAGCGTGTTGGCCTCGGTCCAGAACTCCTTGTTGCTCTTGCCGACGGCAGGAATGAAATCGTACTCCTGCATGTTGCCCGGAGCCAACGTGCCGTCGAAGTCGTAGATGAGTGCTATGGTGAATCTGAATTCCATCGGTTTCAAGGTTTTAATTCTCAAAGATATGTTTTTTTTACTACTTTTGCAATAAACGTACGAAAACGCAAAAGATTATGGAATTCAAGGAATTGATTGCAAAACGCCGCTCGGTGCGCAAATTCTTGGACCGCCCGGTGCCCCGCGAGGTCGTGGACCGCATCCTCGCCGAAGCCCTCACGGCCCCTTCGGCCCGCAACACGCGCTCGACACGCCTGCTGGTGGTCGACGATCCCGCGCTGGTGGCCCGCATGGCCGACATGCGCGACTACGGATCGGGATTCCTGACGGGTGCGCCGCTGGCGATCGTGGTGCTGGGCGACACGTCGTCGAGCGACCTGTGGCGCGAGAATGCCGCGATTGCGGCGACGGTGGTGCAACTGGCCTGCGTCGACGAGGGGCTGGCGTCGTGCTGGGTGCACATCAACGGACGCCCCCGGCGCAAGGATGTTCCCGACGGAGAGAAGGCTGCCGACTATCTCCGGACCTTCCTGCCCATTCCCGACGGCTGCGAACCCCTCTGCGCCATCGCCGCGGGGTACTCGGATTTCACCCCCGCCCCGCTGCCCGCCGCGGACGACGAGGCGCGGATTATCCGGCTCAAATAACGCCCCGGAAACCCGATACCGATATACCATGACCGACCCGATCCCGAGTTGTCTCCGCAGCCTGTTTACGCTGTGCTTCTGCCTGTGTCTTTTCCTGCCCGTAAACGGACAGGAGGTGATCGTCATGAGCAATATGATACGCCCCCCGAGCAGCGCCCGAACGGTGATCTATGTGCAGGACAGCCTGACCAAGGAGCCGCTAGTCGGGGCGACGGTTCGCATCGTATCCGGCAAGGATACGATTGCGTATGCAACGGTGAAAAGCATGCAACTCACCGTAGCCAGCGCCCGGTGCGAATGTTTCCGGCGATTCCGGCATCCGGTGGAGCTGACCGTGAGTTTCATAGGTTACAAACCCTTTTCGAAGCGATACGAAGCGAACGATTTTGTCGGCAATATCGACGTGAATCTGGCCGAAGACGAACGACAGATCGCCGCGGTGGAGGTGCGGGGCGACCGTATCGCCATGATTATCCGCGGCGACACGACCATCTACGATGCCGCCGCTTTCAAGACCCTGCCCGGGGACCGGCTCGGAGAACTGCTCAAACAACTGCCGGGTATCGAGGTCCGCGACGGGAGCATCTTCGCCAACGGGGCGGAGATCAAGCGCGTCTATGTCGACGGGCAGACCTTCTTCGGCGACGACACGAAGGCTGCGCTCCGGGACCTGACGACGGCGGATATCAAAGATGTGAAGGTCTACGACGAGGACAATCCCGTGGCGAAACGCATCGGCGACACCCGGGCCCCGAAAGACAAGGTGATGGACGTCACCACGAAGAGCAAGCCCAAGATAATCAAGAATATTATGCTCGCGGCATCCGGAGGCGTCAGCACCCAGGCCGACTACAACGGCAAACATACGGCACGGCATGACGAGCGTGCCGTCATCAGCCTGAACACGCCCCAGAACAGCATGAGCCTGATGGGCTACAACGGCAGCAATGCCGGACAACGGTTAGGGCTAAACGCAATGTCGAACTACACCCCTCCGACACCATCCCGGTACACCGAAATAAACGGCAGTTACAGCCACCGGAAGGGCGACTCGCTGAAATACGGCATCAACGTTTCCGTATATCTTGACCGGAGTGAGACTGAACAGCAAAGTATGACCGACTATTTCCCGACCGAGGTTTACGAGATCCGCCGGGTGGAATCGCAGTCGAACGCGCTGACGAAAAACAATACCTATAATCTGGGCGGCCTCTTCACACATGCCCGTCAGACCCACATGCTGCAGGCCCGCATCACGGGAAGTTACGGTACACAGTCAAACCTCGGAACGAACCGGATGACCGACCGAACCGACGGAAACGTCCTCTCACAACTGCGTCAGAGCCTTTCGGACCGGGATTCGAAAACGCTGGAAGCCTCCGTCAGCTATTCGCTGGGGCTGAAAAACGACGCATTCATCACGACCTCGGTCTCCTCGGAGTATTCGAAAAACAACCGGGACGGCTGGACGGTCGATACGCTCGAAACGACGAGTTTCAAGACGAACCTGCGCAACGCCGGTGACGGCTCCGTCTGGAATGTGAGGGGACAGTTCGTCTTTACAAAGAATGTTTCGGAATCCTCGTCGATCGACCTGCGGTATGATTTCACATACCGGAACGAACGGTCGCAGGAACGGTCGGTCGACTTCCTCAACGACCCGCTGGGAGTCCCCGACCTGCTGAATACCTACGACTATACGGTCAATGCGAGCCACAACACCCTGACCCTAGGCTATACTTTCCGCCCGAACCGGAAGGTGCGCTTCGGAGCCGGCATCGGCGGCAATGTGACCGTCGCTAACCGCGACGAGCGGCTGCCCTACGATGCGTACACGCCCCGGACATTCTGGTCGGTGATCCCCAGTCTGGATTTCTCATATCGTTTCTCCCCGCAGAAGAACCTCTCTTTCAGGGCGCAGTCGCGCGTAGACGATATTTCGCTTGAACAACTGCGCGGCGTGATCGACACGCGCAACCCCCTGCTGCTGCGCGTGGGAAATCCCGACCTGAAACAACCCCTGAAGACCGATTTCTCGCTTGTTTACAACCAGCAGATCGCCGAAAGGAGTTTCAACTGGGCTGCCCGGTTCGACGGCAGCCATACGCTCCACTACATCGCCGACAAGACCATCTATTTCACCCAAGAGACCCCGCTGCCCGAATACGACTACACGGCGCAGCGCGGGGCCACGCTCTCCACATTCGACAATGCCGGGGGATACCTCAACCTGAATGCCTCGCTGTCGATGAGCAAGCAATTCAAGGCCATACGCACGACGATCCGGAGCAAACTGGAATACGGTTATTCGCAGGTTCCGTTCTTCCTGAACGGCGTCGCCCGGACAACGGACCAGCACTCCATGCAACTGGAGTTCTACCTGACTGGCGGCTTCTCCTCGCACCTCACGCCCGAAATCCGCTGCACAGCGCAGATCGGGGAGTTCGCCAGCGGTCCCTACGGCAAGAGCCGCTACCTCGACGCACAGATCAACGGCGCCCTGCGTTCACGCTTCGCCGAAAAATACGAGGCCAGCGCGATAGTCTTCTACAACCTCTACCGCAACGACGTCTCGAAGCAGGCGGCCCGCGACGCGGTCTACTGCAACGCCGATATCGGCCGCAAATTCGGCGCGAAAAACCGGCTGGGCTTACTGACGGGCGTGGTAGACATCTTCAATCAGGGCCAGAACCGCCGGACGCAGGTGGTCAACGATTACATCACGACTTCGCAGACGGCACTGCTCGGACGCTACTGGTATATCGAGGTCTCCTATACCTTCTAAAAAATCGCCCTCTTTCCGAGGGCGATTTTCAGTTTCAACATACCGCGTCAATGCGCTTCGAGCCAGTTGTCGCCGACGCCGGCATCGGCGATGAGCCGCACCTTGAGGTTCGCCGCGGACTCCATGCACTCAGTGACGATGGCCGTGACGCGCTCCTGCTCCGAGCGGAGCATGTCCACGACCAATTCGTCATGCACCTGCAGAATCACCCGTGAACGGATGCCCTCGGCGATAAAACGGCGGTGGACGTTGATCATGGCGATCTTCATGATGTCGGCCGCAGAGCCCTGTATCGGGGCGTTCACGGCGTTGCGCTCGGCCAGTCCGCGCGCCACGGCGTTGTGCGACGAGATGTCGTTGAGGTAGCGGCGGCGGCCGAAGATCGTCGAGACGAAGCCCTCCTCCTTGGCCTTCTCGACCACGTTGTCCATGTACTCCTTGACCTTGGGATAGGAGGCGAAATAGCCGTCGATGATCTCTTTGGCCTCCTTGCGAGGGATTTCGAGCCGCTGGCTCAGGCCGAAGGCCGAGATGCCGTAGATGATGCCGAAATTGGCCGTCTTGGCCCGGCGCCGCTCCTCGGAGGTCACCTCCTCCAGCGACTTGTTGAACAGTTTGGCGGCGGTGGCGGTGTGGATGTCCTCGCCGTGCTCGAAGGCCGCAATCAGCGACTCGTCGCCCGAAAGGTGGGCCATCAGGCGCAGTTCGACCTGACTGTAGTCGGCCGAGAGCAGCAGGTGGTCATCGTCCGAGGGGATGAACGCCTTGCGGATGCGGCGGCCCATGTCGTCGCGGACCGGGATGTTCTGCAGGTTGGGGTTGGTCGACGAGAGGCGCCCGGTGGCGGTCACGGCCTGATTGAACGAGGTGTGAATGCGCCCCGTGGTGCGGTTGACCAACTGGGGCAGCGCCTCGACATAGGTCGAAAGCAGTTTCTTGACGCCCCGGTACTCGAGAATCAGGTCCACGATGCGGTGTTTGCGGGCGAACGACTGGAGGTAATCCTCGTCGGTGCAGAAC
This sequence comes from Alistipes provencensis, assembly GCF_900083545.1. Taxonomy (NCBI): domain Bacteria; kingdom Pseudomonadati; phylum Bacteroidota; class Bacteroidia; order Bacteroidales; family Rikenellaceae; genus Alistipes; species Alistipes provencensis. The sequence continues at coordinate 1,235,363 of NZ_LT559262.1, read as the reverse complement.
TGTTTGGTCTTGGTCATCTTGGGTTTCTCGGCGATGCGCATCTTCGCAAACAGCACCTCGCCCAACTGACGCGCGGAGTTGATGTTCAGGTTCGACTCGCCGGCCTCGGTACGGATCGCCGCCTCCAGTTCGGCCAGCTTGCGGTTCAGCTCGACGGCATAGACGGCCAGCGCCCCGGTGTCGATCCTTACGCCCGCCATCTCGATGTCGGCCAACACTTCAATCATCGGCTCCTCGACCTCGAAATAGAGGTGCTGAAGACCGATCTTCTCGACCATCGGGTAGAGTTCATGCTTGAGCCGCAGGGTCACGTCGGCATCCTCGGCGGCGTACTCCTTGACACGCTCGATATTCACGAGGTCCATCGTCAACTGCTTGGAACCCTTTCCGATCAGCGATTCGATCTCGATGGGCTTGTAGTTGAGGTAGCGCTCCGAAAGGGCGTTCATGTTGTGGCGCGACTCGGGATCGAGCAGGTAGTGGAGGATCATCGTGTCGTACTTGCGGCCCCGGATCGCAATGCCCAGCCGGCGCAGCACCATCAGGTCGAACTTGATGTTCTGGCCGATCTTGGCGATATTCTCATTCTCGAACAGCGGCCGCACGATCTCCGCATATTGGGGTGTGTTCTCCTCCTTGAAGGGGACGTACCACGCCTTGAAAGGCTCCACGGCGAGCGACAGGCCGACGATCCGGTCGTTGAAGATGTCGAATCCGGTGGTCTCCGTGTCGAAGCAGAACTCCTCGTATTTCCCGACCTCGGCGATCACCTCGCGCAAGTGCGCGGCACTCTCCACGAGCGTGTATTCGTGGGGCGTGTTCTGGGCCGTCGCCAGTTGCATCGCGTCGGCTTCGGCCTGCAGTTCGGCGACGGGAACATCCTGAGCCTCCGGCATCTGCACCACGGGATCGCCGAACAGGTTGCCCTGACCCACCAGCGCGGCTTTCTTCGCCGCAGCGGACTTGGCACGGGCCATCTCCGCCAACTGGGTCTGCGCCTCCTGCCGGGGACCTTCGGGCAGCGCCTCGGGCGGCGCGAGGTTGTTAAGGTCATTCATGAAGGCCTTGAAATCGAGCTCGGCAAAAAGCCCGCGCAGTTCGTCGACATGGGGATCGCAGACCGTGAGGTCCTCCTCGCGGAGTTCGATCGGCACGTCGAGACAAATGGTCGTCAGGCGCTTGGCCAGCCGCAGGTTGTCGGCCCACTCAGCAATCTTCTCGCCCTGCTTGCCCTTGATCTTCGAAACGTTGTCGAGGATGTTCTCGACCGTTCCCCACTCCTGCACCAGTTTGCAGGCGCTCTTTTCGCCGATGCCCGGCACGCCGGGGATGTTGTCCGAGGCGTCGCCCCACAACGCGAGAATGTCGCGCACCAGTTGGGGATCGTCGATGCCGTACTTCTCGCGGATAGCCTCGCGTCCCACGATCTCGATGCTCCCCTCGGCGCCCCGCTGCTTGTAGATGCGGCAGTTATCGCGCACCAACTGCCCGTAGTCCTTGTCCGGAGTGACCATGTAGACATCGTAACCGGCCTCGACGCCCTTTTGCGAGAGGGTTCCGATCACGTCGTCGGCCTCATAGCCCGCGACCTCGAGGATCGGGATGCACATCGCCTCGAGCACCCGCTTGACATAGGGTACCGACAAGAGGATATCCTCGGGCGTTTCGGTGCGGTTGGCCTTGTATTCCGGAAAAATGTCGCGGCGGAAGCTGCCGCCCTTGGGATCGAAGGCCACACCCAGCAGGTCGGGCCGTTCGCGTTTCTGGATGTCGCGCAGGAACTTCACGAACCCGAACACCACGGAGGTGTTCATCCCCGCGCGGTTGCGCATCGGGCGCCCCAGAAAGGCATAGTAATACTTGAAAATCAACGCATAGGCGTCGACCAGAAAGAGTTTTTTCATATTAGATAGGTTGCGTCACTTGTGTTCGGAGGGCCATCATTCGTTGTCGTCGGCGAACCATTCGGCAAACGAGGTTGCGGTTTCGTGGAGCTTCAGCGAATGGAGCGCAACACCTTCGGGGAGCCGGACAGCAATGCGGCGGGCGAAATCGGCGAGCATGTTCTCGCAGGTGGGCTGGTAACCGACCGTCACGATGTTGCCGAACCGCGCGGCGAGCACGCGGCGCAATTCCGCGCCCGACGCCGAATCCCGGAGCACCAGCGCATGGTCGAAACACGAGACGATCTCCTCGCTGACGATCCGCTTCAGCACCCCGAAGTCCATCACCATCCCGCATTTGGGATTCTCCGCATCTTCGACCGGGCGGCCTTTCACCGTCACGAACAACCGGTAGGAGTGCCCGTGTATCTCACGGCACGGCCCGTCGTATCCGTCGAGGGCATGCGCCGCCTCGAACGAAAATTCCTTGGTCAATCTGATCACTGTCATAGGACAAAGATAGTGCAAGGTGAGCGGAGTGCCAAATTTATTTGAGCACTTCCGAACCGCCGCCTATCCAAGACAAAGTCAAAGATAGTGCAAGCCGCGGACAAAGCCAAACGAATTGTCGGCTTTTGCCCGCGACCTGCGGTGTCAATTATCCGGAGCATCCCGTTTACCGACGGCCTCCGAGTTTCAAATAGCGGTCATAGAGACGGTCGTAAATCGCATGCCGTTCCATATCGGGCAGGTATTCGTCCGAAAAACCGGGACACATCGCCCGCTGGGCCTCCGGCACCGACGGGTAGAGTCCAGCGGCAACCGCCGCGAACATCGCCGCCCCCAGAGCGCAGGCCTGATCGCTGTCGACCACCCGGATCGGAACGCCGATGACGTCGGCCATCGTCTGCATCACGAAAGGCGATTTGCGGGCAATGCCGCCGATGGCGAGGATGTTGTCGATGGGCACGCCCTCTTCGAGCATCCGCTCGTTGATGGCCCGGGAGCCGAAGACCGTCGCTTCGACCAGCGCTTTGTAAATCGCCGGCGCCGACGTCGCAAGGGTCAGCCCGTCCAGCGCACCCCGCACCCGGGGATCGGCATCGGGCGTCCGGCGTCCGTTGTGCCAGTCGAGCGCCACGGGGTCCTCGTCCGTCAAGGGCAGACGTTCAGCCTCGGCCGTCAGTTCCCCGAGGATTCGCTCTTCGAGCTGCGGGTCGCTTTCGGCAATCTGCCGCAGCGGCCACGCCATCACCCGCCGGAACCAAGCATACAGGTCGCCGAAAGCGGCCTGCCCGGCCTCGAAACCGATATATCCGGGCAATACCGAACCGTCGACCTGACCGCAGATGCCGTGCACGGCACGACTGCCGACCTCCTCGTAAGTGCCGACCACGATATCGCACGTCGAAGTTCCCATCACCTTGACCAGCGTTCCGGGGACGATACCGGCCCCGACGGCCCCGACATGGCAGTCGATGGCCCCCACGCCGACGGCGATGCCCGCCCTCAGTCCCAGCCGGGCAGCCCACTCGCCGCACAACCGCCCGACGCATGCGTCGCCCGTAACGGTTTGGGAATAGAGGTGCCCGCGGAAGACGCGCAGCAGCGGATCGACCGTTTCCAAAAACTCCGGTGCGGGAAGACCGCCCCACGAGGCATGCCACATCGCCTTGTGCCCTGCCACGCAGCGGCTGCGGGCGATCGTCTCGGGCATCGTGTCGCCGACCAGCAGGGCGCTTATCCAGTCGCAGTGCTCCACCCACGAATAGGCCGCCGGCAGCAGCCGGGGCGAATGGCGCAGGCAGTGGAGCATCTTGGCCCAGACCCATTCGCAGGAGTAAGTGCCGCCGCTGTAACGGGTATAGTCGATCTCCCATTTTTTTGCTAAATCGTTTATTCTGTCCGCTTCGGCGAGGGCCGTATGGTCCTTCCAGAGGATAAACATCGCATCGGGTTCCTCGGCAAATTCGGGCAGCAGGGCCAGCGGAGTGCCTTTGCCATCGGTCAGCGCCGGGGTCGAGGCCGTGGTGTCGAAGGAGATGCCGCGAACGGCGTCGGCGACATCGCGTCCGCAGGCCGCCAAAGCCTTGCGGACCGACGTCTCCAAAGACTCGATGTAATCGAGCGGATGCTGACGGTAGCGGTTGTGCGAGGGGTCGCAATAGAGCCGTTCGGCCCACCGGGGATAAGCCACCACCGCCGAGGCGAGCTCCGACCCGTCGGCAGCGTCGACGACGAGGCACCGCACGGAATCGCTCCCGAAATCGACGCCCAAAAGATAGTTGGTTCGAGATTGCATAGTTATTTCGGTTAATAGTTAAATGCCTCTTTCACAGCCCGCAATCCTCCGGGTATCAGTCCGCGGAGGAGCTCTTCGAGCAGGGCCTCGTCCCCCTGCAGGTGGAAGACCTCCTGCGTGTGGCACAGCGTCTCGCCGGGCCGCAGGAAGGCCGCCGGCGAGGAGGTTTCAATCTCATAGAACGGGCCCATCACCTCGCCGGTTTCGGTCGGCCCGTCGTTGTAGGCGTTGACGACGTCCCCGCCGAAAGGGTCTGTCTGCTGCCCCCAGCGGCTCTCCACATAACGGTCGCCCGTCGTGGAACGCCGGTAGCGGACCAGCGTCAGTTGGTGCGCCGCCGCGTCGTAACTGCCGCAAAGTCCCGTATCGCGGCCCGCGGGCAGGCCGATCTTCGACCGGAAAGCACCGTCGATCCGCAGGCATACGAGCCCTCCGGACACGGAGAGCCGATCGGCCGGGAGCGTTCCGAAATAGTCGCTGTTGACAGCCGTTTCGACATCCTCCCCGTCGCAGGGCAGGAAGACCGTCGTCGACGGCGACGGCGTGAACATCCCGAGCATCCAGACCGACGGAGCGCCGCCCTCGGGCGTCCAAGCGTCCGGACCACAGTTCCCGATGCGGTTCTCGCTGCGGTAGGCCACCAAAGCGAGTTCCGGCGACAAGGCATGCCGCAGCGCCGCCTCGGCCTGTCGGTGCGAAAGCAGCTCGACACGCCGCGCCACACCCACCTCAAAGCGGGTTCCGGTGGCATTCCGAAGCGACATCCCGGCCTCGAAGCGCACCTGCCGGGCGTCGCGGCCGACCACCCGGAAAGGCTCGGTGTCCAGCGCCGCCGGGACCTGCCAGTTGGCATAGACCTGCTCGGCGCCGGGTGCAAAGTAGAGCGAGAAGGGGCCGCCCTCGGGCCCAAGCCAGAAACGCTCCTCACCGCCAAAGGGATTGAACTGGGATTTCCGGACCCCCGAAGCGATCAGCGAACGGTTTATCCAGCCGTAGCCGGGCCCCTCGGGTCCGGTCGAGGTCGAGGTCATCACACGTCCCTGCCACGCCGGAACCAGATAGATCCGGGCACGTCCCGATTCATCGGACAGTTCCACGCCCTGAACGCCGTAAGTCTCCATAAATGAGCGCGCTTCACCGTAAGTTTTCATATTTCGAAAGGGATAAAATCAAAAAATCGAAGAAAAAATTTGTTTATTAAAACGTTTTAATTACTTTTGCAAAAGTAACAGAAAATCCCAGATATTGCAAAAAAACGCAAAAAATATGCGAACGAAGCGAGTAACCATAAAAGATATAGCCACAGAGGCCGGCGTTTCGATCGCTCTGGTCTCGTTCGTGATGAACAACAAAGCCGACGGCAAGGATACCTACCGCGTGAACAAGGAAACCGCACAGCGTATTCTGGAGGTCGCGCAGAAACTGAACTACCAGCCCAATAACGCCGCCCGCACCCTGCGCAGCGGCAAGACCAACACCATCGGCGTCATCGTCTCGGACATCTCGAACAAATTCTTCGCCGACATCGCCCGGTGTATCGAAAACCACGCATATAAACATAAGTATACCGTGCTGTTCGGCAGCACCGACGAGAATCCGCAAAAGCTGGAGAACCTGATCGAGGTCTTCCGCAACAAGGGGATCGACGGTCTGATAGTCGTTCCGTGCGAGGGTGCGGACGAGATCATCCGCGACATCGCCCACCAGAACATCCCGCTCGTGCTGCTCGACCGTGAGGTCCCCGATCTGGAGGTCAGCAGCGTCGTGCTGAACAACCGCCGCGCCGGATATGAAACGACCGAAGCGCTGATCCGGCGTGGGTTCTCCCGCATCGAGATGATCTCCTACTCGATGGGGCTCTCGAACATCCGCGAGCGCGAAGAGGGCTACCGCCGCTGCATGCAGGCGTATGAAAAGGGCGGAAACGCCGTCATACACCACCTGCGCCATGACAAACTCGCCAAGATCGAGGATATTATCCGCGAAGCCCGGCAACGCCGCGCCGAGGCTTTCCTCTTCGCCACCAACACCTTGGCAGGTCAGGGACTGAGCGCCATCTTCCGCAACGGCTGGCGTGTGCCCCAAGACATTGCCATCGCCTGCTTCGACACCAACGAAGCCTTCGACATCTACAAAACCGCCATCGCCTATGTCCGTCAGCCCATCGAACAGTTCGGGACCGAAGCCCTCGACCTGCTGATCAAGAGCATCGAACAACGCGACAAACCCGGAAACTGCACGCGCATCGTGCTGACGCCCGAGATCGTCGAGAGCGCTCCCGAAGACGAACTGCGGAGCGTGGAACAGGCCGTCGCGGAAGGCTAAAAATATTTACCCTGAGGCTAAAACGATTTATAAGAAACCTGCATAAACCCATGAACCCGGCAATCCTTCCGTTTTACAAGGCGAGCGTTTTCGCCGTCCGCAGTGCCGCGCTGGCCGCCGCACTCCTCATCACGACATCGGCATCGGCCGCAACAGACATTCGACAGGCGTCACCTACCACTGATCCCAAGGGGGGGGGTGAAACCCCGGCACAATCCGATAAGGACATCCTGCGATACAACAACCCGGACCTCACGGTCGATCTGGGGGTCGGACTGTGGGGCATTCCGCTGCCCGTGGACTATGACGGCGACGGCGTGAAAGACCTGCTGGTGTCGTGCCCCGACCGCCCCTACAAAGGACTCTATTTTTTCAGGAACATCGGAACGCCGCGCCATCCCCGTTTCGCCGCCGCAGAGCGTATCAGCGAAAAGGGGATGAACAACATCCGCCTTTCGGAGGTGGAGGGCAAACCGTATGTCCTCTCCAAGAACTTCGAATACCCCGACTTTTTCAAGGCTCCCTACGCCAAGAAGCGGCGTCTCCGCTACGAGGGCGAGGAGCTCGGCGCCACCTACAAGAAGTCGCGGAGCAACATGTGGAACTACGTCGACTGGGACGGTGACGGCGACAAGGATATCGTCGTGGGCATCGACACATGGGACGATTACGGCTGGGACAACGCCTTCGACAGCCTCGGGCGCTGGACCCGGGGTCCGCTGCACGGCTACGTCTACCTGCTCGAAAACACGGGCAAAGGATATGTCAACCGCGGCAAAGTGGAGGCGGCAGGCGCCCCGATCGACGTCTACGGAGCTCCCAATCCGTGTATCGCCGACTTCGACGACGACGGCGATCTGGACCTGATATGCGGCGAATTCGTCGACGGGCTGACTTGGTTCGAGAACATCGGGAGCCGCACGGAGCCCCGCTTTGCGGCGGGACGTCCGCTTGCCAACAAACACGGGGAGATTCGCCTCCATCTGGAGATGATCGTCCCGGTGGTTTCGGATTTCGACGGCGACGGACATCCCGACCTTATCGTCGGCGACGAAGACGGCCGCGTGGCTTGGGTGCGCCACACGGGGAAGGTCAAAAAAGGCATGCCCCAGTTCGAATCGCCCGTCTACTTCACTCAACAAGCCGATCTGGTGAAATTCGGAGCCCTCTCAACCCCCTGCGCCTACGACTGGGACGGCGACGGCAAACAGGACATCGTTGCCGGGAACTCGGCCGGGGAGATCGCTTTCATCCGCAACCTTTCGGGCGGCGACAACCCCGTTTGGGATGCCCCGCAGCTCTTCACCGTCAACGGCAAACCCATCCGCATACAAGCCGGAGAGAACGGCTCCATACAGGGACCCGCCGAGCGCAAATGGGGCTACACGGTACTCTCCGTGGCCGACTGGGACGGCGACGGACACCCCGACATCATCGTCAACTCGATTTGGGGCAAAATCGAATGGTTCCGCAACCTCGGCAGCAAAGACGGACTGAAACTCGCTCCGGCACAGCCCGTGCGCGTAGCTTGGGAGGGCGAAACGCCCAAACCCGCATGGAACTGGTGGACGCCGGAATCCGGCACGCTCGTCACGCAATGGCGCACGACGCCGGTGGCCATGGACTGGAACGGCGACGGCCTGACGGACCTCATCGTTCTCGATCAGGAAGGTTACCTCGCCTATTACGAACGTTTCCGCACGCCCGACGGCGAGTTGCTGCTCCGCCCCGGACGCCGCATCTTCCACGGCACGAACTGCTCGCTCTACAGCGCCAAAAACGGGGTTATGGAGAGCTCCGAAGGACTTCTGCGCCTGAACGACGGCATCGGCGGACAATCCGGACGCCGCAAGATCTGTTTCATCGACTGGGACGGCGACGGACGGTTGGACCTGATCGTCGACAGCCAGAACGCCTGCTGGTTCCGCAACGTCCGCGAGGAGAACGGCGAGGTGTGGTACGAATATATGGGCAACATCAGCGAGCGCGTGCTGGCCGGCCACACGACCTGCCCAACCCCCATCGACTGGCGGGGCGACGGCACGCCCGAACTCCTGCTGGGGGCCGAGGACGGCCATTTCTACCGAATGGCAAATCGGCTGGCGCGATGAAAACCTGTTTCACAACACTCTGCGCTCTATTGCTGGCCGTCGCCGTGTCGCAGGCGGCCGAGCCGCTGCGCATCAAGCTCTTCCCGGAGGGAACCCCGACGAAAACCGGGCTGGAGGAGCTGTCCGAAAGCATCAACGAGAAGGGGTACTACGTCGGCGTAAGCGATCCCGAATTGTTGGTCTATCTTCCCGATCCGGCCCGCGCCACGGGACAGGCCATGCTGGTCGTGCCGGGCGGAAGTTACGAAAAAGTCTGCATCACGCACGAGGGTTACAAGACCGCCGAGTGGCTCAACGAGCACGGCATCGCGGCGATGATCCTCAAATACCGGATGCCGAACGGCCATCCCGGGATTCCGCTGGAGGACGGCGAGCAGGCGATGCGCGTCATCCGCCGCAACGCCGTGCAATGGGGCATCGATCCCCGCAGCGTAGGGATTATCGGCTTCTCGGCGGGCGGCCACTTCGCCTCGACGCTCATCACGGAATACACAAGCGCGGAGACACGTCCCGATTTCGCCGTACTCGTTTACCCGGTCATCTCGATGAAATACTCCAGCGTCCGGACCCGGGAGAACCTCCTCGGGGCCCGCAGCGGGGAGGAGGCATTGCGCAAGCGCCATTCGACCTTCGGACAGGTCCACGAAGAGATGCCCGAGGTGATGCTCCTGCTGTGCAACGACGACAAAGGGGTGGTCCCGGACAACTCCATCGCCTTCTACCGGGCCCTCAACCGCCGCGGGGTGAAGGCCGAAATGCACATCTATCCCGAGGGAGGCCACGGTTTCTGGATGCGCGAGCGCTACGCCTACGGCGACGAGACCTATCCGGCCGTCATCCGGTGGATCGAACGACACAAAACGAACAACTGATTAAAACCCAAACCATAAAAAAGATGAAGACTATCAAAGGGATCATTCCCCCGATGATTACCCCCTTGAAGGGTGACGACCAAATCGACCGTGAAGGCACCGTACGGCTCACGGAGCACATCCTCGCCGGCGGCGTCCACGCCCTCTTCCTCCTCGGCACCACCGGCGAGGCGCAAAGCCTCTCCTACAAGTGCCGCTACGATTTCGTCGAACTGGTCTGCCGCACGGTCGCCGGGCGCGTTCCCGTGCTGGTGGGCGTCACCGACACGTCGCTCGACGAGAGCGTGAAGCTCGCCCGGCATGCCGCCGCCTGCGGAGCCGTCGGCGTGGTCGCCGCAGCGCCTTATTATTTCGCGCCTTCGCAGCAGGAACTGATCGAATATTACACGGCGCTGGCCGACGCACTGCCGCTGCCGCTCTTCCTCTACAACATGCCCTCGCATGTGAAGGTGTTCCTCGAACCCGCGACCGTCAAGGCGCTGGCCGACCATCCGAACATCGTCGGACTGAAGGACAGCTCGGCCAACATGACCTATTTCCAGACGCTGCTCTACCATCTGGGCGACCGCGAGGACTTCGCACTCTACGTCGGTCCCGAGGAGCTCACCGGAGAGAGCGTCGTGATGGGCGCCGACGGCGGCGTGAACGGCGGCGCCAACATCTTCCCGGAACTCTACGTCGAGATGTACGACGCGGCAGCAGCCCACGACATCGCCCGGGTCCGCCGGCTCCAGCACCGCATCATGCAGATCAGCACGTCGCTCTACACCGTCGGCAAATACGGGTCGAGCTACCTGAAAGGCGTCAAATGCGCGCTCTCGCTGCTGGGCATCTGCGACGACTACCTCTCCTATCCCTACCGGAAATTCCGCACCGAGGAACGCGACCGCATCCGTCAGGCCCTCGGAGCGCTGGGCATCAAATGCGGCGAATAGCATAACACACGACCAAACTACCTAACCCGATAAAAAATGGAGATAACCATACTCGATTACCTCGTCTTTTTCATCTTCGTCGGCGGCGTCGCCCTTTTCGGATGCTCGTTCTACTTCCGCAGCCGTAAAGGCGCCGCGGCATTCACCGCCGCCGAAGGATCGCTGCCCACATGGGTCGTGGGCATGTCGATCTTCGCCACGTTCGTCAGCAGCATCAGCTTTCTGGGACTTCCCGGCGACGCCTACAAAGGCAACTGGAATCCCTTCGTCTTCAGCCTCTCGATCCCCATCGCCACATGGCTCGCGGCCAAGGTCTTCATCCCGCTCTACCGCGGGATCAACAGCGTCTCGGCCTACCACTACCTCGAAATGCGTTTCGGATACTGGGCCCGCTGTTATGTGGCCGTCTGCTACCTGCTGACGCAGCTCGCCCGCGTGGGCTCGATCCTGCTGCTGCTGGCCCTGCCGCTGAACACGATGTTCGGCTGGGACATCCAGACCATCATCATCTGTACGGGCATCGCCACGCTGATCTACACCCTGCTGGGCGGTATCGCCGCCGTGGTCTGGACCGACGCCATTCAGGGCATCATCCTCATCGTCGGGGCCGTCGCCTGCGCCGCGATCCTCACCTTCACGATGCCCGAAGGCCCCGGACAGCTCTTCGCAATAGCCTCGGAGCACGGCAAGTTCAGTCTCGGCAGCTTCGGGGCGAGCCTTACCGAACCGACCTTCTGGGTGGTGCTCATCTACGGACTGTTCGTCAACATGCAGAACTACGGCATCGACCAGAACTATGTGCAGCGCTACATGACGACCCGCTCGACGGCCGAAGCCGTGAAGTCGACCCTCTTCGGCGGACTGCTCTACATCCCCGTGTCGCTCGTCTTCGTCTACATCGGCACCGCGCTCTTCTCCTACTACACGGCACAGCCCGAACTGCTGCCCGCCGGAACGCCGTCGGACCAAGTGTTCCCGTGGTTCATCGTCCACGGACTGCCCACGGGCCTCACGGGTCTCGTGATCGCCTCGCTCTTCTCGGCCGGCATGTCGACCATCGCCACGAGCATCAACTCCTCGGCGACGATCGTACTGACGGACTTCGCCAAACGGCTCTCGAAAAAGGAGCTCTCCGAAAAGAAGAGCATGCGGGTACTCTACGCCACGTCATTCGTCGTGGGTACGCTGGGCATCATCATGGGACTGATGATGATGCGCATCGACGGCGTGCTGGACGCATGGTGGAAGCTGGCGTCGATCTTCAGCGGCGGCATGCTGGGACTGTTTCTGCTGGGCGTCGTCTGCAAGACGGTACGCCGGGCCCACGCCGTCATCGCGGTGATCCTCGGCCTGCTGACCATCGCATGGATGAGCCTCTCGCCGCTGATCAACGAAGGTTCGCCCTTCTACCGCTTCCACAGCCCGCTGCACACCTACCTGACGATCGTCTTCGGAACGACGGTCATCTTCCTCACGGGCTTCCTGCTCACGAAATTCACGAACCGCAAAGCCGAAAACGCATGAAAACCCGACTGAAAACCGGACTGCTGCTCTGCGGCGGTGTCTTGGGCGGCACTGCCGCCGTCGCAGCTCAGAAACAGCCCAATATCCTGCTGGTGCTGAGCGACGACCAGAGCGCCTTCGCCGTCGGCTGTTACGGCAACGCCGACATCCGGACGCCGAATCTCGACCGATTCGCTTCGGAGGGCGTGCGCTTCAACCGCGCCTACGCCACCTCGCCGCAGAGCGTACCCTCGCGCGCCTCGATCATGACGGGGCGTTCGCCCGTGGCGGTAAACATGACCCGCTTCAACGTGACGCTCGCCCGCCGCTTCCGTGCCTTTCCCGAATACCTGCGCGAAAACGGGTACTACACGGGCGTCGCCGGACGCGGCTACCACCTCGACGGAGCCGTCAGCGGCCGGGTCGGAAAGATCAAGGAGGTCGAACTCTACTATGCGGAGCACGGCTACAAGACCTTCCCCGACCGGCTCGACACCTGCATGGTCGTCGCCGACGCCCGCAAAGGCGAGAGCCACTGGAAGATCAACGCGCAGTTCCGGACCTTCATGGAACGCCGCGACAAGGACAAGCCTTTTTTCCTGCAACTCTGCTATTCCGATCCCCACACGCCTTACGACGCCCCGAAGGTGCACGATCCCCGGTCGCTGACCCTCCCGCCGTTCTATCCCGACACGCAATTGGTCCGCGAATACACGGCAGCCTATTACGACGAGATACATCGGATGGACGCCGATTTCGGAGAGGTGCTTCGCTACCTCGACGAGCACGGACTGAGCGACGATACGATCGTCATTTTCATGGGCGACAACGGCGGAGCGCAGTTCATGGCCAAAGGCACGCTCTATGAAAACGGCATCCGGGTTCCGTTCATGATCCGCTGGCCCGGGCACATCGCTCCGGCCGTGACCGACGCCGTGGTCTCCAACGTGGACATCGCTTCGACCTGTCTAGCGGCCGCCGGACTGCCGGTCCCCGAAGAGATGGAGGGCGAAAATCTGCTGCCCCTCATGACGCAGGGCCAGACCCCGGCCGAAAGATGGGTCTATTCCGTACGGAGCTGCCACGCGACCAATTCGCTGCCGACCGACACTTCGGTCTTCGACCAGATGCGCTGCATCGTCGGCGAACGCTACAAACTCATCTACAACCTGCTGCCCGGACAGCCGTGGGTTCCCATCGATTTCGCCGGCACGGAGATGTTCGCCGAACTGAAGCGTATGCACGAAAGCGGCCGGCTCGATGCGCGTTCGAGCCGCCTCTACTTCCCGGCGACACGCCCGATGTTCGAACTCTACGACCTGCGGAACGATCCCGGCGAACAGCGCAACCTGATCGACGATCCGGCACTGAAGGAGGTCCGCAACGACCTGATTCTGAAACTGACCTACAAGATGATCGAGGACGAAGATTTCGTGACGCTCCCTCATCCGAAAATTTACGAATAAGAACCGAAAAAACATCCGACCTATGACAAACCATCCTAAAATCGGTATCCGTCCGATCATCGACGGCCGCCGCGGCGGTATCCGCGAATCCCTCGAAGAGATGACGATGGGCATGGCCCAAAGCGTCGCGAAGCTCTATGCCGACAAACTGCGCTATGCCGACGGCACTCCCGTCGAGTGCGTCATCGCCGACCGCACCATCGGCGGCGTGAAAGAGGCCGCCATGGCCACGGCGAAATTCGCCGCCAACAACGTCGGGGCCGTCCTCTCGGTGACACCCTGCTGGTGCTACGGCTCCGAGACCATCGACATGGACCCGCTGATGCCCAAGGCCATCTGGGGGTTCAACAAGACCCAGCGCCCGGGCGCCGTCTACCTCGCCTCGGCACTGGCCGGACACAACCAGAAGGGACTGCCCGCATTCGGCATCTACGGCTCGGAGGTGCAGGAACAGGACGACAACAGCATCACCCCCGACGTGGAGGAGAAACTGCTGCGCTTCGGCCGCGCCGCCGTTGCCGTCATGCAGATGAAGGGTAAATCCTACCTCTCCATCGGTTCGGTATCGATGGGCATCGCCGGTTCGATGCCCGATCCCGATTTTTTCCAAGAGTATCTCGGCATGCGCAACGAGTATGTCGACTGCTCCGAGATCGCGCGCCGCATCGAACTCGGCATCTTCGACCAAGAGGAGTTCAAACGGGCGATGGCATGGACCGAGAAGTACTGTAAAACACACGAAGGCGAGGACCTGAACCCCGAACATCTCCGCTATTCGCGCAAGAAGAAAGACGAGGTGTGGGAATACGTCGTCAAGATGACCATCATCTTCCGCGACCTGATGATCGGCAACCCCGTCCTTACCCAAATGGGCTTCGAGGAGGAGGCCATGGGCCACAACGCCATCGCGGGCGGATTCCAAGGACAGCGCCAGTGGACCGACTTCCGGCCCGACGGCGACTTCTCGGAGGCTATCCTCAACACGTCGTTCGACTGGAACGGCATCCGCGAGGCCTTCACCTTCGCCACCGAAAACGACACGCTCAACGGCGTCTCGATGCTCTTCATGCACCTGCTGACCAACCAAGCGCAGCTCTTCTCCGACGTGCGCTCCTATTGGAGTCCCGAGGCCGTGGAACGCGCCACGGGCAAAAAGCTGACGGGCAAGGCCGCCAACGGCATCATCCACCTCATCAACTCGGGAAGCAGCGCACTGGACGCTTCGGGCGCGATGTCCGACGCCGCTGGCGAACCCGTGATGAAACCCTTCTGGGAGATCACCGAGCAGGATGCCGAGCGGTGTCTCGAAGCGACCACATGGCACCCGGCCGGACGCGAATACATGCGCGGCGGCGGTTTCTCGTCGAAGTTCTTCACGCGCGGCGACATGCCGGTCACGATGTGCCGCCTGAACCTGATAAAAGGACAGGGTCCGGTGCTGCAGATCGCCGAAGGATGGGCCGTGAACGTCGACCGTGCGATCTTCGAGCACATCGACAAACGCACCGACCCCTCGTGGCCCACGACCTATTTCGCCCCCCGGCTGACGGGCAAGGGCGCCTTCAGGAGCGTCTACAACGTGATGAACAACTGGGGCGCCAACCACGGAGCCATCACCTACGGCCATGTCGGGGCCGACCTCATCACGCTCGCCGCAATGCTCCGCATCCCGGTCTGCATGCACAACGTCGACGAAGACAAGATCTTCCGTCCTTCGGCCTGGGCCGCCTTCGGCTCCGATCCCGAAGGCTCCGACTACCGCGCCTGCAGCAACTACGGGCCCGTCTACCGATAACGCAAATCTCCTAAACCACTACACAAATGAACAGAATTTTACAAACAGCGTTTTTCGGCGCCTTATGGCTGGCAGTCTGCCTGCTTTTACCGGAAAACATCCATGCGCAGGCCGCCGCTTCACCGACTGTCTCGGGTACGGTCGTCGATGCAAACAAACAGCCCCTCGTGGGTGTGACCGTTCTCGTGCAGAAGACCACTCGCGGAACCGTAACCGACAAAAACGGTAAATATACGATCCGCGCCGGCAAGAACGACATACTCGAATTCTCGCTGTTGGGATATACGCCCCAGACCGTCAAAGTCGAAGCGCAGACCCGCATCGACATCACCTTGGCGGAAGACACCAAGCAAATCGACGCCGTCGTCGTCGAAGTCGGCTACGGATCGCAGCTCAAACGCGATGTCAGCGGATCGGTAGGCATCGTCAAGGTAGACGACATGGTCAAGGCCCCGGTAAGCTCTTTCGACCAGGCATTGCAGGGCCGCGTGGCGGGTGTCAACGTCACCTCGTCCGACGGCCAGCCGGGTACGGACTTCAACATTGTCATCCGCGGAGCGAACTCGCTCACGCAGGACAACTCCCCGCTCTATGTGATAGACGGATTTCCGATCGAGAACTTCTCCAACGCCGCGCTCAACCCTGATGACATTGCGTCGCTGACTGTTCTCAAAGACGCCTCCGCAACAGCTATCTACGGCTCGCGCGGCGCCAACGGCGTCATCATCATCGAGACGAAAAAAGGCAAAGTCGGACGTCCTACGATTACCTACTCAGGCACATTCGGCGTGCAGAGCGTCACCAAAAAGATCGACATGATGAGCCCCTACGAGTTCGTAACTTATCAGATCGAACGGGACCCGTCCAGCGAAGGAACCTACCTCGCCAACGAGAACCGCACGTTGGAGGACTATCGTAACATGAAAGGCATCGACTGGCAGGATAAAATATTCCGTACGGCCTTCGTCCACATGCACAACCTCTCGGTACGCGGCGGCAACAAGTCGACCAAATATTCCGTCTCCGCATCACTGAACGATCAGGACGGAGTCATCCGCAATTCGGGATATAAGAAATATCAGGGGCGAATCACGCTGGACCAAAAACTGAGCAAATACGTCAGCTTCAATGCAAGCGTCAATTACACGCAGGACAAAGTAAGCGGGCAGACCTCTTCCGCAGCGCTGTCGACGACCAACTCCTATGCCACATACCTCATGTACCGCACCTGGGCCTATCGGCCCCTTCTGCTCAAAAACCAGAACATCGCCGATATGTTCGACGACGATTCGGCTGCTACGGGCGTAATGAATCCCTACATCTCGACGATCAACGAAAACCGCCATGCCAAACGCACAACGATGATGGCCAATGCCAAACTGGACTTCAAACTGGCCAAGGCGCTGACTCTTACCATCCGGGGCGGATATACGAACTACAATTCGCTGACCACGGAGTTCAACAACTCCGAATCCTTCAAGGGTTATCCGCGTCCAAGCAACAGCAAAGGTGTCAACGCTTCTATTTCAGACTATACCCGCAACGACTGGATGAACGAAAACCTGTTGACTTACAAGCGTAAATACAACGATCGTCACAACTTCGACGCAATGATCGGTTTCACGATGCAGGGAACCACCTCCCAGACCTACGGATTCGAAACGACTCACATCCCCAACGAGGGGCTCGGACTGAGCGGCATGGACGACGGCCTGCCTTACAACACGACCGCCACGCTTTCGGACAACACCTTGATGTCGATGCTGATGCGTGTGAATTACAACTACCGTTCGCGTTATATGTTCACGGCTTCGTTCCGCGCCGACGGTTCTTCGAAATTCATGCCGGGACACCGCTGGGGTTACTTCCCCTCGGGTGCTTTCGCCTGGCGCTTCGGCGAAGAACCGTGGCTGCGCAATGCCGAATGGCTCGACGATGCGAAACTGCGCGCCAGCGTCGGCGTAACGGGCAACAACCGAATCGGCAACTTCTCGGCCTATCCCTCGATCACGCTCGGCGACTATTATTCGTTCGACAACGGCACACCGCTCGAAGGCTACATCCCTTCGTCACTGGGCAACCGCGACCTGACGTGGGAGAGCACGACACAGTATAACATCGGTCTCGACCTAGCGTTTTTGAAAAACCGGATCAACCTCACTTTCGACATCTACCGTAAAAATACGAAAGATCTGCTGTTGAACTCCAACCTTCCATACAGTTCGGGATACACGACCGTATTCAAAAATATCGGAGCGGTCCGCAACGACGGTATCGAACTATCACTCAGCACTGTGAACGTCAAGGCCCGTTACTTCACCTGGACCTCCGATTTCAACATCAGCTTCAACCGCAGCCGCGTCATGGCGCTTTCCGAAGGTGAGGAGTTCCTGCTCTCGAAGGTCAGCTTCACCAACGACTATAACAATTCCTACCTCTACATCGCCCGTATCGGCGATCCGATGGCGCAGTTCTACGGATATGAATGGGACGGCGTATACGGTTACGAAGACTTCGCGTTCAATTCTGACGGCAGCTTCTCGCTTAAAAAAAGTGTGCCGACCAACGGCGACGAACGCGACAAGATCATGCCCGGAGATGTGAAATATGTCGACCAAAACGGCGACGGCGTGGTCAACGCCAAGGATATGGTCGTAATCGGCCGGGGCGAACCGATCCATACGGGAGGATTCAACAACAATTTTTCATGGAAAGGCCTGAGCCTGAATATCTTTTTCCAATGGAGCTACGGCAACGACGTGATGAACGCCAACCGCATCATGTTCGAAGGCAATGCGCTCAACAAAAACATCAACCAATACCGTTCCTACGTCGACCGCTGGTCGCCCGAGAATCAAGAAAGCCGTAACTTCCGTATAGGCGGACAAGGTCCTTCAGGCATCTACACCTCACGGACGATCGAAGACGGTTCGTTCCTGCGTCTGAAGACCCTTCAACTGAGCTACACGCTGCCGAAGACCTGGACGAACAAACTGCATCTGTCACGTCTCGAAATATTCGTGTCGGGACAGAATCTTTGGACCTGGACGAAATATTCGGGGCTCGATCCCGAGGTTTCGACCCGCAATTCGGCCCTGACGCCCGGATTCGACTATTCGGCCTATGCCCGCAATCGAATATTCACGGGCGGCATCAAATTAACTTTCTAATCAGCGAGTATCTATGAAAACGATAAAACGATATATTCTGATCGCTTTTTCAGCGTTGACGCTTCCCGCCTGCACACTGCTCGACACCGAACCGCAGGACTTTATCACGCCCGACAAATTCTACAATACGCAGGAAGAACTGGAAGCCGCGCTGCGAGGCGTCTACATGACCTTGGCTGACAACGGCCTTTACGGCATGAACATTCCCGCCCGGCTCGGCCTAAGCGCCGACATCGGTTACGAAACTTATGATTACGATTCGTCCAGCGTGGGATTCTACGACGTGTCGACCAACGACGCGATGGTACTCACCTATTGGCGCCTGTGCTATGCCGGCATCAACCGGGCGAATAAACTGCTGGAAAGCATCGACCGACCGGCCATTGACGAAACCGTCCGGGCCCGGATCGAGTCCGAAGCACGTTTCCTGCGTGCTTATTTCCACTTTATGCTGGTCAACCGCTTCCAGAATATTCCCGTCATGCTCCAATCTCCGAAAGATGGGTACAAAGAGAGCGTACAGATTGCCCAAAGCGCTCCGCGTGACACATACCGGATGATTATTTCCGAAATGGAGGCTTCCGTCGCCGGACTGCCCGATGCCGAAACGCTCTCGGGCGGAGGCCATCTGAGCAAATCGGCAGCCTACGGCATCCTAGCCCGCACAGCGCTCTATATGGCGGGACAGCCTCTCGAAGAAACAAGTATGTACGCCAAGGCCAAGGAGTATGCAGGCAAGGTGATCGAGTTGGATTTCCATCGGTTGAATCCTTCGTTCGAAGAGGTTTTCATCAACATGATCCAAGACAAGTATGACATCCGCGAAACCATTTTCGAGATCGAATTCTGGGGCAACAACCAGTCGACCTACACAGCAACCGCCGGGCAGATCGGCCGTATCAACGGTATTCAGGCCTACACGGCATTGACGAATATCGGGCCGAGTAACGGCGCATTGCGGGCTTCGAGTTATTTCTACACGCTCTACGAAGAGGGCGACCTGCGCCGCGACTGGACCATCGCTCCGTTCTATTACCAGAACTCCGAAAACGACAAGGGAATACCCCTCGACTACAAACACGACTGCGGCACCAACTACTGGCGGCGTTGTTGCGGCAAGTTCCGTCGGGAATACGAACTCTCCGATCCGAAGGATAACCAGTATACCCCGATCAATTTCCCGGTACTGCGCTATTCCGACGTACTGCTGATGTGGGCCGAAGCCGTGGCGGCCGATCCCGATTCATCGGCGCAGGAATTGAAGCAGGCTTACGAATACGTCAACATGGTGCGCCGCCGCGGTTTCGGAAAAGACCCGCTGGTCGCCGACGCCACGGTGGACCTCGAACAGGAGAACAAACAACAGCTCCTCGAAAACATCAAGGACGAACGTGCGCGCGAACTGGGTTTCGAAGCGCTGCGCAAAGACGACCTAGTGCGCTGGGGCGAACTTTACGACAGAATGGTGGCCGTCAAAGCCATGATTCCACCCACCTACACCTCCAACTATTACGTCATGGGGCGCATCTACTACGGCAATGTATCGCGCCGCGACGTGGTATGGCCGATTCCTTCGTATGAACTGGGTGTCAATCGAAAACTGGTACAGAATACCGGATTCTAAACTTAAAAAAGTCAAACGATGAAAAACACAACGATACTGCTGCTCACGGCGCTGTTGTTCGCCGGTTGCGAGCGGGGCGAGGTCGAAACTCCGGAACTGGGAGTCACCGTCGCCTCGACGGTGGTCAAGGCTGGAGCGCCCGTCGATTTCTTCCTTTCGGGACAAAGCGACATGATCGCCTTCTATTCGGGCGAGGTCGGCAACGATTATGCACAGCGTTTCGACGACCGTGTGGTCGAAACCGCAATCGCCATCTCATACAGTACCATTCTGTCAAACGGAACGAATCCGGGCTACATGCCGCTTCGTTACTCCAACGACCTGCAATGCTCGGATCCGGGCGGCATCTACACGCAGGCAGACATCGAGGCTGCCACATGGCACGACATTTCGCATCTGTTCAAACAGCCGACTACTCCTCAGGCGAGCGTACACATTCCCGCCGGAGAGGTCGACATCACCGAATTCTTCGTCGACGGCGAAACACCCCTCTACCTGAGTTACTACTACCATGTCGATCCGTCGATGCCGGGCAGTTGGACCCGTTCATATGTCAATATCCAGAGTTTCCTCATTTCCGGCATAACACCTGTCGGGAAAGAGACTATCTACCGTTTCGCAGACTGCAACTGGCAGGCCGTCACCGACGAAGATAGCTACAGCGACTCGAAGAACTCGAAACCCGATGTCAATACTTCTCGCCTGCTGGGACGCTGTGCTAACGTCAAAACCGAAAAGAAAGCCTGGTTCGTGGGAGGACCCTTCTACAAACAGGCCAGCGTCAACATGGGCCCCGACATGTCGACGCCCATCAAAGCGAACTCCGACCCGATGCCCGCCTCCTATCAACATACGTTCAGCGAACCGGGCGACTATACGGTGACATTCGTAGGCATCAACGCAAGCGTATACGGCCGCAAAGAGACCGTCCGAAGCATCAAGCTCAAAGTCGTGGAAGAAGACACCGGTTCCATCGTACCGCCCTCCGGCGGGGAATGGAACGACTAAAACCGTTACAGCCATGAAACAGACAATCAAAATATGCATGTTATTGGCTGCCGCAGTATCGGCGGCATGTCAGACGGATGTTGCCGACGGCACACAGTCCGTAGCGGACGGTTACGTCCGTTTCTCGAGCGGAAAGATTACTCAAACCCGCACCGTCATCGGAAAAGAGGACGAGACCCTGACCGTGGCGTGGGATGCCGGCGATTTGGTCGGTATCTACGGATCGGCCGAATCCCGGAATCTGGGAGACAATTATCCTTACGAGGTTCAGGAAATCAGCGAAAAGGGCGAAGCCTGCATTTTCCGTTATCTGAATCCGGGACAAGCGTTCCAGAACCCTGCCCGGGACAACACCTACTATGCCTATTATCCTTATGACGAGGATGCCGGGACTTCGCCCGCGGCCGTCGCTCTTTCGCTTCCCGCAGAACAATACCAAAGTGCGGCAGGCAGTATGGAAAACCCAGCCAATCTGGGGTTCATGAAAGCCGTTCCGGCAACGGTCAAGGACCCCGCATCCGGTGTCAATTTCGAGTTCCACAATGTCTTCGCCATCGTCGAACTGAAACTCCGCCTGAACGCCGCTTCGTCCATGAGCAGCGTACCTATCCGGAGTATCCGCATGAGTTCGTCATCGACCGACCTGGTCGCCCCGCAGGCAGAAATCGATCTCACGGCTCCCGTCGAAACAGGCTATTTCATCCTTCCCGTCACCGTCAAAGAGGGTGGCAGATCGGCGAACCTGACCTTCGACGAGACGGCCCAACTGACAAAAAAGGACGGCAGTTTTTATTTCGTCGTACTTCCCGGCAGCCATCCCGCCGGCGACATTACACTGGAAGTAACCGCCATCGACAATTCGGTCAATACGGTAACACTGCCGGGCGATGTGGAATTCCGCTCGAACCGTCACTATACGAAAAGCGTCGAACTGGCTCTCGACGGATTCAAACAGCAGGAGCAGTTCGACGTAACCCCTGCAAGCCAGACCGTCAAGACAGGCGAGACACTGCAATTCGACTTCTCGGGAAAAGCCGACGACATTGTATTCTGGTCGGGAGAAGAAGGCCACGATTACTCCAAATCCGACATCGGCGGCACGTTCGAAGCATCGGTATTTCTCAATTTCGGTTCGCTCTACATCAACGGCTGCCAGCGCAACTGCGGTTCGGTCAGATATTCGACCGACTTCAGCGGAATCTACGACGACGCAGCGGTAAAAGCCGCCACATGGACCGATGTCAGCGAACTGTTCACTCTGCCGCCCTATATCTCGGGATCGTCGGATAAGAACCCCGGCGAAGCCGAAGCCAACCTCTCCGGAAACCCCTACGACTCGGGAACAGTGGACATTACCTCGTGGTTCAAGGATTACGACACACCGGTCTACTTCGCCTTCTTCTACCATGTACACACGCCCGATCCGAACTTCGTGGATGAAAAAGGAAGCGGCAGGCCCAACAACCGGACCATGTGGGACCTCTACTACTGCGAGGTATCGGGAGCCTATCCCGGCGACAGCGCACCTTCGCGCATCCTCGGTTTCAACAGCGAGAATCAAAGCGCCATGACGCTGGTAACGCCCAATACATGGAGCACCAAAAACCCATGCAAAATGGGACAGTCTACGTCCGGCACGAAAGTCATCCGCATGACGGAAGACAACGCGCCGTCGGGCGACAAGGATGCCTACTGCATTACCCGTGCCATCTACCGGCCCGCCGCACAGATCATATCGTCAGACACGGGCGTAACAATCTCCGCAACGGGCGAAGGCTACGAGCATGTCTTCTCGACCCCCGGCGTCTACAACGTCGTCTTCGTGATCACCGTACCCACGCTCGCCGGCAACGAAGAAGTTGTCAAACGATTCGAGATCACGGTAACGGAATAACCATGAATCGAACATCGAAAATATTCGTATCGGCACTGCTGCTGCTCCTCATATGCGGAGGGGCGGCAGCACAGCCGATCCTGCGGCTGCCGTCGGTCATCGGCGACCATATGGTATTGCAGGAAAATACGAACGCCCGGATCTGGGGGTGGGCCGAACCGGACAACGAGATTCGGATTATTCCTTCGTGGTCGCAGGACACCATCCGGACCAAATCAACCGGCGATACCAAATGGCTGGCAAGCATCCCGACTCCTCCGGCAAGCGACAAGGCGCATACGCTGACCATCGAGACCCGACACCGCACCACCGTCGTCAAAGACATACTCATAGGTCAGGTATGGTTGTGCGGCGGCCAGTCCAACATGAATTACAGCGCAGCCAAAGGTATTACCGATATGCAGGAAGAACTCGAAAAGCCCATGAATCCTTCAATCCGGCTCTTTACGGTCACGCGCAACAGTTCCCCGTGGTACCAAGAGGACTGCGAAGGAGAGTGGCAGGTATGCGATGCCAAAAGCGCGCTGTGGTTCAGTGCCGTAGGATATTTCTTCGGGAAGGCCGTCGCCGAGAAGCTGAACCAGCCCGTCGGACTGATCAACACCTCGTGGGGAGGTTCGCCGATCGAACCGTGGATTCCGAAAACGGAATTGGAGAAAAAGCCCGAACTCAAAAAATGCTGGTCCAAGCACCGCAAAAGCAAAGGTACATACCGCTATTCGCCGGGATCGATGTACAACGCCATGATCCATCCCATCACCGGTTTTCCGTTGGCCGGAGTCATCTGGTATCAGGGAGAAGCCAATATGGGACACACGAGTTATGCCGACGCATTTTCGCTGCTGATCGATTCGTGGCGTTCCGGATTCGGACGCGAACTGCCTTTCTATTTCGTACAGATCGCCCCTTATGCCAAATACAAAAATCCGGGCAGCGCCGCAGTTATCCGTGAACAACAAGCGCGGGTCGCAGTCCTAAAAGAAAAAACGGGCATGGTTGTAGTCTCCGATCTGGTCGACAATGTCAACAGCATCCATCCGCGCCGAAAACAGGAAGTGGGGCGCCGTCTGGCGAATTGGGCATTAGCCGAGACTTATGGCAAACCCCAGAGAAAATACCGGCATGCGAGTTTCGCTTCGATGAAGATCAAGGGCCAGAAAGCCGTAATCGAATTCAACGACGCCGAAGGCGGCATCCACAGCGACGGCGAAGCTGCCGAAGCTCTCGAAATATGCGATGCTTCCGGTGTTTTCCATCCGGCACGGGCCATCATCGACAAAAAAAACGGTTCGCTGATTGTCTGGAACGATACCGTTCGCAGACCGACTGCCGTGCGTTATATGTTCAGTAACGGCGGCATAGGAAACCTGAAAGACTCGTCAGGACTGCCCGTCGCACCATTCAGAACGGATTCCCCCTTCATCATTGCAGACAAGGCTGCGGCTGAGCTCGCTCGGGAAAAATAATTAAGTACACAGACAATAATACGACTATGAAAATAAAATTGATTTTACTCGCATGCATCGTATGCAGTGCTTTTCAACCGGCTTTCGGCTGGGGTAAAACCGGCCACGATGCCATCGCCTATATTGCCGAATGCAACCTCACTTCACGTGCGAAAAAGAATATCGAGAAATACCTCGACGGGCGATCAATAGTCTACTATGCCTCATGGATGGATCAGGTGCGTTTCACAAAACCCTACCGAAGCACTTCGAAATGGCACGGTTTCGCCACAGATGCCGAAGCCAAATACATCCCGAGCCCCGGAGAGGATGCCGTACTGGCTATCGAAGAGGCTGCGGCATCGCTTCGTGACTACCGCCATCAGAACGACTCCACGGTCTGCACGGCCATTCGTTATCTCGTGCATCTGGTGGGGGATATGCACTGTCCGGTGCATATCAGGTATCCGTGGTATGAAAAGTTCCTGTTCAAAATTTATGGCAGGGAATACCAGTTACACAGTTTTTGGGATGCCGTCCCGGATATCATCCACACCTGGGGATATGAGGATTACCGCTACCAACTCGACCGCTGCTCCAAAACGGAGCGTAAGGCGCTTGCCGCCGGAACACCCCGCGAATGGGCCGATGACAATGCCCGCACCTGCCGCGTGATTTACGACTGGATCAAATCCGGCGACAACCTTACAAAGGCACAGTCGCACGATTTCATGCTGAACGTACAGCCGTTGGCAGAGCGGCAAATACTGAAAGCGGGGTATCGCCTCGCACGCATACTGAACGACTTATTCGATTGACAGAACCTTACACACTCTGACGCGGATGAAAACGAAATTATTTCTTCTTGTATGCATCGCATACTATACCGTCCAGTCGGCCTGCGCATGGAACCGTACGGGACACGAAGCGATCGCCTATATTGCCGAACGACATCTCACCTCTTCGGCGAAAACAGCCATCGAAAAGTATCTCGATGGTCGATCGATCGTCTATTACGCAGCTTGGATGGATCAGCAGCACGAACATATCCCCTATAAACATACGATAATGGTAGATGCCGACAACGAACCCCTCCCGCTGTCGAAACGTCCGGAACTCGATGCCATGAACGCCATTATGAAGTCGATCGACCGTCTCGAAAACCGCTTTGCCCATCCGAAGGATACGGTGGCTCTCGACATCAAATTCATTGTCCATCTGATCGCCGACATCCATTGTCCGGTGCACATCGTTTACCCGGAGATAGCCCGTTCCTTTCCGGTAACGCTCAACGGACGATCCCGGAGTTACCATTCGATATGGGACGCAATGCTCGACAACAACCATCTGTGGACCTATCGCGAATATCAGGAACAACTGGATCGTTTTTCGGAAGACCGAATGAATGAAATGGCAGCCGGAACACCGACCGGCTGGGTTCGCGAAAATGCCGAACGATGCCGCGGCATCTACGATTGGGCAAAAGAGGGCGACGCCCTCGGAAGGCCCTTCATCAACAAGGCTTATCCGCTGGCCGAAGAACAAATGCTACGGGCTTCATACCGCTTGGCGAAATTGCTGAACGAAATTTTCAGCGAATAGAATGTACTCCGGGCGGAAAAAATTTTCCGTCCGGAGTACATTCACATAACCGATATGCAAAACATAATTTTCAACACCATGAAAGCAAATCTTTATATAAAAATGCTCCTCTGCTGCCCTCTGCTGTTTACAGAGGCTTGTTCAGACGATGACGACAAACCCCAAAAATCGACGAACGTCAGTGTCGTTTCATTCAATATCCGTGTTGACAATCCCGTTGACGGAGACAACGTCTGGGAAAACCGCAAGGCAGCAGCCGTGGCCATGATCGAATCCGAACAGCCGACTCTGCTGGGATTGCAGGAAGCACAGCCGCACCAGATTACCTATCTGGCAAAAAACTGTCCGGACTACGCTTGGTACGGTCTGGGACGCGACACGGGAGAATGCCCGCCCGAAACCGATTCCTATGCCGCCGAGGAGTGCATGGCCATTTTCTACAGGACATCGGAGGTCGAACTGCTCGACAAAGGAACTTTCTGGCTTTCGACGACACCCGACGTACCATCGAAAGGTTGGGACGCCAATTACAACCGCTCCTGTACATGGGGATATTTCAAACACAAATCCTCAGGCCGCAACTTCTATTTCTTCAACACGCACCTCGATAATTCGGGCGAAATGGCCCGCAAGCAATCGTTGCTGCTGATCGCCGATAAGGTCAAGAAGATCAATCCGGAGGCCCATCCGATATTCCTGACCGCCGATTTCAATTCCGATACCGACGAAACCATTTTCTCCCCGTTATTCAAGGTGATGCACGACGCCCGCAAACTGGCTACGATCACCGATGACCGGGCAACTTTCAACGGCTATAAGGATACCGCAACCCGAAAATTGGATCATATTTTCTTCTCGAACTGCCTGGCCTACCGATTCAAAACATTGACGCAAAACTACGGAGCGCCCTATATCTCGGACCACTATCCGATAAAGGCTGTTTTCGTAATTCCCCGCACGGAATAAATGAAACGCAACGCTTTTATACTTCCGATCGTGCTACTGAGCGCCTGTTCGCCGGAATCCGACGAACAGGCGCCCGACAACCCGGTCTACAATCCGGAAGCCGTGCTATACGTCGAAGGTTCAATGATCGACATCCGAAAAGTACAGGAGGGTGAAATGGTATATCCTCAAAACGATGAATTCACGTTTTCCGCACAAAACACAACCGTACTCGGAACAGGAAGGCTCTATGCCACATCGCTCCGGGAATACCGGGGAGTAGAAAGGGTTCGCGCAGACTATCCGACGACCTTGCAGATCGCCCTGGTAATGGGAACCGATCCCGGAACAGGGTGGACGGCCGAAAAGACGAGATTTCAGACAGGGAAGTTTCATTATCAGTTATATTCCCTCCTCTACGACACACCCGGGGAATGGGTGGAGATCCCGTCGGGAGGGGTTGCCGCGACTTTGGTGTTCGGAAAGAAATTTTCCGTAATAGGAGTTCCCGATCCCCCGGGAACCATTATCGCCCGCGCCACGGAACTTCGCAAACGCAACATCAGCAATCCGAGCATCATGATTCTCGATGACGGCAGCTATTTCGCAGGCAGTTCCGGTCCGAACCCCAAAGGCAACACCTATTTCCGGTCGACGGACAAGGGCCGTACATGGGAAAGGATTTCGAATCCGGACTATATGAACTTCTGCAAGTGTTTCACACGTCCTTCCGACCGTCGTACACTCTACGAAGTAGGTGTTTCCGCAGCCAAACGCGGTAATATCGTCATCCGCAAGTCCGAAGACAGGGGGCGTTCGTGGTCTGCCCTTACAACGCTTTTCGAAGGAGATTATCACGGAGCCCCGACACCCTACGTCGAATATCGGGAACGTATCTGGCATGCCATGGGCACTTCACCCGAAACGGGAAAAATGGGCATTGCCGTTCTCTCCATCGCACAAGATGCCGATCCCATGCGTAAAGAGAACTGGACGTTGACCAACGTCCTCGGAGGCGGTCCAAACTCTTGGTTCGCAGGTTCAGGAATTACGCACGACACACAACGCAGTTTCAACCAATGGCAGGAAGGATGTATCGTCCCCGATCCGGAAGGCGGGCTGACGATTGTAACCCGCATCGATGAATCGAATTGGAGCGACGCGGCAGCCTTAATCCATGTCGCTGACGAATACACGATCACTTTCGATCCTGCCACGGATTTTATCGATATGCCGGGCGGAGGAAAAAAATTCACCATCCATTACGACAAGCAAAGCCGAAAATATTGGACTCTTGTCAATCCTTGTTATGACGAAGATCGCCGGCAAGTTCACTCCGGATGGTACCATGATCGGATCAATCCGCTTTTCCTGCGATCGCGGCTCGTACTGTGTTCTTCGCCGGACCTGCGGAACTGGACAGTCGAAAAAGAGGTGATTTCCAGCAATAATTGTTTTTTTCACGGATTCCAGTATGTCGATTGGATTTTCGACGGCGATGACATCATTGCTGTCAGCCGCACGGCTTTTTCCGAAAGCCGCGGACTGCCCAACCGCCAACACGACGCGAATTTTCTGACTTTTCACCGTATCCGGAATTTCCGGGACGCAAAATTCGAAACAATCACGATCGGCTGCGATCAGCTCTGACGAAGTACGGCAGCAAATTTAGACTCAACGCATCAAGCACGAATCTGAAACCCAAAAATTCTACTCATGACCCAAAAAAGAAACAACGTTCTTGCCGTATTGGCGCTGGGAGCAATAGCCTCCGGCTGCTCTTCCCGGCAAATTCCGGCCGAGGAGCTTAATGTCATCTACATCCTTGCCGACGACCTCGGCTACGGCGACCTCGGCTGCTACGGACAAACGAAAATAGAGACCCCGAACATCGACCGTCTGGCCTCCGAAGGCATGCTTTTTACCCGCCACTATGCCGGCAGTTCGGTTAGCGCCCCATCCCGTTCGGTACTGATGACCGGATTACATACGGGACATACTCCCATTCGTGCCAACAGGGGCGGAGTAGGGCGCGGCGATAATAGCGAGGGTCAAGCGCCGCTTCCGAAGGGCACCTACACGCTCGGACGGATGTTCCAGCAGGCAGGTTATGTAACCGGAGCCTTCGGGAAATGGGGACTCGGATCACCCGGATCGGAAGGAGATCCAACGCTTCAGGGGTTCGACGAATTCTTCGGCTACAACTGTCAGGCACTTGCGCACAAATATTACCAAGAGTATCTCTGGCACAACCGCGACACGGTCTGGCTTATGGGAAACAACCTTGTCAATCGGACCCAGTATGCGCCGGACATCATTCATCGAGAGGCACTCGACTTCATCCGAAATAATAGTGACCGAAAATTCTTTGCATTCTTACCTTATATCCTGCCGCACGCAGAGTTATTGCCTCCGGAAGATGAACTGATGGAAAAATATCGCGGACAGTTCGAAGAAACACCTTATTCGCGGGGTAAAAAGGCGGGAGACTATACGCCCGAAAAGAAAAGCAGGGTAGGCTATTGTTCGCAACCTGAGCCGCATGCCGCTTTCGCTGCCACGGTTTCGCGCCTTGACAACTATGTCGGGGAGGTTATGGCATTGGTCGATAGTCTCGGAATCAGGGAACAAACAATCATAGTCTTTACCAGTGACAACGGACCGCATCGAGAAGGCGGCGGCGATCCCGATTTCTTTGCGAGCAACGGTTCGCTCCGAGGATACAAACGCGATCTGTACGAGGGCGGAGTGCGTGTCCCGATGATCGCCTCGTGTCCCGGACTGATTCCCGCCGGCAGTCGGTCGGACCATATCTCGACCTTCTGGGATGTGCTGCCCACCTTTGCGGAGATGACCGCAACCCGGCTTCCGGTCGCAACCGACGGAATCTCGATGCTGCCCACCTTGCTGAAGCGAGACGGACAAAAGGAACACGCGTATCTCTATTGGGAATTTCACGAGGACGGCGGCAAAACAGCGGTTCGTATGGGCGACTGGAAAGGCATCCGCTTACAAGTGATGGATAATTCCGAAGCGAAAATAGAATTGTTCGATCTTGCCTCTGATTTTCATGAAGATCATGATATTGCGGACGAACATCCGGAAATCGTTTCCCAGATAGCCGAAATCATGCGCTCGGCCCATACGCCATCATCGGTATTCCATTTTGGACGGATCGATGAAAAACAGTAATCCATATCTTATTCTATTATAATCATGAAAAGAACCATACTGCTCTTTTTTGCGCTGGTCCTGTATGGACCGGAAATCCCTGCCCAGGAAACGGCATCATACAGAACGGTCGAAAATATCGCCTACCGGGATGCGGCAGGCGATGCCTATATCGATTCGCTATGTAGGCTCGATCTCTACTATCCGATCGACAAGAAAGGCTTTCCGACCATAGTTTGGTTTCACGGCGGCAGCCTTACTGGCGGCAAACGCGATATTCCGAATACTTTGCGTGACAAGGGATTCGCCGTTGTCGGGGTGGATTATCGCCTGACGCCGCATGTAAAAGTAGCCGATTGCTTGGATGACGCCTCAGCGGCGGCGGCATGGACTATCAAACATATTGCCTCTTACGGTGGAGACCCCTCTCAGATCTTCATTGCAGGCCATTCCGCCGGGGGTTATCTTACCTTGATGATCGGGCTCGACAAACGTTGGATGGCCCCTTACGGAATCGATCCGGATACGGCTTTCGCAGCATTGATTCCCTATAGCGGACAGGTGGTTACCCATTTCGCACGCCGCAAAGAACTGGGGATTCCCAAAACGCAGGTCATAGTAGACGATATGGCACCCCTGAATCATGTCCGAGCGGACTGTCCGCCGATCCTGCTGCTTTCGGGAGATCGTGAACTGGAATTAAAGGGACGGTATGAAGAAATTGCTTATTTTTGGCGTATGATGCAGGTTACAAAGCATCCGAACGTACAACTCCGGGAGTTCGACGGTTTCAAACACGGCAATATGCCTCAGGCAGGACATTATCTCACGATCCGTTACATCCGTGATTTCAAAAAATAACGACATTCAACATAAGAATATGACGACTACTAATGCCACACTTCGTTTAACCGGTCTATCGGCGTTATCGCTTGCGGCCGTCGGCTGCGGCGAGCAGCATCCGGGGATTGAATCTTCCGAACGTCCCAACATCGTGCTTTTTCTGGCTGACGACATCGGCGCCGAATGTTTCGGCTGCATGGGCGGCGTCTCCTACGACACGCACACGATCGATTCGCTGGCCCGCAACGGCCTTTTCTTCCGCAATATGCACGCCCAGCCGCTGAGCTCTCCCTCGCGCGTGCAACTGATGACCGGTCAGTACAACGACCGCAACTACGTCTGCTTCGGCTATATGAACGACGATGAACCCACCTTCGCCCAACTGGCCCGGCAGGCCGGCTATACGACCGGTATGTTCGGCAAGTGGCAGCTCGGTCGTGACCGCGAGATGCCCACGCGTCTGGGATGGGACGAGTGGTGCCTTTTCCAGCTCGAAGTGTACAAGGAGTTCAACGGTCCGACCGGCACCGACCGTTACGCCAACTGCATGATGGACAACCACGGTCATTACGAATATTCGACCTACGGCCCCGACGGGTTCGAAGGTGCGGCATTCGAGTTCCTCGACCGGCAGAAAGAATCCGAAAAACCTTTCTTACTCTATTATTCCACGCCCCTCGTGCATACGCCCCATACGCCGACCCCCGATTCTGAGAGCTGGGATCTGGATTTCCTCGGGCGCTTCGGGAAGGACACCTCCAATTTCCGCGACATGGTAGCCTATCTGGACAAGAAGGTCGGACGCATGGTGCAGCGGCTCAAGGAGAACGGGCAGTGGGACAATACGATCTTTATCTTCACGTCGGATAACGGCACCTCGACGCGTATCGTTTCACAGATGGCCGACGGAACGCTGCGCCGCGGCGGTAAAGGCGATCCGCGGGGCGTGGGAACTTCGGTTCCGCTGATCGTCTGCTGGGGCGACCGCATCGCGCCGCGCGCGAGCGAACGGCTGGCCGACTTTACGGATTTCTTCCCCACGTTTGCCGACGCCATGCGGATCGGGGTTCCCGCGGAGTGGAAACTCGACGGCGTGAGCCTCTATCCCGAGATCGCGGGACAGAAACCCTTGGAGAAAGAGATTTCGCTGATGCACTACAATCCGCTTTGGCCGACAGCGCCGGCGCCGTATGCTTCGCGGGCTGCCCGTACCGCCGAATACAAATACTATTGGGACGGTCGCTTCTACAATACCAAAGAGGACTTTATGGAAGAGCATCCGATTGATATTGCAGTGTGCAGCGACGAGGTGAAGGCAATCTACCATAAGCTGAAAGCACGGGTCGAAGAATGTCCCGATTTTCGTCCCGACATGCCCGGTGCTCCGCGGCGGGGCGATTACGGTACGTTCTACGACTTTGCTGAACCCAATAACCCGTTCTGACAAATGAGATCGAAAAGGTATAGCACAGAAAAAGGGCTCTCTTTTGACAAGAGAGCCCCTTTTCGTTGGAACGTCTACAGTCTACCGCATCTCGATCTTGTAGGGCGAGTACATCAGCACACCCTGCTGGCGGAAGGCTTCGCGGACGGTGTTGTACTCTTTCATCATCAGCCCCAGCTCCGAGCGGGTGAAGGCCTCGCGGACGCTCACGTTGAGCGAAGCGATGAAGGCCGCGAAGCCCGAAGGGGTTTCGGTCACCTCCGTCACACGGTAGTTGTCGCCCAGACCGGCCTTGTCCACCGCCAGCGCAATGGCCGTCTTCAGGCCGCCGTAGGTGTCGATCAGACCGATGCCCAGTGCATCCACGCCCGACCAGACCCGTCCGCCGGCGATGTCGAGGACCTTCTCGATGGGCAGGTTGCGGCCCTCGGCCACGTCGTTCGTAAAGGTGGTGTAGACCTTGTCCACGCCGCGCATGATCATCGACCGCTGGATGGGGGTGAGGGGTTCCGTGGCGAGGAAGCTCGACGAGGCGTTGCTCTTCACTCCGTCGATCGTAATGCCGAGCTTGTTCTTCAGCGCCTCGCGGGTATCGAGGATCATGCCGAAGACCCCGATGGAGCCCGTGAGGGTCAGTTTGTCGGCCACGATCACGTCCGCCGGGCAGGAGATGTAGTAACCGCCGCTGGCGGCATAGGAGCCCATCGATACGATAACGGGTTTCTCGGCCCGGAGCAGTTCGACCTCCCGCCAAATGACGTCCGAAGCTAGTGCACTGCCGCCGGGGGAGTTGACGCGCAGCACCACGGCCTTGACCTTCTCGTCTTCGCGCACACCGGCGATCTTCGCGGCCAGCGTGTTGCCGTAAATCTCCTTGCCGTAGCCCTCGCCGTCGACGATCTGGCCGTCGGCATAGACGATGGCCACTTGGTCGGCGGAAATATTTTTCAGATCGGCGCCGACCTGCGAAGCGTAATCGCCCAGCGTAATGAAGGCATAGTCGTCGGAAACCCCGAGTTCGGCGAAGACATCCTCCATCTGGTCCTCGTAGACCAGACTGTCGACGAATCCATACTCGAGGGCTTCCTCGGGAAGCGTCACCTGCAGGTTGTCGGTAATGCGCCGCATCTTCACCGAATCGATGCCGCGGGACTCGCAGACGGCACCCGAAATGGTTCCCCACATCGAGTTCACCAGCGCCTGCATCTGTTCGCGGTTTGCGGACGACATTTTGTCGAGGATAAAGGGCTCGACGGCGCTTTTGTATTTGCAGGCGGTGGGGCGGAACACCTCGGCCCGGAGGTCGAGCTTATCCAGCAATCCCTTGTAGAACATCACGTTCGAAGCGAGCCCCGACCAGTCCATGCCGCCCTCGGGCTGCAGGTAGATCTTGTCGGCGACCGAAGCGAGGTAATACTGTCCCTGAGAGTAGGTTTCGTTGTAGGCGATGATGAACTTGCCGCTCTGCTTGAACTCGAGCAGCGCTTCGCGCAGCTCCTCCAGCAACGCCGATCCCGTGACACCGCCTTCGCCGTTCATGCGCAGGTAGATGCCCTTGATACGGTCATCGGCCCCGGCGGCCTCGATGGCCCGGAGGGCTTTGAACAGCGACAACTGCCGCGTGGTCTGGAGCGTCATCAGGTCGATGCCGGCCAGCGGATCGGACGAGGGGGCGTCGGTCAACACCTCCGAAAAGTCGATCTTCAGGATCGACTCGGGATGCACGGCAACGCTCTTGTCCATCGACCCGGCGATGCCCAACAGAATGAAGATCCAGAGGAAAAACACCAGAAACGTCCCCACGACAACCGCAAGGAGCCCGGCCAGAAAAGTCTTTACAAAGTTCATAATTCGTTATTTTTTTGTTTGTATTCCATTTTTCTTCGATACAAAGATAGCGATATTTTACGAAAAACAAATAAAATTTATCGTTTTTCGATAAAAAAGAGCGACCTGCTATATTTATTATCCAAAATATGCGTTATCTTTCGTGTCGTAACGACACTTTTATCGGTCGGAAGGTTTGCCGAACCGCAGACAATCCGGTTTTGAAACCATCCGCCTTTTTTATACCTTTGTATTTATATAAAGCGTTCTTATTCCATGGAAGAAAAGATCAAACACCTGCTCGCGTCGGTCGTCCATCCCGAAACGGGGCAGGACATCGTCACGAGCGGATTCATCGAACATACGGCGGCCGCAAACGGGAAAGTCACTGTCGTGCTGCGCTTCGCCAAGGCCCGCGATCCGTTCGCGGTGAAGATCAAGAACCAAGCCGAAGCCCTTTTGCGCGAGGCGTTTCCGAACGCCGAAGTGCTGGTCGTCATCAAGGAGGGCGGAGCCGCGCCGCGTCCCGAACCCAAGCTGCAGACCACCACGGGCGGCATCGCCAAGGTGATCGCCGTGGCCTCGGGCAAGGGTGGGGTAGGCAAGTCCACCGTCACGGCCAATCTGGCCGTCGCTCTGCGGAATATGGGATTCCGCGTGGGAATCCTCGATGCCGACATTTACGGACCTTCGCAGCCCAAGATGTTCGGCGTGGAAGGGTATGTCCCCGAAGCCATTGCCGAGGAGGGCGTGGACCACATCGTCCCGGCCGAGTCGATGGACATCCGGCTGATGTCGATAGGCTTCTTCATCAAACCCACCGATGCCCTGCTGTGGCGCGGGGCCATGGCCGTCAGCGCCCTGAAGCAGATGATCCACCAGACCCGGTGGGGAACGCTCGACTTTCTGCTGGCGGACCTGCCTCCCGGCACGGGCGACGTGCATCTTTCGATTATCGGCGAGTTGAAGATCGACGCCGCGGTGATCGTCTCGACTCCCCAGCAGATCGCCGTGGCCGACGTCGTGCGCGGTGTGGAGATGTTCCGCAATGAAAATGTCAACATTCCCGTGGCGGGTATCATCGAGAACATGGCGTGGTTCACCCCCGCCGAACTCCCGGAAAACCGCTACTACATCTTCGGACACGGCGGAGCCCGGGCTTTCGCCGAGCAGAGCGGCGTGGATTTCTTAGGCGAAATACCGATCGTACAGTCGATTATGGAAGGCGGAGAGGAGGGTCGTCCTGCTGCCGGGATCGATTCCCGCGTGGAGGAGAACTACCGGGCGATCGCCGAAAAGGTGGTTTCAAAAGTGATGAAAAACGGTTGATAACTCCCCCAACAACCTGTCGATAACCGTTGGAAAAATGGTGAAAAGTAGAGGCCCGAAAATTTGCTTTTTGAGAAACGATGCGGCTATATACGGCTTTTCCCCGAAACCAAATTTTCTTTTCAAAAGTTATGGCACTGCCCCAAGCCGGGAAAACGGCACGCAATGTTGAGAACAAATTCGTGTCAGCATGTCGATAACCGTTTTGAACAACTGTTGATTCATTTTCTATTATTTTGATTTTTAATAGATTATAAATTAAAATAAGAAAAAGAAAAAAGGGAAAGTGTTGATAGGAAAATAACAGCCGAAGTTGTCAACAGTATCAACAGCTATTATATCTATTCTTCTTTATTATTTAAATTAATTAAAAAAATAAAAATAAAAAATGAACGTCGATAACTCAGCCGAACTCAGCCGCCGCATCGGGGAGCTCAAACGGAAAAAGAACGCCGTGATCCTTGCGCACTACTATACGACGCCCGAAGTGCAGGCCGTCGCCGATTTTCTGGGCGACTCGCTCGCCCTGTCGGTGAGGGCGCAGTCGGTCGATGCCGATATCATACTCTTCGCCGGAGTGCACTTCATGGCCGAGACCGCCAAGGTCCTCTGCCCCGAAAAAAAGGTGCTCATTCCCTGCCCAGAGGCGGGATGCTCGCTGGCCGAGTCGTGCGATGCCGCGGAGTTCGCGGTCTTCAAGGCACAGCACCCCGGCCACACGGTGGTCTCCTATGTCAATACGACGGTCGGCGTCAAGGCCCTGACGGATATCTGCTGCACCTCGTCCAACGCCCTGAAGGTCGTGGAGTCGATCCCCGCCGACCAGCCCGTGATCTTCGCCCCGGACCGCAATCTGGGCGCCTATATCCAGAAGCTCACCGGACGGCAGAACATGGTGCTCTGGAACGGCGCCTGCCATGTCCATGAGGAGTTTTCGCTCGAAAAACTCCTGAAACTCAAACGGGAGCATCCCGAAGCCAAGGTCGTGGCGCATCCCGAATGCCGCGCCTATATTTTGGAGGCGGCCGATTATGTGGGTTCCACGGCGGGGATTCTGGAGTACTGCGGGCAGAGCGATGCACAGGCGTTTATCGTCGTGACCGAATCGGGCATTCTGGCCGAGATGAAGAAACGCTATCCCGGCAAGACTTTCATCCCGGCGCCTCCCGACGACGAGACCTGTGCCTGCAATAACTGCCGCTATATGAAGATGGTGACGCTGGAGAACATCTGTGCGTGTCTTGAAAACGAGTCGCCCGAGATCGTGCTCGATGAGGAGGTGCGCCGCAGCGCCGAACGTTCGATCCGGAATATGATTGCGATCAAATAGATTTTTCCTTCTTTTTGGATTTTAATTTTTTCTTTTTTATAGAAAAAACAAAATGATATAAATTATAGTTGAAAATAAAAAATAACAAGAAAACATGAAAAAACTCTTTTTACTGCTCGCTGCCGCGTGCGTCACCTTTTCGGCCGCAGCGGACGAGGGTATGTGGATGCTGCCCTACCTCCAGAAGATGAACGCCAAGGACATGAAGGCCCGCGGCTGCAAACTCTCGGCCGAGGAGATTTACAGCATGAACAACTCGTCGTTGAAGGATGCCATCGTCATCTTCGGCGGCGGCTGCACGGGGGAGATCGTCTCGCCCGAAGGATTGCTGTTCACCAACCACCATTGCGGCTACGGGTCGATTCAGGCTCTGTCGTCGGTGGAGCACGACTACCTGAAAAACGGCTTCTGGGCCATGTCGCGCGCCGAGGAGATTCCCGCTCCGGGGCTCAAGGTGCGCTTCATCCGCAAGATCGTCGACGTTACGTCCGACGTATTGGGCGCCGTGCCCGA
Source organism: Alistipes provencensis (assembly GCF_900083545.1). Taxonomy (NCBI): domain Bacteria; kingdom Pseudomonadati; phylum Bacteroidota; class Bacteroidia; order Bacteroidales; family Rikenellaceae; genus Alistipes; species Alistipes provencensis. The sequence goes on along the minus strand of NZ_LT559262.1, from coordinate 1,198,026 downwards.
CATCGCGGGCGGCGAGGAGCGTTCGCGTTTGGTTGCAGAACATGTGGAGGCCGTGACGAGCCGCTTCGAAACGGAGAATCCCGGCATGGAAATTTCGGTGAAACCCTTCTTCGGGGGCAACCAGTTCTTCGCCTTCGTGATCGAGGTCTTTTCGGATGTGCGTCTGGTCGGCACGCCCCCGACATCGATCGGCAAGTTCGGCGGTGACACCGACAATTGGATGTGGCCGCGTCATACGGGCGATTTCTCGGTCTTTCGGGTCTATGCCGGACCCGATAATAAGCCGGCCGACTATGCGCCCGAAAACCGCCCTTACAAGGCCGAAAAATTTCTGAAGGTATCCCTGAACGGCTACGACGAAGCCGACTTCGCGATGATCATGGGTTTCCCGGGTTCGACGCAGCGTTACATGACCTCCTACGAGATCGACCGGATGCTGGAGGTGGAGAATCCCCAGCGCATCTTTATCCGCGGCGAGCGGCAGGCGATCCTCAAGGAGGATATGGCCGCCAGCGACAAGGTCCGCATTCAGTATGCGTCGAAATACGCCCAGTCGTCGAACTACTGGAAGAATTCGATCGGCATGTCGCGCGGCATCAAACGCTTGGACGTAAAGGGCCGCAAACAGGAGCAGGAGGCCGCGTTCCGGGCGTGGGCGGCCAAGAACACGCTGCCGACCGAAGGGTATGTGGATGCGTTGGACAAGATCCGCGAATCGGTGGAGGAGAACCTTCCTGCTTTCGCGTCGCGGCAGTATTTGCAGGAGGCGTTCCTGCGGGCCGTGGAAATCCTCACTCCGGCGCGTTACGCGCTTTCGCTGAAGGGGGAAGAGCTGGAGAATGCGCTGAAGGGTTTCTATAAGGATTACAACATGCCGACGGACCGTCGTGTCGCCAAGCGCATGTTCCAGATCGTCAAGGAGAACTGCAAGGAACTGCCGTCGGTGTTCGCCGAGGTGATCGACAAGGAGTTCGGAGGCAGCACGGATGCTTATGTGGATTACCTCTACGACAATTCGGTGCTTGCTGACGAAACGCAGGCGTTGGCTGCCGCTGCATCCGGCAAGGATTTCGCGAAAGATCCGGCCGTGCTGCTCAGCAGGTCCGTTGCCAAAAAAATGCGTGCATTGAGCGAGGTTCAGCGCGACGGGCAGCAGAAATATGCCGATGGTCACCGCCTTTATATCGCGGGCCTGATGCGCATGCAGCCCAAGAAAGCGTGGGCTTCGGATGCCAATTTCACGATTCGTCTGACCTATGGCCGCGTACTGCCCTACGATCCGGCGGACGGTATCCGTTACAACTATTATACGACGCTCAAGGGCGTGATGGAGAAGGAGAATCCTGACAATCCGACCGAATTCACCGTGCCTGCGAAGCTCAAGGAACTCTATGCCGCCAAGGATTTCGGCCGTTATGCCAATGCCGCGGGAGAGCTTCCGACCTGCTTCCTCGCCGACTGCGACATCACGGGCGGCAACTCGGGATCGCCGGTGCTCAATGGCAAGGGATCGCTCATCGGTCTGGCCTTTGACGGCAACTGGGAGGCGATGTCGGGCGACGTGGCTTTCGAACCCGAATTGCAGCGAACGATTGCGGTCGATGTACGTTATGTACTGTTCGTCATCGACAAGTTCGCCGGTGCCGGATGGCTGTTGGACGAATTGCAGTTCGAGTAAATCCGGATTTTGCGGTGGAACAAAAGGGCGCGCCTGATGGCTGCGCCCTTTTTTATTGATAACCTTTCACAAATTGTGGGTGTTTAGTTCCCGAATATCTCAAAAATTAGTAATTTTGACAGAAATTAGTAATATTGTATCTGTTTTATGGCAAAAGAGTTCAAACGCTACCTCGTGACATCGGCACTCCCCTATGCCAACGGTCCGGTACATATCGGCCACTTGGCGGGAGTTTACATACCTTCGGACATCTATACCCGTTACCTGCGGCTCAGGGGCTGCGACGTGATCTCGGTCTGCGGATCGGACGAGCACGGCGTGCCCATCACCATCAAGGCCCGCAAGGAGGGCGTGACGCCCCAGCAGATCGTGGACCGTTACCACGCGCTGATCAAGAAGTCGTTCGAGGGGCTGGGCATGTCGTTCGACATCTATTCGCGCACCTCGTCGAAAACCCATGCGGAGACCGCTTCGGCTTTTTTCCGGAAGCTCTATGACGAGGGTAAGTTCATCGAAAAGACCTCGATGCAGTATTACGACGAGGAGGCGCAGACTTTTCTGGCCGACCGTTACATCGTCGGCACCTGTCCCAAGTGCGGCAACGACCGCGCCTATGGCGACCAGTGCGAGAAGTGCGGTTCTACCCTCTCGCCCGACGAATTGATCGATCCCCACAGCGCCGTGTCGGGTTCGGTGCCCGTGAAACGCGAAACGAAGCATTGGTACCTCCCGCTGGATCAATATGAGGGATTCCTCCGCGAATGGATTCTGGACGGACACAAGGAGTGGAAAACGAACGTTTACGGGCAGTGCAAGAGCTGGCTCGACGGAGGTCTCCAGCCGCGTGCCGTGAGCCGTGACCTCGACTGGGGCATTCCGGTTCCCGTAGAGGGTGCCGAGGGAAAGGTGCTCTATGTATGGTTCGATGCCCCGATCGGTTATATATCTGCTACAAAGGACCTTACGCCCGATTGGGAGCGTTACTGGAAGTCGGAGGACACCAAGATGGTGCACTTTATCGGCAAGGACAACATCGTGTTCCACTGCATCGTGTTCCCCGCGATGCTCAAGGCGCACGGCGATTACATCCTGCCCGAGAACGTTCCGGCCAATGAGTTCCTGAACCTCGAGGGCGACAAGATTTCGACCTCGCGCAACTGGGCCGTGTGGCTCCATGAGTACCTCGAGGAGTTCCCCGGCAAGGAGGATGTACTGCGTTATGTGCTGTGCGCCAACGCCCCCGAAACCAAGGACAACGACTTTACATGGAAGGATTTTCAGGCCCGTAATAACAACGAGCTGGTGGCTGTGCTGGGCAATTTCGTCAACCGGGCGCTGGTGCTGACGCAGAAATATTATGACGGCAAGGTTCCGGCCTGCGGCGAACTGAATGATTACGACCGTCAGACCATTGCCGAGGTGGCCGCCGTGAAGGCTTCGCTCGAGGCGAATATCGAGAATTACCGGTTCCGCGAGGCGCTGAAAGATGCCATGAATATCTCGCGCATCGGCAATAAATACCTTGCCGACACCGAACCTTGGAAGGTAATCAAGACCGATCCCAAGCGGGTGGAGACGATCCTCAATATCGCCCTGCAAATCACGGCGAATACAGCCGTTGCCATCGAACCTTTCATGCCTTTTTCGGCGGGGAAGATTCTCGGAATGCTCGCGGTTGAGAAATTCAGTTGGGAACGGCTGGGAGCCATGGACTTGATTCCGGCCGGTCACACCATCGGGGAACCAGCCCTGCTGTTCGAGAAAATCGAGGATGACGTGATTCAGCGGCAGTTGGATAAACTCGCGGCGACGAAAGCAGCCAATGAGGCGGCTGAATTGAGTCAATCTGTTGAGCCTCAAAAGGATATGATTCAGTTCGACGATTTTCAGAAAATGGATATTCGCGTTTCGACGATTTTGGAGGTTGAAAAAGTCGCAAAAACCAAAAAATTGCTGAAATTGACGGTCGATACGGGTATCGATAAGCGGGTTATCGTGTCGGGAATCGCCGAATATTTTACTCCCGAAGAGCTTGTCGGCAAGCAGGTGCTCGTATTGGTGAACCTCGCTCCGCGCGAATTGAAGGGTATTCTTTCCAATGGTATGATCCTGATGGCGGAAGATGCCTCGGGAAAATTGCGTTTGCTGCAGCCCGGAGAACCGACCGACAATGGGGCTGTCGTCGGATAAGCGCAAAATGAAACGAATGATTTTTGGAATTCTTTAACAATTATTGATATGGAAACAACAGATTGGAGCGCCTTGGGGTTTGACTATCGCAAGACCGATTGGAATGTCCGCTACTCCTACACCGATGGTAAGTGGAGCCCGATGGAGGTTACACAGGACGAGTATATCAAGATGCACATGTCGGCTTCGTGCCTGCACTATGGCATCGAACTCTTCGAAGGTTTGAAAGCCTTCCGCGGCATTGACGGAAAGATTCGCCTGTTCCGTGTCGCCGACAATGCGCGGCGTCTCCAGTCCTCGGCCGAGCGTCTTTGCCTGCCGGTGCCGTCGATCGAAATGATCGTCGATGCCTGTGTCGAAGTCGTCCGGCGCAACGAGCGTTTCGTACCGCCTTACGGAACCGGTGCTTCACTCTACCTGCGTCCCGTGATGTTCGGAACGACGGTCGGACTGGGTGTGAAGCCTGCCAAGGAAGCTCTGCTGATTGTTTACTGCTCACCGGTTGGTGCCTATTTCAAGGGAGGAATCAAGCCGATCCGGGTCGCTGTCGACCGTGAACAGGACCGTGCTGCTCCACGTGGAACAGGCGATGTGAAGGTCGGCGGTAATTATGCGGCCAGTCTGCTTTCGGGTGAAAAAGGGCATGAATTGGGTTATTCCAATATCATGTACCTCGATGCTGCCGAACATAAGTATATAGAGGAGTGTGGTGCTGCCAATTTCTTCGGTATTAAGGATGGTAAGTATATTACACCGAAATCTCCTTCTGTGCTGCCTTCCATCACTAATATGAGTCTTCGTCAGCTCGCCCGTGATATGGGGCTGACTGTTGAGGAACGGCATATTCCGGTCGAGGAACTGGCTACTTTCGAGGAGTGTGGCGCCTGCGGAACGGCGGCTGTTATCTCCCCTATTGGTTATGTGTATGATATGCAGACTAAGGCGGAGTATAAATATGGCGAAGAGGTAGGCAAAGTTTGTATGGAACTTTATACTCGTTTGCAAGATATTCAATACGGTCGTGCTGAGGATAAGTATGACTGGTGTACGATTGTTCTGTAATTAGTATCTGTAATAAATAACAAAGGTCGCCTATAAGGCGACCTTTGTTATTTTGTTCCATGTGGAACACTTGATTTGTTTACTTGTTATTGTTCCACGTGGAACCTTTTATCGTCCGAACTTTATTAGCAGGACATTAACGTCAGCCGGAGATACTCCGGGAATACGCGATGCCTGCCCTATCGTTGTGGGTCGAATTCGCGAGAGCTTCTGACGAGCTTCAATGGTCAGGGAATTCATCGAATGAAAGTCGAAATCGTCCGGGATGAGGATATTTTCAAGGCGATGGAGTTTCTCGGCGATGAATTTTTCGCGTTCTATGTAACCTTTGTATTTAATTTGGATTTCGGCCTCCTCGATTACCTCTGCATCTATCTCGTTTTCGGCGATGAATTTCTTTAGCTTGGGAAGTGCTGTTTGCAACGATTCGAACGTAACATTGTTGCGCATCAGGATATCATAGAGCTTCCTGCCCTGTGTCAAAGGCTCTGAATTTACCGATTTTAAATAGTCGTTAATTTCGGCTGCTTTGATGCTCTGTCGGCGCGCGAATTCTACAAGCGATTCTACGAGCGTATTTTTTTTGGCGAAATGTTCGTATCTTTTCTGCGGAATCAGTCCGATTTTATATCCTAACGGAGTCAGCCGGATATCGGCATTGTCCTGTCGGAGCAGGATGCGATACTCGGCCCGCGAGGTGAACATCCGGTAAGGTTCGTCGACTCCCTTGGTCACGAGATCATCGATCAGGACGCCGATATAGGCTTCGTCGCGTTTCAACACGATCGGCTCCTCCCCTACCAATGCCCGGTGCGCATTGATTCCGGCCATCAGACCTTGTGCTGCGGCCTCTTCGTAACCGGTCGTTCCGTTGACCTGCCCGGCAAAGTAGAGTCCTGAAACCAGTTTGGTTTCGAGGGAATGGTGCAGTTGCGTGGGCGGAAAAAAGTCGTATTCGATGGCATATCCGGGACGGTAGATGTGCAAATCTTCGAACCCTTTGATCTTGTGCAATGCTTTCCATTGCACATCCCAAGGCAGCGACGATGAAAAACCGTTGAGATAATACTCGTTGGTCGTGCGTCCTTCGGGCTCCAGAAAGAGCTGGTGCTGCTCCTTGTCGGCAAAGGTCCGGAGCTTGTCCTCGATCGAGGGACAGTAGCGCGGGCCGATGCCGCAGATGGTTCCGTTGAACAGCGGCGACTGGTCGAATCCGCTGCGCAGGATGTCGTGAACTTCGGAGGAGGTGTAGACCAGAAAGCAAGGAAGTTGATCTTTGACCGGCTGTGTATCCGGGGAAAATGAGAATTTGGCTGGGTTTTCGTCTCCGTATTGGGGTTCGAGCCGTTCGAAGTCGATGGTCCGGGCGTCGAGACGCGCCGGGGTTCCGGTCTTCATGCGTCCAGTTTCGAAGCCAATTTTCCGGAGGCATTCGGTGATGCCGTGCGAAGCGGCGTCCCCTGGCCTGCCCCCTTCGGCATGCGAGGCGCCGCAGTGCATCAGTCCTCCGAGGAAAGTTCCCGAGGTGAGCACGACGGCGCGGCAGGTGAATTGGACTCCCATGCGGGTTCGCACTCCCGTAATACGGGGGGACCGGAGGTTATCCTGCTTCGGATCCGAGTCTGCGCCCGGGGGGGTCGGTTGTGCGGCATTGTCGTCGAACAGCAGTTCGGTCGCCGCATCCTGCCAGATATAGAGGTTCCAAGTGTTTTCGAGCGTGTGACGCCACTCCTCCGAGAAGCGGGTCTTGTCGCATTGTGCCCGGGGGCTCCACATCGCGGCGCCCTTCGACCGGTTGAGCATCCGGAACTGGATGGTCGTGAGGTCGGTGATGCGACCCATTTGGCCGCCTAATGCATCTATCTCTCTGACAATCTGTCCTTTAGCCACTCCTCCGACTGCCGGGTTGCACGACATGGCTGCCATTTTGTCCATGTCCATCGTGAGCAGCAGCGTGCGCGAACCCAATCGTGCGGCGGCCGAGGCGGCCTCGCATCCGGCGTGTCCGCCGCCGATAACGATAATGTCGTAATCGAGCGTCATAGTTTTTTCTCCCAGAATTTCAGGTATTTATCCTCTTTGCGGTGCATCTGTGCATTGGTGCGGGGCGTCTTGTCGCCCTGACCGCAGAGGTGCAGCACCCCGTGGACCACTACCCTGCGCATCTCCTGCAAGGCTGTGAAACCGTATTGGCGGGCATTGTCGGCCACGGTCTCGATGTCGATGAAGATGTCGCCCGAAACGATCCGCGTGTCTTTGCGGTCGCTGTAGTCGAACGTGATGACATCGGTGAAATAGTCGTGCCCGAGGTATTGGCGGTTCATCTCCAGCAGGCGCTGCGCCGAGCAGAAGATGTAGGTGACGTCGCCCAGCGTGTAACCTTCGGCCTCGGCCACATCGTGGAGCCACCGGGCCGTGAGGCGTTTCTGCGGCAGGCGGTAGGAACAGTCGTCGGTATAGTATCTGACAGCCATTTTTTCGTTATTGTTAAGTCGCGTCCGTCCCGGGGTTTCGGAGCCGGGGCGGATGCCGTGCCGGTCGCCGGGACGAACCGCAGGGACCGGCGGTTTTATTTGAAACAGTCCTCGGCCCGCATCTTCTGCCCGGGATTGGGCGGGTAGATGCCGAAGACGAGTTTGTATTCGGTTTCCATGGTCATCACATCGACCGACGAGCCGATGGTTCCCAACTGTGCGTTTCTTGCCACTTTCTGGCCCTTTTCGACGCAGATCGTCCCCATGTTGGCATAGGAGGTTATATACTCGCCGTGGGCCACATAAACGTCGTATTTGTTGGTGATGCGGTTGCGTTTGATGTCGACGACCTTGCCGTCGTAGATCGAAATCACATGGGCGCCCTTCGGCCCCGCTATCTCGGCCATGTTCTCCTTGTAGCGTTTCACACGCCCGGCTGTGACGGGGAGCCGCAATCCCGAGGTTTTCGTCGAGAACGAAGCGCCCTCGGTGTTGCCCTTCGTGAGTTTGCGCAGTTCGCCGATCGCCACGTCGAGCTGCTGCTCCTGCGAAATTTTGCGCTGGAGGGCCTGCTTCTCCTTCTGTGACAGGGAGCGGATGCTGGCTTTGGCGTTGCGGGCGTCGCGCTGGAGCTTTTCGCGCTGGGCCGAGAGGTTCCGCGTCACCGAGTCGAGCGACTGCTTGCGTCGGTCGAGCTCCTCCTTTTCGCGGCCGACCTGAACGGTCAGCTCCTCGATGTCGCGCAGCTTGCGTTCGCGCAGTGAGGCAACTTCGCGCAGGGCGGTGATCTTGCGGGCCACGTCCGTGAAGTCGCGCGACGAGAAGAGGAACGTCAGGTAGTTGTTGTGCTTGTAGTTGCGGTAGGCTTCGCGCACCATTTCGCCGTACTGCGCCCGGTCGCGGCTGAGCGTTGCCGAGAGGTTTCCGGCCACGCTGTCCGTGCGGGCGATCTCCTCGCGCAGCAGGCGGGCCTGCTTCTCGGTTTCGTCGAGCAGTTGGTTCCGGGAGTCGATCTGGCGCGCCAGACGGCGGACCCGTTCCTCGGAGTCCGAACGGCCCTTCTGGAGCTTCGAAATCTCCCGCTCCTCGGTGGCGATCCGTTTTTCGAGGGCCGCGATGACCTTCTTCTGCGCCTCGATGCGGTTGTCCATGGTCTGCTGGGCCACGGCGGCGAGGGAGAAGAGCAGGAACGCGGGGATCAGTATGCGGAGGGGTCTCATGGGCGGATTATTCGGCGGTTTTGACGTTCTTGGCGGGTTGTTTCAGCCGCAGTTCGATCTGCCGGGCGTCGTATCCCTTTTCAAGGGCGCGTTTCCAGTAAACTTCGGCCATGAACTGCTCGCCCAGCTCGTGGAGGATATCGCCGTAGTGAACCATCAGTTCGGGGCTTTTCTGTCCGTCGAGCGCCACGGCCTTTTGCAGGACCTTTTTGGCTTCGTCCGTGTGTCCCAGCTTGAAGAGTACCCACGCATGGGTATCCAGATAGGTCGGGTTGTTGTCGGTGAGCGCCACCACGCGGCTCGACATCGAGAGCGCCCGTTCGAGGTCCCGCTCCTCCAGCGAGAGGAAATAGGCGTAGTTGTTGAGCACCATCGGGTTGTCGGGACGGTATGCCAAGCTGCGCTCGTAGGCCTTGTAACACTCCTTCATGGCTTTGCGGTAGGGACCCGAACGGCCCTCTTTGGCCGCACGGCTCTCGTCCCACTCGGGGAGTCCCGCGGCGGCCTGCTGGTGCCATGTGTCGCCGATCATGCCCCAGATCACGCCCCGCAGCGAATCGGTGTCGGCATAGCGGAGCGACTCCTTGTAGGCTTTGACCGCCAGTCCGTACTGTTTCGAACTGTTCATCACATGCCCTTTCGAGATGTGGAAGTCGATCTTGTCGGGGAAGAGCTCCAGAGCCCGGATGACGTATTTCTCCACCGAGTCGGGGTGCTGGAGGTAGGTTTCGATGTCGATCACCGACCGGTAGAAATCCTCCACCGGCGGTTGGTCTCCGAGGCGGTTCTTGTAGAGCGCGAGGGCCTGCTCCAGTTCGCCCGAGGCGATCAGATGGCCGGCGTAGAGCTCCACGACGCGCTTATCCCCGGGATAGCGGATGGCGAGGGTCGAAGCCAAGTCGTTGAGTTGGAAATAATATTCGCGGTAGAAGCGTGTGTCGGAGGTGAACTGTTCGAAGCGTTTGATCTTCGTCTCGAGCGGCACGACGTCCGAGAGAAAGAGCTTCCGGGTGACGGCCAGCAGCGACCGGTAATCCTGCCGTGCGGTGTGGAAATCGGCCAGCGCCATCAGCGCCTGAACGTTCGTGGAGTCGATCTGCAACGCCCGGCTGTACTCGGCGAGGGCCAGCGAATCCTTGCCGTCGACGCCGTAGAGGTCGGCCAGCACGATGTGGTGCTGCACCTCGTAGGGGGCGGCTTCGACCATCGCACGGGCTTCGTCGACGGCTTTGCCGATCTGGTTCGTAGCCACCAGCATACGCCGTTTCATGGCGCTCAGCAGCGGTATGCGGCCGAAGCGCAGCTCCGCCGAATCGAGCGTCGCGAGGGCCATGAAAGGCGATCGTTTCTGCTCGTAAAGGGCCGCCACGATGCGGTAGTTGTCCGGGTCCTTGGGGTCGTTCTCCAGCAGGCGGCGGTAGACTTTCAGCGCTTCGTCGAGGCGGTTGGACATAATCAACGCCTGCCCGTAGAACTGGTGGTACCACTTGTTCGCGGTGTCGAGCCGGAAAGCGCGGCGGGCCAGCTCCACGGCCTCATCGGGCGACGATTCGAGGATGCTGCCGGCCAGTTCGTAGTAGGCCGGGGCGTAGGTCGAATCGTTCAGGATCGCTTCGCGGAACAGCTTCCGGGCCCGGGCCGTATCGCCCGAAATGACGTTTTGCTTGATTCCCTCGGTGTAGAGCCACACGCTGCGCAGCGAATCAGGGTATCCGGGCGCTTCCGGAGAGCCCTTCCCGGCGACGAATGCCGAAAAGAAGAGCAGGCAGAAAAGCGTTATCGCTGTCAGGCGTTTCATGGGCAGGGGTATTTAGAGCGCTTCGTCGAACTGGTGGAGGAACCGCACGTCGTTCTCGAAGTAGAGACGCAGGTCTTTCACGCCGTATTTGAGCATGGCAATGCGCTCAATACCCATGCCGAAGGCGAATCCCGCGTATTTTTCGGGGTCGATATCGTTGGCTTTCAGAACGTTCGGGTCCACCATGCCGCAGCCCATGATCTCCAGCCATCCGGTGCCCTTGCAGACCGGACACCCCTTGCCGCCGCAGAGGTTGCACGAGACGTCGACCTCGGCCGAAGGCTCCGTGAAGGGGAAATACGACGGCCGCATGCGGATCGCGGTCTGCTCGCCGAAAACCTCCTTGGCGAAGTAGAGCAGCGACTGCTTCATGTCGGCGAACGAGACCCCCTCGTCGATGTAGAGGCCCTCGATCTGGTGGAAGATGCAGTGTGCGCGGTACGAAATGGCTTCGTTGCGGAACACGCGGCCGGGGCAGATGACGCGGATGGGAGGCTTCTGGTGCTCCATCGTGCGGACCTGAATCGACGAAGTGTGCGTGCGCAGCAGGATGTCGGGGTCCTTCTCGATGAAGAACGTGTCCTGCATGTCGCGTGCCGGGTGCTCGGGCGGGAAGTTCAGGGCCGAGAAAACGTGCCAGTCGTCCTCGATCTCCGGGCCGTCGGCCACCGTGTAGCCCAGCCGCGAAAAGACCTCGACGATCTGGTTCTTGACCAGCGAGATCGGGTGACGCGACCCGAGGTGTTCGGCCGAGCCGGGGCGCGTCAGGTCGTCCGTCCGGGCGGAATTGTCCGCCACGGCGTTCTGCAACTCCTCGCGCAGGGTGTTGATGCGCTCCGTGGCCTCGTTTTTGAGGCGGTTCAACTGCTGTCCCAGATCGCGTTTGAGTTCGGGGGCTACCGTTTTGAACTCCTCCATCAGGGCGGTCAGCTCGCCTTTCTTGCCGAGGATTTTGATGCGGAACTCCTCGATCTCGGCGGCGGCTTTGGGCTTAAACTCCTCGACTCGTCGGAGGAGTTCATTGATTTTGTCGATCATATTTTGCTCGTGTTTCTTTTTTGCCTACTTTTGAGAGATATCGTAGTAATGTGCAAAGTTATAAAAAAATTGAGATATGTTGCGTAAAATCGGCTCATTTGTCCTGACGCTCCTGCTGGCCGCGCTCCCCGCCTCGGCCCAGAAGGTCGGGGTCGTGATGAGCGGCGGCGGCGCGAAGGGGCTTTACCATATCGGCGTTCTGGAGGCGCTCGAGCAGAACGGCGTGCCGATCGATTATGTGGCCGGAACCTCGATGGGCTCGATCATCGCGGCCATGTACGCCGCAGGATACTCCCCGGCGGAGATGCGGGCGATCGTCAGCTCCGGCGTGGTCCGCGAGTGGGTCTCGGGGCGCATCGACCCCAACCGCTACATGGCCTATTACCGGCAGTTGGGCAATAATCCCGGCTTCCTGAGCATGCGCATCGACGTCGAAGGACCCGCCGGGAAGCGGCTGCGGGCCCCCCGGAACCTGATCTCCTCGACGCAGATCGACATGGCTCTCACGGAGCTGTTCGCCCCGGCGACAGCCGCCGCGGACGGCGATTTTGACCGCCTGATGGTCCCGTTCCTCTGCGTGGCCAGCGACATGAACAGCCGCGGGCCGGTGGTGATGCGCCGCGGCGATCTGAGCGAGGCGGTCCGCTCGTCGATGTCCATCCCGTTGGTTTTCAGACCGATGAAAGTCGATTCGATGCTGCTCTTCGACGGCGGTATTTACGATAACTTCCCTTGGAAGCCCCTCGACCGGGATTTCCGGCCCGACCTGATCGTCGGGTCGATCTGCACCGAGGGTAACACCCCGCCCAGCGAGCGGAACAACATCATGGATCAGGCCTTCATGCTGGCGATGCACGAAACCGACTATACGCTGCCCGAAGATCGCAGCATCACGATCCGCCGCGCCGTGGATGTCAACATGCTCGACTTCGATCAGGCCGAAGCGATCATGGATGCGGGTTACGAGGACGCCATGGCGGCGATGCCGCAACTGCTCGAAAAGGTCGGGGAGCGGCGCGACTCGGCATACTATGCAGAGCGCCGCGAGGCGTTCCGCAAGAGGTGCCCGCCGCTGGTTTTCAACGACTACAAACTCGAAGGGCTGAAACGCGCCCAACGGGAATATATCCGCGATTTCGTGCAGGTGGACCGCCGTACGCCGGGCATCCAGCGGCCGATGGGATTCGAGGAGCTGAAAGACAATCTCTTCGAGGTGCTTGCCGGCGGCGAATTCACGATGGGTTTCCCCGTCGTGCGCTACGATTCGGTCCGGAAGGGCTATTCGTTCGAAGCCCGGTTCGGCACGCGGCCCAACTTCAAGATCACCGTTGGCGGAAACATCTCCTCGACGGCCTTCAACCAAGCCTACATCGGCATCAACCACCACTGGATCGGCCGCGTGTCGCAGCAGTTGGGAGCCGACCTCTATCTGGGACCGATCTATACATGGGGTGCGGTCGGCGGCCGCACGGATTTCTACGCATGGAAACCGATCTTCCTCGACTACTCCTACAACTTTGCGGTCCGCAACTTCCGCCACGGCTATTTCGGCAACGTCACCAAAGTCCGCAATGCCGAGCAGGTCAAGAACAGCGAGAGTTTCTTCTCCACGGCCGCGGGCCTGCCGCTGACCCACCGCAGCGTCTTCACGCTGCGCGCCAACGCCGGACACGTCAACTACCGCTACGATTCGGACGTGCTGTTCGCCGACGACACCGACCATTCGCGCTTCTCGTTCTTCGGCCTGCGGGCCGGGATCGCCCGCAATACGCTCGACAAGTTCCTCTATCCCCGGCGGGGTTCGGACTTGCAGCTCTCGGCTATTTTCGTCACCGGACGCGACAAGTACCAGCCCTACGATTCGGGGCGTTTCATCTCGCGCGAAGGCCGCCAGTGGTTCGGAGGGCGTTTCACCTGGGACAAGTTTTTCGACGTGCCGGGCTGCAACTGGTTCTCGTTCGGCTTCAACGTCGATGCCGTCCTGACGAACCATCCGTCGTTCCTGACCGAGTCCGCCACGCTGATGTCGATGCCCGACTACGCCCCCGTGTCGCACATGCGGATGGTCTACATGCCCGACTACCGGGCCCGGCGCTTCGTGGCCGGCGGGCTGATGCCGACCTTCGATTTGATGCCCAATTTCTTCTTCCGCACGGGTTTCTACGCCATGTACCGGGACAAGCGCGACTTCAACCCGCTCGGGGAGCCCGACCGGCGCTGGCACTACGTCGCCGAGGCGTCGTTTGTCTACCACACCCCGATCGGCCCCGTGAGCCTCGCCCTGACGAAATACGAAGTGCAGAACTGGAAGAACATGTACCTGACCTTCAATTTCGGCTATGCGATCTTTGCTCCGAAGGGGACGTTTTATTGATTGGGTTTTAACTTTGAAAACAGAAAAGCGTCCGGGAATTTCCGGACGCTTTTCTTAATTTGGCAGGGTGCGAAACATTGGCTCGGAAATCCGATGACCCGGCATCGCCCTCTAAAACCTGCCTCTTAGCCGGGCGGTAGCGCAGAACCGGACCGGAATCCCGGTGAGTACCCTTCGCCCCTAAAACCCGCCTCTTAGGCGGGGGTTACCAGATGATGACGCGCTCTTCTTCGGGCATGAACATCGCGCCGTCGGTGATCGAAAAGGCGTCGTAGAAGTCCTGCAGGTTGCGCAGCGAGGCGTTTACGCGCCATTTGCCCAGCGAGTGTACGTCGAGTTTCGTGAGGCGGGCGATCTCCTCGTCGCGGATGTTCTGGGCCCACAGCGTGGCGTAACCCAGATAGAAACGCTGTTCGGGGGTGAAACCGTCGATCGGGGCGGGAGCCTCCTTGCCTTCGAGCGAGTTGCGGTAAGCCGTGCGGGCTACGCGCAGACCGCCTTGGTCGGCGATGTTCTCGCCCAGACAGAGGGCGCCGTTGGCGAATACCGCGGGCTGGCCATCCTTGGCGGGAAGCACCTCGATGGCGTCGAACTGCTTGACCAGAATCTCCGTTTTGGCCTTGAACGCGGCGGCATCCTCTTCGGTCCACCAGTTGTTCATGTTGCCGTCCTTGTCGAAGTTGCGGCCTTGGTCGTCGAATCCGTGGGTCATCTCGTGGCCGATCACCACGCCGATGGCTCCGTAGTTGACGGCGTCGTCGGCATCGGGGTTGTAGAACGGCGGCTGGAGAATGGCGGCCGGGAAACAGATCTCGTTGGTCGTGGGGTTGTAGTAGGCGTTGACCGTCTGCGGGGTCATGTGCCACTCGTCCTTATCCACGGGTTTGCCCAGCTCGGCGATGTTGTCGGCCGTGTACCACTTGTTGGCCTCGACGATGTTCTCCCAGTAGCTCTTCGAGGGGTCGATCGCGAGCGTCGAATAATCCTTCCACTTGTCGGGATAGCCGATCTTCACGGTGAATGCCGAGAGCTTCTCCTGTGCCTTGGCCTTGGTGGCGTCGGACATCCAGTCGAGACCGGCGATGTGCTGCGAAAGCGCCGTCTGCAGGTTCTTGACCATCTCCATCATGCGGACCTTGTCCTTCTCGGGGAAATACTTGGCGACATACATCTCGCCGACAGCTTCGCCGAGGGTGCTGTTGGGCACCGACATGGCGCGCTTCCAGCGGGGCTTCTGCTCCTGCTTGCCCGACATGGCGCGTCCGTAGAAGTCGAACGAAGCGTTGATGAAGTCGTCGCTCAGGTAGCTGGTCGCGGCGTCGATGTACTGTGCGGCCAGATAGTAACGGATGTCGTCCAGCGGAGCGGTCTTCATCAGAGAGTTGGCGTTGGCCAGCGCCGAGGGGGTCGTCACGATGATCTGTTCGAAATCGCCGATGCCCATTGTCTTGTAGTATTCGGCCCAGTCGATGGCGTCGTAAGCCTTCTCGAAATCGGCCTTGGACGTGGGGTTGTACATGGCGGGGATGTTGCGCAGCTCGACGCTCGACCAGTTCTTCTCGGCGAGTTTCGTCTCGATCGACATCACGCCGGCGACGGCCTTCTCGATGTCGGCCTCCGGAACGCCTGCCAGCCGGAAAATCTTACCCAGATACTCCTTGTAGGCGGTGCGGATCGACTCGTTCTCGGCGTCGAGGTAGTAGTCGCGGTCACCCATCATCAGGCTCGGCTGCGAAGCGTAGAGGGCGTTGATGTCGCTGTTCATCAGGTCGGACTGCACACCTATGCCGAAGAACGGGTTGGCGATCGAGGTGTGGAGCTTGGCTACGGCGGCGGTCAGTTGCGCACGGTCGCCGAGCGCGAGGATCTCCTCCACGGCGGCCTTGATCGGGGCGGCGCCCTCGGCGTTCAGGCGCACCGAGTCGAGGCCCATTTTGTAGAGGTCCGAGATCTTCTGCTCGACGCTTCCCGGCTGTGCCGTCTGCTTGGTCATGCCGGAGAAGAGCTCGTTGATGCGCGTCTCGTTGTTGTCGCGCAGGATGTCGAACGATCCGTAACGCGAATATTCGGGTTTCAGGGGGTTGTTCTTCTGCCAGCCGCCTGTGGCGTACTCGTAGAAGTCGGCGTTGGGGGCTATCGAAAGATCGAAGTTGGCCATGTCGATCGCCGGGGTCTTCGGGGTATTCTGGCAGGCTGTCATACAGGCCATTGTTGCTGCGAAGAGAATAATTTTTTTCATATTGTTCGGGTTTTTAACAGAACGGGGACCTCCGGGTAAACCGGAAGCCCCCGCTCGGATGATTGTTTCGGGACGTCCGGTTTACTCGCGGATAGCCGCAACGCCGGGCAGGTCGCCGAACTCGATGTATTCGAGCAGCGCGCCGCCGCCCGTCGAGATATACGATACCTGATCGGCCAGACCGAACTTGTTGATGCAGGCTACCGAGTCGCCGCCGCCGATGAGCGAGTAGGCGCCCTTCTTGGTGGCTTCGGCGATGGCCAGCGCCACCTCCTTCGAGCCGGTTGCGAACTTGTCGATCTCGAACACGCCCACGGGGCCGTTCCAGAGGATGGTCTTGCAGCTCAGGATGTGGTCGCGGAAGACCTTCTTGCCTTCCGAGCCGATGTCCAGACCTTCCCAGCCGTCGGGAATGTCGTTGGCCGGAGCCTCCTTGGTGTTGGCGTCGGCCGAGAATGCGTCGGCGATCAGTGCGTCGGGGGACATCACCAGCTCTACGCCCTTCTTTTTGGCCAGCTCGAGGATCTCGAGCGCTACGGGGAACATGTCGGGCTCGCAGATCGAGTCGCCGACCTTGCCGCCCTGTGCGGCTGCGAAGGTGTAGGTCATGCCGCCGCCGATGACGATCGAATCGACCTTCTCGATCAGGGCCTTGATGACGCCGATCTTCGACGACACTTTCGAACCGCCGATGATGGCGCAGAACGGATGTGCCGGGGCCTCCATCAGCGAGGAGATGGCCTTCACCTCTTTCTCCATCAGGTAGCCGAACATCTTGTCGTTGGGGAACTGCTTGGCGATCAGATAGGTCGAGGCGTGCTTGCGGTGGGCCGTGCCGAACGCGTCGTTGATGTAGCAGTCGGCATACGAAGCGAGCTTCTTGACGAACTCCTTCTGCGGACCCTCTTTCAGGGCTTTCTTGGCGGCGTCCTTCTCCTCCTTGGTGGCGTCTTCGGCCAGACCGCGGGGCTTGCCCTCCTCCTCGGCGTAGAAACGCAGGTTTTCGAGCAGCATGACCTGTCCGGGTTTGAGGTTCTTGGCCATTTCGGCGGCCTTCTCACCGATGCAGTCGCCGGCGAAGAGGACCTTCACGCCGAGGTTCTTCTCGACGGCGGGAACGATCTGCTCGAGCGAATACTTGGGATCGGGGTTCTTCTTGGGGCGTCCCATGTGCGACATCAGGATCACCGAACCGCCGCCGGCGAGCACCTTCTTGACGGTGGGCATGGCGGCGCGGATGCGCGTGTCGTCGGTCACTTCGCCCTTCTCGTTGAGGGGCACGTTGAAATCCACGCGGATGATCGCGCGTTTGCCTTTGAAATCGTAGTTGTCGATCGAGATCATAGCTGTTTGATTTTTAAGTATTTTGTTGAAATGATTTTCGGTAAAGCCTAATCCGGGACAAATTTATGAAAATTTTCAGTAAATCTGTTATTCCGCTAACGGAAAAAACTCAATACTTGTACCGAATCCATTTGAACAGCTCTTTGAGCGACGGTTTTTTGCCGTACATGAAGATACCCACGCGGTAGATCTTCGAGGCGACCCACACCATGCCCACGAACGAGCCGTAGAGCACCACGAGCGAGAGGACGATCTCCCACAGCGGAATGTCGTAGGGGATGCGGGCCATCATGACGATCGGCGAGGTGAACGGGATGATCGAGAACCAGAAGGCCATCTGCGAATTGGGGTCGCGGATGACGACGAACATCATCAGCAGGGCCAGAATAATCGGCAGCGTGATGGGCATTTGCAGTTGCGAGGCGTCCTGCACGTTGTCCACGGCCGAGCCCACGGCGGCGAACATCGCCGAGTAGAGCAGGTAGCCGCCGAAGACGAACAGCAGCAGACTGGCGAAAATCTTGACGATATAGCCCAGATCGGTCATGGCGGCCACGGCCTGCAGCATTTCGGGGTTCATGTCGGTCATCGAAGCTGCGTCGGGCATACCCTGCTGCATGGCTTGGGCGCCCGCCATCACGTCTTCGGGCATCAGGTGGGGCATCACGAGGGCCCCGACTCCGGCGATCAGCACGCCCCAGATCAGCACCTGCACGATGGCCACCGAGGCCACGCCGAGGATTTTGCCCATCATCAGGTCGAACGGGCGGACCGACGAGACCATCACCTCCAGTACGCGGTTGTTCTTCTCCTCGATCACCGACTGCATGACCATCGAGCCGTAGATCAGCAGGAACATGTAGAGAATGAATCCCAGCACATAGCCCACGCCCGTGGCCACGGCCGACGACTGCGCCTGCGTGTCCTCCTCCTGCGACTTGTCGTTGCGGAAGGTCTGCATATTGACCTTGGTTTTGACCTGTTCGAGAATCTGCGAGAGGTTTTCGATGTTGTAGGCCTTGAGTTTCTCGGCCTCGAGGATGCGCTCGATCTGCCCCGTGATGTTGCTTTCGAGGGAGAGCGACGACGAGGAGTTGGCGTAGAGGCGGACGTTGTTGGGATTTTCCAGAATGTCGCCGCCGATCCAGAGCACGCCGAACTTTTCGGTCAGCTCCCTGCGGGCCTCCTCGGTCGGAAGTTCCGTGGCTTCGAAGCGGACCTCCTCGTCGCTTTCGAGCTTCGGGGCTATCAGGCCGCTCTCGTCGATGACGGCGATGACTTTCTCGTCGCCCCGCGAGAACTGCATGATGAGCGCCGGGGCGGCCATCAGGGCGATCATCAGCAGCGGCATCAGCAGCGTGGTGATGATGAAGGATTTCTTGCGTACGCGCTCGTTGAACTCGCGCTGGATAATGATGGATATGTTGGACATGGCGTTTTTCGTTTTAGAGTTTGCCGTTGACGGCCCTTATGAAAATGTCGTTCATCGAGGGGATGATCTCGCGGAACGAGCGCAGTTCGACGGCTTCGTTGACGGCCGAAATCACCCCGCGCACCTCGGCGTCGTTGTCGACGTGGAGCTTGATCATCCGGTAGACCGACTCCTCCTGTGTCCCGTCGAGTATCTCGCAGCGTCCGGCGACGGCCTGCCGCAGGACGGCTTCGTCACCCCGGTAGGCCACTTCGAAGATGTTCGACCCGTGACGGCGGCGGATGTCGTCGACCTTGCCCGAGAGGATGTTGCGCGACTTGTTGATGAGCGTGATGTGGTCGCAGATCTCCTCCACGGAGGACATGTTGTGCGTCGAGAAGATGACCGTAGCCCCCTTGTCGCGCAGTCCCAGTATCTCGTCTTTCAGCAGGTTGGCGTTGATGGGGTCGAATCCCGAGAAGGGTTCGTCGAAGATCAGCAGTTTGGGTTCGTGGAGCACCGTGACGATGAACTGCACCTTCTGGGCCATGCCCTTCGAGAGCTCCTCGACCTTCTTGTCCCACCAGTCCTGAATGCCGAACCGGATGAACCACTCCTTCAGCCGCACGACGGCTTCGCGGCGCGAAAGTCCCTTGAGGCGGGCGAAGAAGACGGCCTGTTCGCCCACCTTCATCTTTTTATAGAGGCCGCGCTCCTCGGGGAGATAGCCGATGCGGTAGACATCTTCCGGGGCGATTTCGCGGTCGCCGAACAGCACGCGGCCCGAATCGGGCGCCGTGATGCGGTTGATGATGCGTATCAGGGTCGTTTTGCCCGCTCCGTTGGGGCCCAGCAGTCCGTAGACCGAGCCTTGGGGGATGGCGAGCGATACGTCGTCGAGCGCCGTGTGCGAGGCATAGCGTTTGGTGACGTGTTCTACTGTGAGTAAATCCATAGTCGCAGAATGTTTGTTTTTTCGGATCGTTACGGCGACAAATATAGGAACAAATTTTGAATATCAAAAAATATTTATCGAAAAACGATAAATATTTGTATTTGCCCTCCCTGCGGAATCCCCGGGCCGCTTCGGAATGCGGTTCGGGGATCTCCGGACGGGTTTGGCATTGAACTCACCTTTCACTATATTTGACGCTGTGAAGGAGTCGAAATTCGTCAAGGCGAAGATGGTCGCAGGCTATGTCCTGCTGATCGCGGTCTGTGTGCTCGCGGTGGGCTATGTCTACCGTGTGGCGGTCCGTTTTTCCGCTCCCGACAGCAGTTACACGCTGTTGCAGACCAAGCGCAGCGCCGTAAACCGGACCCTTTACCACCTCTATCAGGCCGAAAGTTACGGCCAGTTGATGATCGCCGGCTACCAGTCCTACGAGGCGCGTTACAAACGCGAATTGCGTACCGTGAGGGGCTGCATCGACTCGCTGCGGTCGCTGGCCGACGACCGGGATTCGTTGCAGACGATGCGTCTGGACAGCATCACGCGGCTGTTGGCCGACAAGGAGCGGCGCACGATGAGCCTGCGGCGTTCGATCCGCGCCGGGTCCACGGCCAGCCTGCTGGACAAGAACATCCGTGACCTGATCGGTCCCCAGCAGGGGATTGTGGCCGATACGACGCCGTTCCGCCGCGTCGTGAAGCAGGACACGACGGCCGTGCCGCGGGCCCGGCGGCGTTTCTTCCAGCGGCTGGGCGACCTGTTCAGCCCGCCGAAAGAGGATTCGAGCGTGGTGATCTCCCGCCGCGAACTGGTAGCCCCCGTGGTGCCCGCCGGATCGGTGAAGGACACCATCACGCTGGTGCTGAGGGCCCTGCAGGACAGCGTCACGAGCAACCGTCTGGACATCTACGACCATGCATGGCAGGAGGGACTGCGGCTGAGTTACAGCAACGAGCTGGTCAATACGAAGATATATCGTCTTATCATGGACTTCGAGGCCGAGGACACGGAGTTCCTGATGCGGCGCATCGAGCAGACGGAGGCTTTCCGCCGGCGGTCGTCGCGCGTGCTGGGCGGCGTGGCCATCGGGGCCGTGGTGCTCATGCTGTTGTTCGTCGGAATGCTCTGGCGCGACATCAGCCGCAGCAACCGCTACCGCCGGGAGCTGGAGCAGGCCAACCGCGACAAGGAGGCGCTACTGGCCGCCCGCGAGAAGCTGATGCTGGCCATCACGCACGACATCAAGGCTCCGCTGGGGTCGGTGATGGGTTACATCGACCTGCTGTCGCGGCTGACCGCCGACAAGCGGCAGGAACTCTACCTGCACAACATGAAAGACTCTTCCGAACACCTGCTGGCGCTGGTCAACAGTCTGTTGGATTTCTACCGGCTGGATATCAACAAGATCGAGGTGAACCGGGTGGCCTTCAGCCCGGCGCAGTTGTTCGAGACCATTCGGGCGGGGTTTGCCGCCGCCGCAGCGGCCAAAGGGCTGGAACTGCGGCTGGAAACGGGGCCGGATGCCGCGCGGACGGTCATGGGCGATGCTTTCCACATCCGCCAGATCGCCGACAACCTGATCTCCAATGCGTTGAAATTTACGAACGAAGGTTCCGTGACGCTCCGCGCGGACGTCCGGCAGGGACGGCTGGTCTTCTCGGTCCGCGATACGGGCCGCGGCATCGGCCGCGAGGAGAAGGAACGGATTTTCGGGGAGTTCGTGCGGCTGAGTTCGGCGCAGGGCGTTGACGGGTTCGGACTGGGGCTGTCGATCGTCGACCGTCTCGTGAAGCTGTTGGAGGGGACTATTTCGCTCGAAAGCCGTCTCGGTGAGGGGAGCAAATTCATCGTGTCGGTGCCCGTCGGGGAGGCCGGACCTGCGGCGGTGCCCCCGGAGGTGCAGGAACCGGCTTCGCCTCAGCCGGGACTGCGGGTGCTGTTGGTCGACGACGACCCGTTGCAGTTGGAGATGACCGCCGCGATGTGCCGCCGGGCGGGGATCGGCGCCGAGTGCTGCCAGTATCCCGAATATGCCGCCAGACTGGTCGCCGACGGGCGGTTCGATTTGGTGCTGACCGATATACAGATGCCTTCGGCCGACGGATTCAGCGTGCTGGCGGCCGTGCATGGAGTCGATCCCGCGTTGTGCGTGGTCGCCGTGTCGGCCCGCGGGGAGCTGGATGCTGCGGATTTTACGGCCCGCGGATTTGCGGGATGCCTTCGCAAACCGTTCACCTACAGCGAACTGGTCGCCGTGGTCCGTGCGGTCTGCGGCGGGGCGGTTGCGGAAGGGGACGAACCGCCGGTTCCGGCGTCGGGGACGAATTTCGACCCCCTGACGGTCTATGCGGGGGACGATGCCGGTGCGGCGCGGAATATTCTGGCCTCTTTCGCCGAACAGACTGCGGCCAATGTCCGGGAGCTCGAAAAGGCGGTCGGAAGCGGCGATGCGACAGCGGTAAGGGCCCTGTCGCACAAGATGCTGCCGATCTTCACGATGCTCGGTGCGGCGGAAGTCGCCGACATCCTGCGCCGGGCCGAGAACCACGAAGGGCCCCTGACCGACACGCTGTGCGGTGAATTGCGCGCGGCGGTCGAAAAAATCCGCGCGATTGTCGCGGAAGCTGAAAAAACGATAACTTTGTAGCGTTATGGAAGAGCGTATCCTGATCGTAGACGACGACATCACCTTTGCCCTGATGCTGCGCACATGGCTTTCGAAGCGCGGTTTCGGGGTCGAGACCGCCTCGTCGGTAGCGGCGGCCAGAACAGCCCTCGGAGCCGGCGGATTCTCGTTGGTGCTGAGCGATATGCGTCTGCCCGACGAGGACGGTATCGCCCTGCTGCAATGGATGGCCGGGGCGGGCGTGACGGCGCCGGTGATCGTGATGACGAGTTACGCCGAGATACAGAATGCCGTGCGGTGCATGAAACTCGGCGCCTGCGACTATGTGGCCAAGCCGGTGAATCCCGACGAACTGCTGAAAAAGATACGCGAGGCGCTGGACACGCCTGCACCGAAAACTCCGGCGGCAAAACCGGCCCCGCAGTCCGCAAAAGGGGCTTCGGGCGGGACGCTCAATTATATCGAGGGGCGCAGTGACGCCGCGCGGCAGTTGTACGAACACATCCGGCTGGTGGCTCCGACCAATATGTCGGTGCTGGTGAACGGCGAGAGCGGCACGGGCAAGGAGCATGTGGCGCAGTTGGTCCACCGGGAGAGCAAGCGGGCCGGAAAACCCTTCGTGGCGGTCGATTGCGGGGCCATTCCCCGCGAGCTGGCGGCCTCGGAGTTCTTCGGGCACGTCAAAGGTTCGTTCACCGGAGCCCTTTCCGACAAGACGGGGGCTTTCGAGGCGGCCGACGGCGGCACGCTTTTCCTCGACGAGGTGGGCAACCTCACCTACGAGACGCAGGTGCAGTTGCTGCGCGCCCTGCAGGAGCGGCGCATCCGCCCCGTGGGCAGCAACCGGGAGATTCCCGTCGACATCCGTCTCGTGGCCGCGACCAACGAGGACCTCGAAGCGGCCATCGCACGCGGGACGTTCCGCGCCGACCTATACCACCGCATCAACTCCTTCACACTCCGCATGCCCTGCCTGCGGCAGATGCGCGAGGATATTCCGCTCTATGCCGATTTCTTCCTCGATCAGGCCAACCGCGAACTGGACAAGCGGATCGTGGGATTCGATCCGGCGGCCGCGGCGGCCCTTGCCGCCTACGAGTGGCCGGGCAACCTGCGTCAGTTGCGAAACACGGTGCTTTCGGCGACGCTGCTCGCCGCGGGCGAATACATCACCTGCCGCGACCTGCCGGGAGAGATTACGGGCGGTCCGGCGGCGGAATCCCCTGCGGCGCCCCTTCCGCTGCGCGACCGCGCCTCGGAGGAGGAGCAGATACGCCGCGCCCTTGCGGCGGCGGGCGGCAACAAGTCGCAGGCGGCGAAACTCCTCGGCATCGACCGCAAGACGCTCTACAACAAACTGCACCTTTACGGCATCGAATAGCGCCGTTCCACACCCCGGGTGTGGAATTATTCCACACTCCGCACTCCGGTTCCACACTTTTTCCACATGCCCCGAATTTTCGGCACGCTGTATTTTCGGCTGAAATACAGTGCGTTGCAGATTGTCTGTCCGCATGGCATAGGGCTTGAATTTCAGAAGAACAGAAACGGAAAGGAAACAGACCGCAGAACTGAGAAAATGAAGTTTAACCACTAAATTCTTAAAGCTATGAAAAAGACAGTTGTAATGATGGCCGCGATGATGATGATGGCCGGCGGTATGGCATTTGCCCAGCAGCCCGAACAGCCCGAAGCTCCGAAGCAGGAGAACCCCGCACCCGAGCAGAAGCCCGATGAGAAGTCGGAACCGACGAAGAAGGACGAGCCCGAAAAGACGGAGAAGACCGAGGGCCTGACCTATGACATGTTCATTCGATAGCCGTCTGTCCGGAATCATTTAGTTAAACGATTGTTTGCCTGGTACCCTGCCTTCGGGCGGGGTATTTTTATGGGCGGCGGGGCGCTTGTCGTGCTCCGTTCCGATGTGCCGCACTCCATATCCGACGAACGGCGCCCTCCGACTGTCGGAAGGCGCCGTTCGTTCGTCCGCGGCCGTGCGTCACGGCTGCTGCATCCACTCCACGTTCGGGGCGTCGCTGAAGAGCAGGTTCAGCGGCCGGGGAAGGCTCGCGGCGTCGGTCGCAAAGAGGAATCCGACCTTGTCGAGCGGCACCGAGAGGAACGTCGTCGAGGGATAGCCGCCGATGAGGTTCACCTCGTCGAGCAGTGACCAGACGAAGATCTCGAACGGCATCTGTCCCGGCAGGAGCGTCAGTCCCGGGAACCGCTCTTCGTAGTCGGACGACGAGTTGTCCGCCGGGTGGGGTTTGAAGAACACGTCGTATTCGCTGCCGTACTGGTCCATGATGCGCCGGACATAGGCGGCCTGCTGCTGGCGGCTCTCGTCGGTGGTGTGGCTCGTGCCGAGGATGATGAGGTTCCCTTTCGGCGAGGCGTCGAACAGGGCCTTGAACTGGTCGTAGCTGAAGTTTGCCATGCGGTAGAACTCCTGCTTGGCGTTCTCCGGAAGGGCCGTCAGCAACTCGTAGGGCTGGACGCTCTCCATCTTCATCTCGGCCAGCTTTTCGGTCATGAAGGGCCCCGACGACTCCATCAGGGAGGCATTCTGGAGCATCAGCCGGTAGTTGGGACGCGTCGACAGGTAGGCGATCCACTCATCGGAAACGAGACTTTGCGGGGCCCGGGTTTCGGGATAACGGCCGCCGTGGTCCCAGTCGAGGGCCTCGACCTGAGCGGCGTAGTCGTTCCAGTTCTGCTCGGCCGTGGCGGGGTCGCCGAAGAAGGTGTGGAAGTTGTTGTAGGTTCCCGTGCCGTCGGAGAGCATCGTCACCTTCACGCGGGCCGAGTCGATGCCCTGCCCGACGAACCAGTCATAGCCCGCACGGCAGACCAGATCGGTGACATAGAGCCCGAATACGGCCGTGGGGTCCTCGGCATTGATCTCCAGAATGCGGCGTTTCATCTGCTCGCTCATTGCGTAAATCTCCTCGGTAGTGGCTCCGGCGTTGGGGTTCGCGGCGGTGAAAACCGTGGCGTAATCGGGGAACAACTTCGGGTCGTAGGTCTGGGGACGTTCGTAGAAGAAGTAGCTCGGCTTGTCGTGCGAGAGCAGGTGCAGTCCCGAATAGAGGGCCGGCATCGTGCCGAATGCGGCGTAGAAATAGTAGTCCGGGGAGTCGAATCCCGCGTCTTTGGCGCTCTGCGAGAGTTGGAACGGATAGCTTTTGCCTTCGCAGACGAAAGTCAGGAGGGCGCTGCGCGCCTCACCGGCGTTGGCCTCAAGCGTGACCTCGATCTCCGAGTAGCCCTCCGGACCGCTCAGGGGCGAGAGTGTGAACCAGTCGTTTCCCCCCCCCTCTTCGGGTAAGGTTATGCTCCACGGACCGGGGGCCGTGACGGTGATCTTGCCGCTGCGGGCCAGATAGTCGAGCGACAGGAATTCGGTGCCGTCGTTGATGCGGACCTCCGAAGTCTTGTCGTCGGAGCAGGCCCACACTCCCGTCAGGAGGGCGAACACCGGGAAAAGGCGAAATAGTCGTTTCATATCAAGAGATGTTTTTGGGTTTTCAGTGCTTTCTGTTAAATGTACCTGCCGGGGGATTACTGCATGTAATTGCAATATTCAGGCCGTTCGGACTATTTTTTCGGAAGAAACGACTATCGGAAGGTTGCATATCCGGGAAATTTTATATTTATTTGCACATATCGATATATGTATGTACATATAAACCCTAAAACAGACCTTTATGAAGCGAACTCTGACCACCCTGAAATCCCTTTCAGCACTTTTCGCCCTGCTTTTCCTGACGAACTGCGGCGGCAATGTGGTTGGCAACGGCGTCGTGCCCGATACGACGATGCTCGGGCTGCTCTGCCCGCCGGGAAAAGACATCTTCACCGGCTCGGACGGGGCGATCTCGGTTCCCGTATCGGAGGGCAAAAGTCTCTGGATATGGGGCGACGCCTTTATGGGCGAAGTGGTCGACAACCAGCGGGGCGACTCGGTATCGACCCCGCTCATCTATGGGAATCTCTTCGTCGAACTCGACGGGGAGCGAGCCCGGACCATTTGCGGGGGAACGCCCCGACATCCGCAGCCGGTCATCCCGAGCGACAGTGTCGATGGCAAACAGGCCGTCTACTGGCCCCATCACGGGTTCGTTCGGAACGGGATTCTCCACACATATATGGTGCGGATCGTTTTTGACCCCGTGCTGTGGTTCTACACGCACTCGGTTTCCTATATCCGGATGCGCCTTCCCGATTATGAGCTGATCGACCAGCGGGACGATGCGGCCTATCC
The DNA here is from genome assembly GCF_900083545.1 of Alistipes provencensis. Taxonomy (NCBI): domain Bacteria; kingdom Pseudomonadati; phylum Bacteroidota; class Bacteroidia; order Bacteroidales; family Rikenellaceae; genus Alistipes; species Alistipes provencensis. Next base: position 1,171,356 of record NZ_LT559262.1, on the reverse strand, counting down.
CGTCAACAAGGTATGGTATGGGTTCGGGTGGTTTCAGCTCGGCGACTATTATTATACCTACGGCGGCACAGAGTCCCGGGAGCTGCATGCCGCGCGGGCCCGGCTGGTGGACGATGAACTGTGCGACTGGGAGTATTTCGACGGGGTGGGATGGAGCCGCGATCCCTTGAAAACGTGTAAATTGGAGGGCTTGGACATCAAGATCAGCACCCAGTTCAGCATCTTTCCGCACGACGGGAAGTACATTCTGCTGACGCAGGACGGCGATGCTCTCTCCAACGACATCTATTCGTTCGTCGCAGACGGTCCGACGGGTCCTTGGCGAAACAAAAAAATGCTCTACACGGCGCCCGAACCGGCCTCTAACGATCGGCTGTACACCTACAACGCCATGGCGCATCCCCAGTACGACCGTGACGGGATGCTGCTGGTGAGCTACTGTGTGAATTCTAAGCGCCCGCGGGATATCTGGGAGGATGCCTCCATTTACCGGCCCCGGTTTCTCCGTGTCCCCTATGACCTGATCCTGAACTGATTCCAATAAAAAAGCGGAGCGCTCAGGCGTTCCGCTTTTTCTTCATCCGTTCGAGGTGTTCGCGCAGGTGTTCGCTGAACTCCTCCCGGCGGTGTTTGAGGTTGGCCCTCCACCCCAGCCAGCGGGTGTAGCGCAGGCGCTTCTCGGGATAGATGTCCCGGATCGTCACCAGAATGCCGGTCTCCTCCACACCGCCGAAATCGGGATTCGACACCGTGTCGAAGACCCGCATCGTGGGCGAGAGGTTCATATAAGCATTGATCAGCGGCGGAATATTTTCGTTGAATTCGCGGATCTTCTGGATCAGGATGCGGTAGTTTTCCATGTAGGTCGCGCCGCAGAACAGCTCCTCGTAGTAGGGATCGTCGAGGTCGAGGTCGATCGGATGGATGCCCTCCACCAGCTTGTCGCGGTCGGGGAAGTAACGGCGCAGGAACCAGATCAGCGCATTGCGCGCCACCGATTTGTAGGAGGTGTACATCGTGACCTTGCCGAAGAGGTATTTGGCCTTGGGATTCAGCACGATCAGCGCCCCGAGCCCGTCCCAGAGGTTGTCCAGCGCATAGATGCTCTTGGCGTTGCCGCGGGCTTGGTAGGCGGGCTGCACGAACGAACGCCCCAGTTCGATGGTTCGGGGCAGGAATTTCCGGCGGAAACGCTCGCTGAAGCGGAAGTAGTGCTCGGTCGAGAGATGGCGGGGATTGGGCGTGGTGCAGACGATGAAGCGGTATCCGCCGACGATCTCCGCCGCCGCCGGGTCCCAGACGATCAGTTGGTAATAGCCGTCGCCGGCGAGGTCCTCCTCGTCGATGTCCACCTCCTGTCCCGTGCCGCCTCCGGCGCCGCGGAAGGCGACCTCGCGCAGACGCCCCACCTCGCGCATCAGCGCAGGGCATTCCGAGGCTGCGAAGATGTAGATCTCGTTGCCTGCCTTGTTCGTGTCGCGCATCTTGCGGGCGGGTGTCAGCTCCGCGAGCAGCGACCCCCGGTCGACGGGTGCTATAATGGGTACCATCTCTTTCTGTTCCATAGACGGGGCAAAAATACCAATTTTACCGCTACTTTGCCGGGGTGTCGAGCTTGTTTTTCAAAAAATACGCTTTTTTGCGTACTTCCTCCGTCTGTTCGTGCAGCGAACCGTAGCGTTGCAGGTCGGCCACGGGGATCGGGTCGCCGACGACGATGCGGAAGTGTTTGCCCTTCTGCGAGAACATCTCGTCGGGGAGCCACAGCATCTCGATGTTGAACTTGATTCCCAGAGCCTTGCGTATCCGGTAGACGCGGTAGAAGAATTTCGACAGCTCCCCTTCGACGAAGACCGGGACGATCTGCCGCTGCGAGGCGTAGGCTTTTTTCAGAAAGCTGATTTTCCATGTGGGATCGGTGATCTCGCCGCCGATGCAGCGCGAGCAGAGGCCCGCGGGAAAGGTCAGGATCGGGAGTTCGCCGAAAAATTCCTCGTCGAATTTACGGGCATAGGCCGTGTTTTGCGCACCGTGCGTATTCACCGGTATCCATAGCGGACGCAGTGGATCGATATACATCAGCAGGTCGTTGACCACCACCCTCGCGTCGCCGAAGCGGTCGATCAGCTTGTCGGCCAGCATCATGCCGTCCATGCCTCCGAACGGGTGGTTCGAGGCGAAGAGGTAGCGTCCTTTGGGGTCGAGTTTCTCGAGCCCCTCGATCGAATAGGTGACCTGCCATTCGCGGAAGGCCGCGCGGATGAACTCCTGCGGCGGCAGGTTCCAGTAGTGTTCGAGAATGTAGTTTATCTCCTTTTCGTGGATGGTCCGGCGCAGCCAGCTCACCAACGGACGCGGTATCCAGCGGGCCAATCGCGGGGCCTTGCTCCTGAGTACGGCGCCGATGTCGATTTTTGGCATGAAACGTTCAAAAATTATAATCACAAATATACGGTTTTTTTGCTATAAGTTGAGCGCTGTTGGACGTTAATCATCGTTAAAATCTGTTCTCGTTGGGGTTGGGTGGTTCAATTTGTCTCACTTTGTGTCGAATTTTTAACCCCTATTGTAACCCTAGCGACTTGGCGGAGCTCTCCAAGGCCGTTTTCTGCAACTCGGGTTCATCCAGTCTTTTTTCCAAAAAATATTTTGTGCCCAAAAACTCGGCAAGGCGTCTGTCTAGCTGGTAAACGAATTTTTTTATAAAATTTTCCAATCGACAACTCTTTTAAAATCAATGTTTTGGAACTAATTTAGCGTATGCGGGAGAAAAATCCCCGATTGTTTCCAATAACTCCGGTTATTAATAGGGTAAACATATACCAAGATGAAAAGAACGATAAAAGCTATTTTACGCGACGATCTTTCGACGAAAGGTCCGGAGAAACGTATCGACCTGCGGGTTTACCTAAAAGGCCGCCAAACAAAGTTCGCAACCCCTCACTCAGTCGCTCCATCCTATTGGGATAAGCAGTCGGGGCGTGTTATCGGGGCTTGCTCCGAAAAGAGCGTCATTAACGCCTATCTGAGCGGGAAGGAGGCCGATTACGAACGTTATCTGATTCAATGCGACGTATTGGGGGAATCTGTCGATCTGGAGCGAATCCGTGAAATTCTTACCGGAAAGGCGCGGACGTCCTCGCGTGAAAAGACGAACGCCACCCTCGATGAAATCTTCGATGCCTATGTAGATAAACTGCGGACAGATAACCGCAGCGAGCGAACGATTATAGGTATATTGGACCTTAAAAAGGATATAGCGAAATTTTCAAAACGGAGTAAGAAACGGACGATCGACCAGCTTGATATTCTCTTTATTCAGGAGTATAAAAAGTATTTGCGGACGGTCCGGCGGAATGCGGATAATACGATTAATACGAAATTGAACCGCCTGCGTTCGGTGGTGAAGTGGGCCGGACGGCTGGGTTATCCAATCGACGACCCGTTCGGGAAAGGATTAAGGTTTATGACCCGGTCGAAGCCTCGGACGATCTTTCTGACAAAGGACGAATATGAGGCATTTCTGCACAAAGCGTTGCCGGACGACGCGAGGATGAAATTGGTGCGCGAGTTGTTCATCTTCTGTTGCAACACGGGCCTGCGCTTCGGCGACGTGCTGGATCTGAAATGGGAGCATCTGAAGAAAGACGCCCAAGGGATGATGTATATATCCAAAGTTCAACGCAAAACGGGCGAGTTGGTCGAAATTCCGCTACTATCGAAATGGGTAAAGGTTCTGTTGGCTAAGTACCGGAACGTGTCTACGAATGAGTATGTTTTTCCGAGAATATCGAATAATTGCGCGAATCTGAAGTTGAAGATATTGGCGAAAAAGGCTGGGATCAAGAAATGTCTTTCCTTCCACGTTTCCCGCCATACCTTTGCCTCCCATTTGGCGAACGAAGGAATACCCCTCTACCTCGTAGCAAAACTTTTGGGAGACAAAAGCCTCGACATGGTGCATCGGGTCTATACGAATACCGACCGAACGGATTTGGTGAACGCGATCAGAAAAGTGGTCGCTTAATGAAAAAAGAGTAGCTTTCGCCGAGTTTTGGCGGAAGCTATTTCTATCTTTGCTCCAAACTACAAAATGATGAATGCTTTGACGAATAATACCGCGACGCTGTTCCGTCGCTATCTGTGGCTCTTGGAGGTGATCTCCTCCGCGGGCCGGATCACCCTCGACGAAATCCGTGAGCGCTGGAAAAGAAACGAGTTGTCAGGTGGAGAGGAGCTGCCCCGTAAGACCTTCGAGAATCACCGGAAAGCCGTAGAGGAGTTATTCGACGTGGATATCGCCTGCAACCGTCGGACGAACGAATACTATATCCGCTATGGCGAGGATTTGGAGCGTGACGATCTGCGTCGTTGGCTCTTGGAAACTTTTGCCGTGAACGACCTTTTGGCTAACAGCAAACGATTACGGCGACGGATTGCGTTGGAGCCGGTTCCGTCGGGTTATTCCTATCTGACCGACATCCTCCGGGCGATGGAAGAGAACCGCTGTTTGGAGATAGTCTACCGGCATAACTACGATGAAAAACGAGAAAGCCGTTATGAGGTCGAACCGTACGGATTGAAGGTTTTCCGGAGGCGATGGTATCTCGTCGCAAATAGCGCAGAAATGGGTAAAATTTATACGTTCGCCCTCGATCGGGTACATAGCATGACTCTGACGGGAAACGAGGCTAAAATCCCGTTGGATTTCGATTGCAACGATTTCTTTACCGATGCCTTCGGAATTATACGTCAGGAAGGTCGGCGGGCCGAACGGGTCGAAATCCGTGTCTTTGGTGAGCAGGCGAACTATATTCGGACTCTGCCCCTGCACGCTACCCAGCGTGAAACCGAACGGACCGAAGAATATTCGGTATTCGAATATTGGCTGGCTCCGGCCTACGATTTCCGGATGGAACTGCTGTCGCACGGTGCGGACGTAGAGATATTACGACCCGCGTGGTTCCGGGAGGAGGTGAAAAATGTAGTGGAACGAATGTGTAAAAACTATTTGACGGAATGACAGCGACGGAAATACGCGATCTTGCCGTTGCGAGTGCGTCTGAATATTATGATTATTTGACGGAAACGAACCGGGGAGTCCAAACGCTTGGTGTTATTTCGATTGAATACGGGAAAGAGCATCTGATAAAATTATTGTTAGGCGGGAAATTATTGAATACCGAGGCGCTGTATTTCGAAATACTGACGACGGGAACCCGGTATTCCGACCCTGAAATTATAACTTACGACCGTGATAGGAATATTCTGATTATTAGGCCGACGCCCGAAACCTATCCCGCTTTCGAGCACTTGAATGCCTGGGATATTCTCGTCGGTTCCGATTTGAGATTCTTGGTACAACGGCTTGAAGAGTGGTATTGGGAAAACGGTAGTCAGCTGATGATTCCGGCGGCTTGTCCCGACCTCGGAGCTCCGACCGATTATCTGCCGGAGTGTAAACCGTCCGAGGAGCAGAAAAGGGCTATTGAAGCTATTTTCTCGAATCCGTTCACTTACGTTTGGGGAGCGCCCGGATCGGGAAAGACTCAATTCGTATTGGCGTATGCCATAATGCACTATATCCGAAATAATAAACGAGTCGTGATTTGTGCGCCGACGAATAACGCTGTGGAGCAGATACTCCGGGGAGTCTTGGCGATGATCGACCGTACGCACGATATAAGCCGGGATAAGGTACTGCGTTTAGGAATACCTTCGTGGGATTTCGTCCGAAAATATCCCGAGGTCTGTGAAACTGCGAACCTCGACGATAAGATTGCGAAGGTAGGACATCAGATTCAGATCTATAAGTCGATGTTGGGACTTGATGACGGCTTGAAGGAAGAAGAACTCGCCGCGTTGATAAAAACCGAATACGTCAATGCCAAAGAGGAGGAATTATGGACGAAATTGTCTGAATGTAAGCGGGAACGCGATGAATTGGCGTCCCGGACGCTGACGTCCCGGATAAAGACTGCTGCGGTCGTAGCCTGTACGCTGGATCGGTATATCACCGAGGACTTGGAGGCCGACCATCTGTTTCTCGACGAGGTCGGATATGCGAGTCTGATGAAAGCGTTGCCGCTTTTCCGGCAGAATAAGCCGGTTACCTTTTTAGGCGATCATCTCCAGTTACCTCCGGTATGTGAAGTAACCGAATTGGGGAGGAACTCGAACTACGATAAATTGGTCCTTTGGGCGGAATCGGCTATTTACGTCGGGTGTATGTTCCAATCCGGAATGACGGTAAGGTCTTTATTGGAAGATTATTTAAGAGATCGGCATGACCGGATTCCCGAGATGAAGAAAATGGAACTGAATACGACGTTTCGGTTCCCGGCGAACTTGGCGGCCCTGCTGGATAAATACGTCTATAAGAATGGATTTCACTCGAATCTGGACCGCCGGGAAATGGAGTTGACGTGCCTTAATGCCGTAAAAGATACGAATGACGCCCGCCGGACCTCGTTGAACGAAGTCGTGGCTATTCGCCGATACCTGACGGAGAACGCCGGACGATTGGGCAGCTATGTCATTCTGACGCCTTACCGCAAACAGCTGGACCTGCTTGGTAAATACATGCCCGATGAACGGAAGGATATGAATATTCTTACCGTGCATAAAAGTCAGGGACGGGAATGGGATACGGTAATACTCAGCGTGGTTGATACGCAGGATATGTGGTTCTCTGATTCGAAGAATCGCATATCCCGAGGTCTGAACGTGTTGAATACGGCCATAAGTCGGGCGAAGAAACGGATTGTGATCGTGTGCGATCGTAGCTATTGGATAGCCCAGCGGGGACAGCTTTTGTCGGAAATCATAAGAACCTGTAAATAGCTCTGATATGACTGATTTGAATAAATTCCCGATGCAAAGAGGTATTACGGACCATGTGGTTTCGGGAAGAGTGTGGTTACTAAATGATGGAAAGATATTTATTTGTTGAACCCGAAGAAATGGCCTAAGAATTAAAAAATTATGTATTATTATGGATGACGAAATAATAACGCTTGCCGAGATTATTAAGCGAATAGATAAAGAACGAGAAACGAAATGTCCAACTGGGTTTCCCCCATTAGACCGTGTAATGTACGGTGGATTTTCCCCGGCATTATACCTTTTAGCTGCTGATCCGGGTATGGGAAAGACGGCATTAATATTATCGATGATGTATCAACAAGCTACCCGGTATAAAATGCTGAGTGTGCTCCTTACTACGACGATAAAATTACACCTTGTTCGACGACTTCGGTTAATGTTTGAGGATTTTCCTACCGATATGATCTATGCATCTACGGTTCGGAATCTTTCGGGAGTGTGTGAATTCGTACGAAATGCGGTGCGAAAAGGAATAAAAATTATCTATATTAATGACTTGAAATTTCCGTTTGATAATCGTACGAACGAGTTATCCCCAGCTGAGAGAGTGGAATTTTTATGTACGTTAAGTCATTTAGCCGAGGAACTGCGGATAGCCATCGTTGTTCTTGCCCCAACCAATTTCGGTAAAAATAACGGAGTATGCCGCCCGAATTATGACGATTTAAATATTTCTGAAGCAGAAAAAATGGTTATTCGAGATGTAATGTTACTTTATAGACCTGAATTTTGCGGAATATCACACGATGAATATGGAATGCCGCTGGATGGGTTTGCCGAAATTATTATTGGAGAATGTACCCTTTATCTTTATTTTGATAAACCTTATTGTCGGTTTCTTGCATTAGAAGATATGCCTGATAGGGGTTTTTAGGCGCTCCTGCCTTAGTTTATATAGGCTTCGATTTAGGTCGAAGCCTTTTTTGTTGGAAATCCGCGAATTTTTCGTATTTTTGTTTACGACATACTGATTGACGCGAAAGCGTAAGTTTATTCTCTACGGCGAATCTGGAAAATTCTGATGAATACGGGAATAAGCGTTGTTATTCCTATGTCCCTGAAAAAGGGCGTGGGCTGATGCTTATTTTAGTATTCGGGCTATTCCAGAGCCTGCCGTATAAGATAAGCCTTCAGCGCCACGCTTTCTTTATTTACACCCCAGCAGCCAAAAATAATTCGACCTTGCGCCGGGGACTGGCGGAAGCGGCGACTAAATTTGCCGAACCGGGTTTGACTAAGGCAACGAGATATGAAAAAGGCAGAAGAACTCACGACGAGAGAGCGAATGTGCTCCGTGGTTGGCGGAATGGCAAGCCGTTTCGTAGACCGTGCCGTGCCGTCGCGGCTGATACCTTTTCGGGGAGAATTTCCCCTACTGGATGAGATCGAGGCAAGGCGGTTTCGGGAGGCCATCCGCTCGACGATGTGGATCGAGGAACTTCCTCCGAAATTTCTGTATGCCGCGGTTGAGGGAAGCCGAATGTACACCTTGGAGGCTAAATTTTTAAAATATCTTTGGAGTAGGGCTTTGACCGCGGACGATTTCACGAAACTAGAGGCGGCCGAGAGGTCGGATTATTTCCGGAACTGGATGGATACGGATGCTGTCTGCGACGAGGAGTTTGTGGTTCGGAAATACCGCGATAAGTGTCAGTCGGTTCCGGCACCCTTCAGCAAGCCCGACGCCACCCTACTCGAAATGCAGGAAATCTACTGCAATCTTATTGCCCGACGGGCCTATTGGGACGATCTATGCTTCGAATTTGGACGTCTGGATTGGGAGAAGAAATTACTGAACCTCGCGTTGTATATCCATTACGGAGGTGATTTAAGTTATCTCTTGGAGCGATACAGAACGAATCATCCGGACTATGCGGATCGGATTTCCGAGGTCTTGGCCGAGTATATTGGTTATTTACGAACGGGTAAGGCGACCTCGGTAATAAACTGCTTTCTTTTGGAAATAGCCTATCTTTCCGAATATCAGTTGACGGTTCTGCTCGTCGCCGAACTTCGAGAGCGTCTGACGGACGTATTTTGTTGGGACGGACGGTCGAACTGCGCCTACTCGATTGAAATAGACTACGACGGAGAGGAGCGGCTGGATATGGAGATTAAAAAACTAAGTGTGGAAAAAAGCCGTGAAAAACTTATCTTTGGAAATCTAACTACAAAACCTTTTATTATGGACACGAAAGAAACCTTACTGAACGACAATCCGTGGCGGGCTGTCGCCGAAGAACTTGCCAAAAAGGATTATGCAGGCCGACTGGCTAACAACGCCAGTCCTCTCGATCGTGAAGCGATTGCGGCGTTTAACGAAAAGGCAAAGCCTATCCACTGCCTCCATTCCGAATGGATACCGGAACCCGTCATGGGAAATTTTTTCGATGCCAAAGTCGCTATTCTGACGCTGAATCCCGGCTGGGCAGAATCGACGGAAACTGAAAAAGGAAACATCGCACTATTTGACGCCCTGTCACCCGAAGCCCAGCGGAAATTTGTGCGGTCGAAGGCAAAAGCGTTGGCATTGGAAGGCGACCCGTACCCGACGACCGATGAAGATATAAATTCCGTGGATACATGGTATTGGAATGACCGTCTGCGTGAGGTGATGAAACTCTCGGATGATGCCGTTAATTATTTAACGATCATTCAGTACTTCGGTTACCATTCGGTGAAGTATCACGATATGCCGAAACGATTGATAAAGTCGGAATCGGGATTACTACCAACGCAGGAATTTGCCGTAAGACTAGTGCGCTACCTGATGGAGAGAAAGGCGGTAATCGTGATCGCCCGGAGTGACCAATTATGGTATAAGGCTGTTGAAGGATTGGAAACCTATCGGAATCTGGTCCTTCTGAAGAATCACCTTCAGACCTATGTTACGCCGAATAATTGCAAGGACAACGGATTTGAGAAGATTCGGCACGCGTTGACCGAATAGAACGCGGACGCTTCCGATCCTCGTAGACCGCCCTTTTGGGGCGGTCTTTTTGTGCTCTATAAGTCGGTAAAAATGGTCTGTTGGTTCTATTTTGGGGCTGTTTTGAGACTGTTTTGGGCTTAATTAATTGGTATATAAATAATTACCCGGGAATAGACCTTCGTATTGTTCACCATTATATATTGGGAGGTAAAGGGCGAGAAATCGTCTGCTAATTTTGATCTATTAATTTTAGAGAGTTATGAAAAATTTAAAATTAAGAATGGACGGGGAAATCACCGTATCGCCGAAGATGCTTCAAACGCTGATCAAATTGGGGATAGCCCAGAACAAGGAGTGGATTCTCGGGTACCTGTCGAAATCGCTGTTTGGAGCGGAGATGCTGACCGCCAAAGAAGTCGAGGCCTCGATGAAGATCAGCCGCTCGACGCTTGGCCGTTGGGAGGCCAAAGGCTGGATTAAGCCCGTGCGGCTCGGACGTTCGAAGAGATACCCCAAAGACGAACTCTTAAAATTAAGGAAATATGGTCGATAATGCTGTCTTTAAGTGTTATGATGCAAATGTATATCGACACTTAATTTATGGAACCTTCGTCGAAAAATCGACTTGGCTGAAACGGCAAAATGCTAAACTAAAACTAAGTAATGGAAAAAGTGGTGATAATGCCCATGAACTGACCATCGAATTTGGGTATCATGACGATTGGATGCAGATTTACGGCAGTATCCGTAAATGGTACTACGGTGCCGTTTCGTTGGACGATCTGACGAAAAAGGATTTAAAAAAGGCTTGGCAGAAAGTCGCCGCACGGCTCGGGATTTCGTTCGACAGTCTGCGGACTTTCGAAATCTCGATGGTCGAAATAGGGCAAAATGTCCCGCTTGACATGATCTGCTCCGAAATGATACATCGAATCCGCGGATTTAGGTCGGGATGCTACGAACTGAACGATTCACGCCCTACATGTCGGAAATATGTTACGAAATTTTATAGTGCCAAATGCTACGACAAAATAGCCGAGATTAATAAGAAAAATAGAAATATTTTAATCAAAGACCCGGAGATGCACCGGGGTAAGAATATTCTTCGTATTGAGTTTACGCTAAAAGGCGGACGGCGGCGTATTCTCGCCCGATTAAAGGTCGGAACGCTCGGCGGCCTGATTGACGAGTATAACAGCATCGTGAATCATTTTTGGCGGAATTGTCATAAGTTCTTTTTTGATAATATCGGACGTAGACCGTCGTTCCGGCCAAAGCGGGGAAGCATGAAGGAACTGACCGACTTCTTTACGATTCTCGGTTTGTCGACTCTTTCCCCTACTGAACTGGACGGCCACATCCAGAGACTAAAGAAGGAGGCACAGCGGGATTTCAGAAAGCGGTTGCGGGAACTCCAGAAACGGGAACGAGAATACGCCAAGCCGGACTATCAGTTCGAACTTATCGAAGCGGTTAAGTGGCGATTGGTTGCTTTGATCCAAAAGAACGCCCGGCAGCGAGATGATTAAATATAAGTTAAAAACCGAGGGGAAATCCCCCGCTGGAATAGGCGAGGGTTCCCTTCGCTATTTATAGCGAAAGGGGGTAGTGGGAGATATAGGGACACTATCCTAAGGAGAATAATGGATTCGATGACCCTTGGAATTTCTGATGATCGTCCTATTAGCCTCCTGTCATCTAAAAACCCTATCTCCGATTGGTAATCTCTCTCGTTTGCGAAAATCTCGTTTAACGTCGATTTTAGCGATCTGTCTCCGGTAACGAGCTACGCTCCCGTCCGGAGGAAGAAGCGCTTGGAGATTGCTTCTTTTTGGCCTTATCGAGATTCTCTCGTTGAGGTGCCCCCCCCCGATGATAGGAAATGACGAATAGCGATGGCCGGGGCATTTAATTACAGCTCGATTACCAGTTCCTCTCAGTGGGCCGCTATTGAAGATCATGTAGCCGTCTTGGGCGGGAGCGGCTCTAATAGTGCATTATCACGCGGCGGAGTTATAAATTCCGATTAGATTAGAGAGGCTGTATTGGAGTGAGTTTTAATGGTTTGGAATTGGTGATGCAACTCCGTTTTAACCCTAATTGTAACCCTAGTAGTTTTTGCGTTGCTTTAAACGCTTTATAGTGAGGTGCTAAATTGGCCTCGATTATATTTACAAATATAGGTATTCTTTTTTGAAAAATCCCTAACTTTACACCCAAATAGACCTTTGCAAACAATCATTATGTCGCAATACCATACTCCCGTACTGCTGGAAGAGTCTGTGGCACTGCTCGGTATCGATTCGGCGGGCACCTACGCCGACCTCACTTTCGGCGGGGGCGGCCATTCGCGCCGCATCCTCGCCGCATTGGGGCCCGAGGGGCGTCTCTACGGCTTCGATCAGGACCGCGATACGTTGGAGAACTGTCCCGACGATGCGCGGTTCCACTATGTGGAGAGCAATTTCCGCTTCCTGCGGGGCGCGCTGCGGCTGCGGGGCGTCACGGAGGTGGACGGCATTCTGGCCGACCTCGGCGTCTCGTCGCACCATTTCGACGCCGTCGAGCGGGGCTTTTCGTTCCGCGGGGAGGCACCGCTCGACATGCGCATGAACCAGCGGGGACGGCTGACGGCGGCGGATGTCGTGAACAACTATACCGCGGAGGAGCTGACCCGCATTCTGGGCGACTGGGGCGAGATCGAAACCCCGTGGAAGGTCGCCAACTGCCTGGTGAAGGCCCGGGCCGCGGAGCCCGTGACCACCACGGCGCAGCTGGTCGGGGCGGTGAAGCCCTGCACCCCCCGGAAGGACGAATCCAAATTCCTGACAAAACTTTTCCAGGCGCTCCGCATCGAGGTCAACGGCGAGATGGAGGCGCTGAAAATGGCCCTGGAACAGAGTCTCAAAGTGCTGAAACCCGGCGGGCGGCTGGTGGTGATCTCCTACCACTCGCTCGAAGACCGGCTGGTGAAGAATTTCATGCGCAGCGGCAATTTCTCGGGGACGGTCGAAAAGGACTTCTTCGGCCGTCCGCAGGTGCCGTTCGACGCCCTGACACGCAAGGCCGTGACCCCTTCGGCCGAAGAACTCGACCGCAATCCCCGTTCCCGCTCGGCGAAGCTCCGGGCGGCCGTAAAACGCTGATACGATGTACTGCGACCACGAATTCGACCCCGTAACCCCCGAGGAGCAGGCCCGCCGCGAGCAGGAGGAGGAGTTCGCGCGCCGTGTGCGCCGCGAAGTGCTGCGCATGGAGCGCGGCGAGGCGGAGGAGGACATCCGTGCCGACGAGGAGCGGGAGGCCGAAGAGCGCGCCGAAGCCGAGGAACGCGAACGCAGGGAGAGCCGCCGCAGGGCGAGCACCTTCTGGCAGTTGTTCTCGGGCTCGATCCTCGTGCGCGAGGGCGTCTCGAAATATTACCCCTACATGCTGACCATTGCGGGCATGTTCTTCCTGAGTATCATGGTGATGTTCTGGTCGCTGCATCTCGACATGCGCTACACGCGCCTCGAACGCGACGTGCAGAAACTCCGCGAACGCTCGATCCGCCTGCAGGAGCAGCGTTACCAGCGCACGACCCATTCGGCCATCGTCCGGCAGCTGGAGGCGCGGGGCATCGAACTCTACGACCCGCTCGCTCCGGGTGAAATCATTGACGATTAGGCGGCGATGAAACAGGAACGGTCGAAGGTAAAAAGCGATATCCTGCTGCGGGTGAGGCTTCTGTACGTGCTTTTCATCCTCGCCGGAGGCATTGTGCTCGCACGGCTCGTCTGGGTGCAGCTGTTCAGCGCGGAGGTGGCCTACAACGCCGACCGCCTCGCCGGCCGCATCTTCACCGAGGAGGTGATCCCGGCCCAGCGGGGCAGCATCCTTTCGCGCGACGGAGAGCCGCTGGCTACGTCGATCTTCCGCTATCAGGCCGCGTTCGATTTCGCATCGCCCGGACTCGATTCGCTCAGGACCTTCCACGAGCAGGCCGACTCGCTGGCCAAACTGCTGGCCGCCTTTTTCAAGGACAAACCCGCTTCGGCCTACGCCAAACGTTTCCGCGACGAGCACGCCCGCCGCTACCGGCTGGTGAACGCCCGCGACACCTCCTATCTGCGTTCCGAGGGGTGGTTCTCGCGCATGATGGACCGCATGCGCGGCGAGGAGTGGGTCAAACGCCGCATCTACGACACGATCCGCGACCATACGCCCGTGAACATCTTCCCCCGGGAGGTGGATTTCGCCGAGTGGGAGACCCTCCGGCGCTACCCGCTGCTGAACTGGAACATGGGTATGGTCTACCGGCTCATCGAGCGCGACGAACGTATTTACCCGCAGGGCGAACTGGCCCGCCGGACGATCGGACTGACGGGCGACAAGGGTAACTATGGCATCGAGGAGGCTTACCGCGAGGAGCTGGCCGGACGCGACGGCAAGGCCGTGCGCCAGCGTATCGCTCGCGGATTTTACGGTCGTGTGGCCGGCGGCGACCATGTGGATCCGGTGGACGGCTGCGACGTGGTGACGACGCTCGACCTCGACCTGCAGGATGTGGCCGACAAGGCCCTGCGGCGGCAGTTGGAGCGGCAGAACGCCCTGTGGGGCACGACGATCGTGATGGAGGTCCGCACGGGCGAGGTGCTGGCGATGGTGAACCTCGGACGCAATGCCGACGGGACCTTTGCCGAACGCGAGAATTACGCCTTGGGACGCAGCATGGAGCCGGGTTCGACCTTCAAACTGGCGACGATGCTCACGCTGTTGGACGATGCCGGGATGCGGCCTTCGACGGTCTACGACACCCATAACGGCGACCCGGTGACGGTGGGTCCGGCCAAGAACATCCGCGATTCGCACCGCGGCGACCACGAGATCGACTTCCGGCGCGCCGTGGCTTCGTCGTCGAACGTCTACTTTGCCAAGGCGATCTGGGACCGTTACGGAATTACGGGTAAGAAACAGGAATACAGCGATTTCCTCCACAAGGAACTGCATCTGGGCGAGACCGTCGGGCTGGAACGCCTCGGCGAGCGGAAACCCTCGATCACTACGGACTGGAAAGTTCCCGACCCGGGCGTCATGCTGGTCAAGATGGCCTACGGTTACCGTGTGCGGATGGCCCCGATCCAGATGATTACGTTCTACAACGCCATCGCCAACGGCGGCAAGATGATCTCCCCGGTGCTGGTGCGCGAACTGCGCCGCGGCGAACGGGTCGAGGAGGAGTTCGAAAGCCGGACGATCGCCTCGTCGATCGCCTCGCGGTCGGCTTTGCGCGAGGTGCATGCCTGTTTGCAGGCGGTCTGCACGGAGGGTACGGCCAGCGCTTTCTTCCGCGACACGACGCGTGTGCGGGTGGCGGCCAAGACCGGCACGGCGCAGATCACCGACGCCCGCAGCCGCGAGGGGCGTTACTACTTGGGTTCGATGGTCGCCTATTTCCCGGCCGACGAGCCCCGTTACACGGTGCTGACGACCATCGAGACCCGTGCGCAGGCCGGAAAAGCCTACTACGGAGGTCCGCTGGCGGGTCCCGTCGTGAAGCGCATGGTCGACTACATTTACAACCGCGGCCACGACTGGTACGCCCGGATCGACGACGACGGTCCGCGCCGTTATCCCGAGCGGATGAAGGGCGGCGATATCGCCCAGATCCGCCGCGTGGCCGACCGTCTCTCGCGCCGCACCTCGTTCGACAGCCGCACGGGATGGGGACGCGCTTCGGTGGACAGCCTCGCGAACGTTTCGATCACGAGCCTGCCCGACGACCGGGGCGTGATGCCCGACGTGCGCGGCATGGGGCTCAAGGACGCCCTGTTCATCCTCGAAAGCCGCGGCCTGAAGGTCCGTTTCACGGGACAGGGAGCCGTAACCCAGCAAACGATCTCCGCCGGAACCCGCATCACACCGGGAACGGCGGTAACCATAACGTTGAAATAAGATGAGAAAATTAACCGATATTCTGAAAAACACACCCGTTCGGGAGGTGCGCGGTGATGCGGACATTGCCGTCGCCGGACTGGTCTACGATTCGCGGGCGGTGAAGCCGGGCGACTGCTTCTTCGCCGTTCCGGGCACGCAGAGCGACGGCCACGACTATATTCCGATGGCGGTTGCGAAAGGAGCCGCCGCGGTGGTCTGCGAACGGATGCCCGAGGAGGCGGCCGCAGGTGTCGCGTATGTCGTGGTCGAAGATTCGGCGGGGGCGATGGCCGACATGGCCGCGGCCTTCTACGGCTTTCCGAGCCGCGAACTGAAACTGGTGGGCATCACCGGGACCAACGGCAAGACCACGACCGTGACGCTGTTGTACGACCTCGTGCGGGCCATGGGCTATAAGGCCGGGCTGATCTCGACGGTGGTCTACAAGATCGACGGCCGCGAGGTCGAGTCTACCCACACGACCCCCGATCCGATCCGCCTGAACGCTATGATGCGCGAGATGGCCGACGCGGGGTGCGAATTCTGCTTCATGGAGTGTTCGTCGCACGCCATCGTGCAGGAACGCACGCGGGGTCTCGACTTTGCGG
Source organism: Alistipes provencensis (assembly GCF_900083545.1). Taxonomy (NCBI): domain Bacteria; kingdom Pseudomonadati; phylum Bacteroidota; class Bacteroidia; order Bacteroidales; family Rikenellaceae; genus Alistipes; species Alistipes provencensis. The sequence continues at coordinate 1,155,015 of NZ_LT559262.1, read as the reverse complement.
GCGGCATCTTCTCCAACATCACCCACGACCACCTCGACTACCACAAGACCTTCGCCGAATACATCCGGGCCAAGAAACTCTTCTTCGACCGCCTGCCCAAAGGGGCTTTCGCGCTGACGAACGCCGACGACCGCAACGGCCGCGTGATGGTGCAGAATACGGCGGCTGCGGTGAGCACCTACTCGCTGCGTGCGATGGCCGATTTCCGCTGCAAGATCGTCGAGATGCACCTCGACGGCATGTTGCTGCGCATCGACGGGCAGGAGTTGTGGGTGGGCCTGCTGGGACGGTTCAACGCCTACAACCTGCTGGCGGTCTACGGCGCGGCGGCGCTGCTGGGGCTTGACCGGGGCGAGGTGCTGCGCGTGCTGAGCGTGCTGCACGCCGTGAGCGGCCGTTTCGAGAAGGTCCGCGCGGCGAACGGCACGACGGCCATCGTCGACTATGCCCACACGCCCGATGCACTGGAGAACGTGATCCAGACCATCGAGGAGATACGCACCCCCGAACAGCAGTTGATCGTGGTGTGCGGCTGCGGCGGCGACCGCGACCGGACCAAGCGTCCCGAGATGGCGCAGATTGCCGTGAAATACGCTTCGACGGCGATCTTCACGTCGGACAATCCGCGCCACGAGTCGCCCGAGGCGATCCTCGACGACATGGCCGCGGGGCTCGACCCCGGGGTGCGCTACCTGCGCATCGCCGACCGGGCCGAGGCGATCCGCACGGCCGTGATGCTCTCGCGTCCGGGCGACATCCTGCTCGTGGCGGGCAAGGGCCACGAGACCTACCAGATCGTCGGCGACGTGAAACACCATTTCGACGACCGCGAGGAGGTCCGCAAGGCTTTCGAAACACTGATTAACTAAAAAACAAGCGAAAATAAGACATGCTCTACCATCTTTTCAAGTATCTGGACGAAGCCTATAACCTGCCCGGTTCGGGTATGTTCCAGTATCTCTCGTTCCGTGCCGCGGCGGCCATCATCCTGTCGCTGCTGATCGTCATCATCTTCGGCCGCCGGATCATCGACTTCCTGCGCCGCAAGCAGATCGGCGAGGACATCCGCGACCTCGGGCTTCAGGGCCAACTGCAAAAGAAGGGCACCCCCACGATGGGCGGCGTCATCATCCTCATCGCCATACTGGTCCCGATGCTGCTCGTCGGCAACCTGAACAACGTCTACGTCCAGTTGATGCTGGTTTCGACCGTCTGGCTGGGGCTCATCGGCGGTCTGGACGACTACATCAAGGTCTTCCGCCACCGGAAAGAGGGGTTGAAGGGCCGTTTCAAGATCGTGGGGCAGGTGGGTCTCGGCATCATCGTCGGCACGACGATGTGCGTGTCGTCCGACATCGTCGTCCGCGAGAAGGTCACCCAGCCCGTGCAGACGGTCTACATGGATGCCGACGGCACAGTGGTCGGGAGCGTGCAGCGCAACGTGGTGCTCAGCTCCGAGAGCCTCAAGACCACGCAGACGACCATTCCTTTCGTCAAGAACAACGAGTTCGACTACGGCTGGCTGACGGGCGGCAACGACACCGCCACATGGCTGCTGTATGTGCTGGTGGCGATTTTCGTGGTGACGGCCGTGTCGAACGGGGCCAACCTCACCGACGGCCTCGACGGACTGGCGACGGGCGTCTCGGTGCCGATCGTCGCGGTGCTGGGGGCGCTGGCCTACCTTTCGGGCCATATCGTCTATGCCGACTACCTTAACATCATGTACATCCCCGACAGCGGCGAGCTGGTGGTCTTCGCCGCGGCGCTGGTGGGTGCGCTGGTGGGATTCCTGTGGTACAACTCCTTCCCGGCGCAGATATTCATGGGCGACACCGGGTCGCTGGCCATCGGCGGCATCATCGCCGTCTTTGCGCTCTGCATCCGCAAGGAGCTGCTGCTGCCGCTGCTGTGCGGCGTCTTCCTCGTCGAGAGCTTCTCGGTGATGATGCAGGTCAGCTACTTTAAATACACCAAACGCCGCTACGGCGAGGGGAGGCGCATCCTGCTGATGTCGCCGATCCACCACCACTACCAGAAAAAGGGGATTTTCGAGACCAAGATCGTCCTCCGCTTCTGGATCATTTCGCTGCTGCTGGCGGCCATTACGTTGGTAACGTTGAAGATCAGATAATATGAAACAGATCGTCGTATTGGGCGGCGGCATCAGCGGCTACGGTTCCGCGATCCTCGCCAAAAAGAAGGGGTTCGGGGTCTTTCTCTCCGACGCGGGACGCATCGCCGACCGCTACAAGGCCAAACTGGACGAATGGGAGGTTCCCTACGAGGAGGGCGGCCACAGCGAGGAGCGTATCCTCGCGGCCACGGAGGTCGTGAAATCCCCCGGCATCCCCGACACGGCGCCCATCGTGTGCAAAATCCGCGCGGCGGGCATTCCGGTGATCTCCGAGATGGAGTTCGCGGGCCGCTACATGGGCAAGGCCCGGTGCATCTGCATCACGGGTTCGAACGGCAAGACCACCACCACGTCGCTCATCTACAAGATCATGCGCGACGCGGGGATGAACGTCGCCCTCGGCGGCAACATCGGCGAGAGCTTCGCCTACTCGGTCGCTACGGGGTCGTACGACTGGTATGTGCTGGAGCTGAGTTCGTTCCAGTTGGACGGCATGTATAAGTTCCGGGCGCATATCGGGGTGCTGATGAACATCACGCCCGACCACTTGGACCGCTACGACCACTGTTTCCAGAATTATGTCGACTCGAAAATGCGCATCACGCAGAACATGACCTCGCGCGACTGGTTCGTCTATTCGGGCGACGACGAGGTGATCCGCGAACAGTTGCCGAAGTACGATTTCCGGATGCGCCAGCTGCCGTTCATGGCCCATGCGGCTGTGGCGAGCGGCGCGGGCGATGCGTTCCTGTGCGACGGGAAATTCACGGCGACGGCCGGCAAGGCGTCGGTGGAGATCGACACCGCAAAGTTGCAAATCAAGGGGCTTCACAATGCCTACAACGCTATGGCGGCGGCTTTGGCGACCCTCGCGGCGGGCGTCGCCCCGGCGAAGATCCGCAAGTCGCTCTACGATTTCGCTCCCGTCGAGCACCGGCTCGAACCCGTGGCCGAGAAGGGCGGCGTGCTGTGGATCAACGACTCGAAGGCCACCAACGTCGATTCGGTCTACTATGCGCTGGAGAGCATGACGCGCCCCGTGGTGTGGATCGCCGGCGGCACGGACAAGGGCAACGACTACGAGCCGCTGAAGGCGTTCGCCCGCGCCAAGGTGCATACGCTGGTCTGCATGGGGCTGGACAACGCCAAGCTGGTGAAGGAGTTCACCGGAGTGGTTCCCGAGGTGGTTTCGACCGATTCGCTCGAGGCCGCCATGAAGGCCGCGAAGGCCGCGGCGCGCCCCGGCGACGCGGTGCTGCTGTCGCCCGCCTGCGCGAGCTTCGACCTGTTCAAAAACTACGAGAACCGCGGCGAACTGTTCAAGAACTGGGTAACGGAAAAGGGATAGGACGATGTACCGGGACGAGAGTACGAACGAAGAACGGATGCGGCGCGGCCGCCGGAGCGTGCCCGCGGACGGGGCGTGCGCCGCAGACAGGGCAGCCGATGTCCCGGAGACGGACGAAGGGCACAAATTCCGCGTCTTTACGGGCGACCGGGTGCTGTGGATCATTCTCGTCGCGCTGGCGGTGATCTCGGTGCTGGTGGTCTACTCCTCGACGGCCAAGATGGCCTACGACGCCCATACGGCCCGCACGACGGCGCATTTCCTGCGCCAGCAATTGATCCTGCTGGTCGTCAGCCTCCTCGTCATGTTCGTCGTGCAGCGGATCAACTGCCGTATCTACAACCTCTTGGCCCGTCCTGCCTATTTCCTCTCGGTGGTGCTCACCGTCGCCGTCTATTTCATCGGCGCCACGACCAACGGCGCGGCCCGCTGGATTCCGCTGGGGCCTTTCCAGTTCCAGCCCTCCGAGGCGCTGAAAGTCGCCACAGTGCTCTTTCTGGCCCAGCAACTGGCCGGGCGGCAGTCGAAGATCGACAAGATACGCATCGTGCCGACGTGGAAATTCTGGACGTGGCGCTCGTCGCCCGCCCAGCGGAAAATCTGGCGCGAGGGCACATGGCCGATTCTGATGCCGGTGGTCGTTTCGGCCATGGTGATTTTCCCGGCGCACACGTCGTCGGCGGTGCTGGTGTGTCTGGCGTCGTGGGTGATGATGCTCATCGGGCGTGTGCGCTTCGGCGAACTGATGAAACTCGTGGGATGGGGTGTCGCGGCCATTGTCGTCATCATGACGCTCAACCTCGGGCGCAGCGAGACGGCCGAAGGGCGCGTTTCGACGTGGATTCACCTCTGGACCAAGTCGCAGACCGAAAAGCCCATCGAGCACCTCTCCGACACCGAACGTTCGATGATCGCCATTCACAACGGCGGCATTCTGGGCGAGGGCGCCGGGCAGAGCGCCATGCGCGTGGAGATGATTCACCCCGAGAGCGACTATGCCTATGCCTTCTTCGTCGAAGAGTACGGCATCATTCTGGCAGTCGTGCTGCTGATGCTCTACCTGTGGGTCTTCTTCCGGGGAATCGAGATATTCCGCCGCTGCGGAACGGCCTTTCCGGGGTTGCTGGTGCTGGGGCTGGCGCTGCTGATAACGTGTCAGGCGCTGCTGCACATCATGGTCACGGTGAACCTGATTCCCGAGACGGGGCAGACCCTGCCGCTGATTTCGCGCGGCGGATCGTCGATGCTCTTCACGATGATCGCCTTCGGGATGATCCTGAGCGTCAGCCGCCAGAACGACGAGCAGTCGCACGACCGGCCGAAAAGCGAAACATTGTACGAAAAATAGTTATGGAAGAGATTCGATTGGATAAATACCTTTGGGCGGTGCGGGTGTTCAAGACCCGCAGCGATGCTGCCGACGCTGTCCGTAACAATAAGGTGACGGTCAACGGCGGCTATGCCAAGCCCTCGCGCGAGGTGAAGATCGGCGACGTGATCGCCGTGCGCAAGCAGGCCGTAACCTACTCCTACAAGGTGCTCGACCTGGTGTCGAGCCGCCAGCCGGCCAAGAACGTCCCGGCCTACTGCCTCAACATCACGCCGCAGGAGGAGCTGGACAAGCTCAACGTGCCCCGCGAAACGATCTTCGTCTTCCGCGACCGCGGCACGGGCCGTCCCACCAAGAAGGAACGCCGCGAGCTGGACGGGCTGATGGAGGAGATTTACTATGACGAGGAGGAGTGATGTTTGAGCCGGGGGCGCAGAACTGGTTTCGAAGCTCTGGCAGCTTGCGTCGCCCATAGAGCCCGGCTCTTAGCCGGGGGCGCAGAACTGGTTTCGAAGCTCTGGCAGCTTGCGTCGCCCATAGAACCCGGCTCTTAGCCGGGGGCGCAGGGCTGGTTCCGAAGCTCTGGCAGCTTGCGTCGCCCATAGAACCCGGCTCTTAGCCGGGGGCGCAGGGCTGGTTTCGAAGCTCTGGCAGTTTGCATCGCCCATAGAACCCGGCTCTTAGCCGGGAGAGCCCCGGCAGGAGCGCAACCCTGTCTTTTTCCTGAAGAATTCGGAAGGGAAAAAGAAGGCAACCTGCCGGGCTCTTTATTCAGCGGAATCCGGCAGGACGCAAAAAAGAGAGGCGGCGCCGAATCCTGCATCCTAAGGCTTTTGGCGGGCCCGCAACGACAAGAAAACAGCACACACCCCTCGGGGTGGTACTGTATCTTCGTTGCATAAAATTCGCCAAAATTTTAGGATGCGATACAATGGAAATATGTCAAGAACGCAATAAAGTCGGGGCTTTACGCAGTAAAGGTAGCGAAAAAGCCGGACAATGCAAAAAAAAGATTCGGTTGCGTAGTCTCCGCAGCAGGGCTGAACCGGGGGAAATAGAAAAAGGGCGGCGCCGAATCCTGACATCTGAGGCTTTTGGCGGGCCCTGAACAAGCAGAAAACAACAACCGCCCGAGGGGCGTTATGTGGCAAAAAAGCGGCCCGAAAGCCGCTTTCTTATTTCTTGTTGAAAAAGTTCATCGTCATCGCCGTTCCGACGGTTGCGAACGACCGGATGGCATCGACGAAAACCTTGAGCCGGTCGGGCAGGGCCGCCCGCTCCTCGTCGTTCCACTCCCCGAGCACGTATTCCACCTGATGGCCCCGGGGGAAATCGCCGCCCACGCCGAAGCGCATCCGGGCATACTCCTCCGTGCCGAGCAGTTCGGAGATGTTCTTCAGGCCGTTGTGACCCCCGGCGCTCCCTTTCGGGCGCAGGCGCAGCGTGCCGAACGGCAGCGCGATGTCGTCCGAGACGACCAGCAGGTTCTCCAGCGGAATCTTCTCGGCCTCCATCCAGTAGCGGACGGCTTTGCCCGAGAGGTTCATGTAGGTCGAGGGTTTCAGCAACACCAGCGTCCGGCCTTTGTATTTCGCTTCGGCGATGTCGCCGTAACGGGCCGTCGTAAAAGCAGTGTTGGACGCCTCTGCAAGGGCGTCCAACACGTTGAAACCGATGTTGTGACGGGTTCCGGCGTACTCGGCGCCGATGTTCCCGAGCCCAACAATGAGGTATTTCATACTCCGGCTTATTTCGCGGCGGCATCGGCGGCGCCACGCGATGCGCGGGTCACGCGGACGGCGCAGACGGCGGTCGTTGCCGGGGTCACGAACTTCAGGTTCTCGATATTGAGGTCGCCGACGAAGATGGTCTTGCCGACACCCAGCTCGGTCACGTCTACGACGATCTCGTCGGGCAGGTTCTCGACCAGAGCGCTGACGACCAGCTTGCGGGCCGACAGGGCCAGCTTACCGCCGACCTTCACACCCTCGGCGGTACCCGTCAGGCGTACCGGAATGGCGATCGACACGGGCTTGCCGTCGGCGACGCGGAAGAAATCCAGATGGAGAATCTCCTCGCGGATGGGGTGGAACTGGGCCTCGCGCAGTACGGCCAGCTCTTTCTTGCCTTCGATGTCGAACTCTACGATGTAGGAGTTGGGGGTGTAGATCAGGGGTTTGATCTCGCGGGGATCGACCGAGAAGGTCTCCGTGTCACCGTTGCCGCACAGTACGCAGGGTACCATGCCTTCGCGGCGTACAGCCTTGGCTGCTTTCTTGCCGAAATCGTTGCGCTTTACAGCCTTTACCGAAATGGTTTTCATAATGATTTGTTTGTTTTTAAGTGTGTTACCTTCGGCGGTTCTCAATGCGGCCTCTGCGGACCGCATCCCATTTCCGCCTGCTTTGGGTGCGCAAAGGTAGTGTAAATAATTGGAAATTAAAAATTATTTAATGCCGCGCAGGTGTTTCTCCCAAGCCCAAGCGGCGCGGAGCGTCTCGTCGAGCGTCCGTTCGGCCTTCCAGCCCAGTTCGGTGTTCGCCAGCGTGGGGTCGGCCCAGATGGCGATGATGTCGCCCGCACGGCGCGGTGCGATCTTGTGGCAGACCTTCACGCCGTTGACCTCCTCGAATTTGTGCACCAGTTCCAGCACCGAAACGCCGTTGCCGGTGCCGATGTTGAATATTTCGTAGGGCTGTTTCTCCTTCCCGTCGATCATGCGGCCGATGGCTGCCACATGGGCTTTGGCAAGGTCCACGACGTCGATGTAGTCGCGGATGCACGAGCCGTCGGGCGTCGGATAGTCGTCGCCGAAGATCGAGAGGCACTCGCGCAGTCCGGCGGCGGTCTGCGTGATGAAGGGCACGAGGTTCTGCGGCACGCCGCGCGGCAGTTCGCCGATCAGCGCCGAAGGGTGGGCCCCGATGGGGTTGAAATAGCGCAGGGCGATGCCCTTCATGCCGGGATAGGCGGCGATCGAGTCGCGCAGGATGTCCTCGCACATCTGCTTGGTGTTGCCGTAGGGCGAGGTGGCCGGCTTGCGGGGCGTCTGTTCGGTCACGGGCTGCTTCTCGGGCTCGCCGTAGACGGTGCACGACGACGAGAAGACGATGTTGCTGCGTCCGAATTCACGCATCAGGCCGATGACGTTCATGAACGACGTGAGGTTGTTGCCGTAGTATTCGAGCGGCTTTGCGACCGATTCGCCCACGGCCTTCGACGCCGCGAAATGGATCACCGAGTCGAATTCGTACTGTTCGAAGACCTTGCGGAAGGCCGCGCGGTCGCAGCAGTCGACCTCGACGAAGGGGATGTCGACGCCCGTGATCCGGCGCACGCCTTCGACGGCGTTCAGGTCGCTGTTCGACAGGTTGTCGACGATCACGACGTCATACCCGGCATTGATGAGTTCCACGGTGGTGTGCGAGCCGATGTAGCCGGCACCGCCGCTGACCAATACACACGATTTTTTCATAGGTTGCTGGTTGTTGTTTGAATAGCAAAGATATTAATTTTTTCGGCGGCGGCCAAAAAACGGGCCCGGAAATCGGATGCGGATGCTTTCGGGACGGAACTTGCTAACAAATCGTAACCCGGGGTGTGAAAAAAGCGGACGGAAAGTGGCGGTTTCCGGAAAATTATCGTACATTTGTAACAATTCGATACCTTACGCTCGTAAATTCATCAAAACAATAACGGGATATGTACGGAAAAATCAAAGAGCACCTGCAGCATGAACTCGCCGAAATCGAGTCCGCAGGGCTTTACAAACGGGAACGGGTCATCTGTTCGCCCCAGCGGGCCGAGATCGAGGTTGCAGGTCGGAAGGTTCTGAATTTCTGTGCCAACAATTACCTCGGTCTGTCGGACAACCGGCGGCTCATCGACGCCGCCAAGCGCGCCATGGACGAACGCGGCTTCGGCATGTCGTCCGTGCGCTTCATCTGCGGCTGTCAGGATATCCACAAGGAGCTCGAAAAGGCCATTGCCGACTATTTCGGCACCGAGGACACGATCCTCTACGCCGCCTGTTTCGACGCCAACGGCGGTGTCTTCGAACCGCTCCTGACGGAGCAGGACGCCATCATCTCCGATTCGCTCAACCACGCCTCGATCATCGACGGCGTGCGTCTGTGCAAGGCCGTGCGCTACCGCTACGCCAATGCCGACATGGGCGAACTGGAGGAGTGTCTCCGGAAGGCGCAGGCCCAGCGCTTCCGCATCGTCTGCACCGACGGGGTCTTCTCGATGGACGGCAACGCCGCGCCGCTGGACAAGATCTGCGCACTGGCCGAGAAATACGACGCGCTGGTGATGGTCGACGAGTGCCACTCGGCGGGTGTTCTGGGAAAGACGGGCCGCGGCATCACCGAACTCTACGACCTGCGCGGGCAGGTGGACATCCTGACGGGTACGCTGGGCAAGGCCTTCGGCGGCGCCGTGGGCGGCTTCACGACGGGCCGCAAGGAGATCATCGACCTGCTCCGCCAGCGTTCGCGCCCCTACCTCTTCTCCAACTCGCTGCCCCCTGCCGTGGTCGGCGCCGGGATCGAGCTGTTCAAAATGCTCGGCGAGAGCGACGAACTGCACGACCGGCTGGTCGCCAATGTCGAACATTTCCGCAACGGCATGATGGATGCAGGCTTCGACATCAAGCCCACCCAGTCGGCCATCTGCGCCGTGATGCTCTACGACGCCCCCCTGTCGCAGGAGTTCGCCGCGAAGCTGCAGGACGAAGGGGTCTTCGTCACGGGGTTCTATTATCCCGTGGTGCCGAAGGGACAGGCCCGCATCCGCGTGCAGGTCTCGGCAGGCCATACCACCGAACAGCTCGACCGCTGCATCGCCGCCTTCGTCAAGGTGGGCAAAGCGTTAAACGTCATTAAATAAGTACGACTATGGTAAAAACTTCACTGGACGCGATCGACCGCAAGATTCTCAAATACCTCATCAAGAACGCCCGCATGCCGTTCCTCGAAATCGCCCGCGAATGCGGCATCTCGGGAGCCGCCATCCACCAGCGCATCCGCAAGCTGGACGAGGCCGGGGTGATTCTCGGCAGCCGCCTGATCGTCGATCCCAAGATGATGGGTTTCGACGTCTGCGCCCACATCAGCATCACGCTCAAAGACCCGCAGTTGTTGAAGAAGACCGTCGAGGAGCTGCGCAAGGTCCCCGAGATCGTGGAGTGCCACTTCATCACGGGCAACGGCAACATTCTGGTGAAGCTCTACTGCGTGGACAACGAACACCTCATGCGCACGATCTTCGACGGCATCCTGCGCATTCAGGGCATCGCCACCACCGAGACGAACATCTCGCTGCAGGAGGTTTTCCAGCGCGAGGTGAACATCGATTTCATCGAGGAGTAACTCAGGTTCTCCCCGGATACAGCAGCGGCCGACATGTATGTCGGCCGCTGTTTGTTTTTACCGGACCGGCGTGATCCGGAAGCGGAATTCGTAGTTGCCGTATGGCATGCGGTATTTGCGGATCGGCAGGGCTCCCCACGAGTTGATGCACCCGAGTCCGTACTGCGCCTTATCGATGCAGAGCCAGACGGCATCGTCGGGCTCGATCTCCTGCGAGTGTCCCTGCTTTTTGGCCAGGCCCTCGTCCAACGCCTCCTGCGCATAGTGCAGGGCCGATGCCGAGAAGGGAGCTTCGGCGACGATCTCCACGCCGCGGCCTGCGATGTCGCACTGCCGCCAGCGGCGCACGTCGCTCTTGGTGCCGGTCTCCTGCGGACGGATGTAGGGGTAGAACTGCTCGTCCACGGTCTGCAGGTAGCGGCCTACGAGGGCGCCGTCCTTGCGGTCGGCGTAATTCTCCCACGGGCCGCGGCCGTAGTAGTCTACGCGGTCGTAGGCAGCGGGCATGCGCATCCGCATGCCGAAGCGCATCAGGTCGGGTTCGCCCTTGTCCGCGGCGGCGTGCAGCGTCTGGCGGATCAGTATCTCCCCGGCGTTGTCGATGCGGTATTCGATCTCCAGCCGTCCGGTTACACGTTGGAAGTCATAACGTGCCGTGACGACGGCCACGCCGTCCGACAGCGTGTGGTCGAGCGACAGCAGTTTCAGCCCCGGATCGGCCCACGCGCGGTTCTTTTCGTTGAGTTTCGCTCCGAAGTCGTTGTCGGTCGGTGCCCGCCAGAAGTTGGGCTCCACGACGGCCCCTTCGTCGAGCAGGCGCATGCCATCCGCCTCGTAGCGGGTCACGAGGCCGTCGGCGCGGCGGAAGTCGATGCGTGCGGCGGGACTTTCGACGATCAGGTAGTTGCGGTCGTTGTCGCGGACCGTCAGCGTGCCGATTGAATTGTGACGGTCGGCCATCCGTTCGGCGACGGCGAGCGGTGCGGGTTCGGCCGCACGCAGCGTGAACTGCTGGTAGGCCACGCGGTGATCGGGTGCGAGCAGCGGTTCGGCGTCGCAGAGGCGGTATTCCACATTGAGCAGCAGTTCGCCCCCGGCGGGGAGCTGTGCGGGGTCGTAGGGAAGCACGACGGTCGCGTTCTGCTGCGGGGCGACGCGCAGGTCGGCGACGATACCGCTGCGCACGGGCTCCCCGTCGCGGAGCACCGTCCAGCGCAGGTAGCAGTTGTCGAGCGGACGGAAGAAATTTTCATTGAAAACCGTCAGCGTGCGCCGGTCCGCGCCGAGCGTGGTCCACACCGGCTGCTGCCAGTAGCGGGCCTCGTGCATGTGGGGATTCGGGACACGGTCGGGCGAGATCAGCCCGTTGTCGCAGAAATTCCAGTCCGAGGCGTCGTAGGGGTTCCAGTCGCCGCCGTAGCCGTAGATCATCGCGCCGTTCTTACCCGTCTTGCGCAGCGATTGGTCCACGAAATCCCAGATGAATCCGCCCTGATAATGCGGATATTTGCGGATCAGCTCCCAGTATTCCCGGAATCCGCCCAGCGAATTGCCCATCGCATGGGCGTATTCGCACTGGATCAGCGGCTTTCGGGGATTGTTCCGGAGGTATTTTTCGCACTGTTCATAGTTCCAGTACATCGGACAGACGATGTCGGTGTTGCGGCCTCCGTTGTTGTAGACCGCACGTTCGTAATGGACCGGCCGCGAGGGGTCGTAAGCCTTCACCCAGTCGTAGCAGGCGTCGAAATTGGGGCCGTCGCCCGCCTCGTTGCCCAGCGACCAGATGATGACCGACGGATGGTTGATGTTGCGCCGCACGTTGCGCTGATTGCGTTCCAGATGCGCCCGGGCGAAGGCGGGATTTTTCGCCAGCGTCTTTTCGTCGTAGCCCATGCCGTGCGACTCGATGTTGGCTTCGGCTACGAGGTAGAGCCCGTAGCGGTCGCAGAGCGCATACCAGCGTTCGTCGTCCGGGTAGTGACATGTGCGCACGGCGTTGAAATTGTTCTCCTTGAGGATGCGGATATCCTCGATCATCCGTTTCTCCGAGACGACATAGCCGCCGTCGGGGTCCATTTCGTGGCGGTTGGCGCCTTTGATAAGCACCGGCTGCCCGTTTACGAGCAACTGACCGCCCTCGATCTTCACCTCGCGGAAACCCGCATGCAGGGGGATGACCTCGATTTCCGTGCCGTCGGGGGCTTTCAGCGAGACCTGTACGCCGTAAAGCGCAGGTATTTCGGCACTCCACGGCTGTACTTTCCCGGCATCGAGCGTCAGACGGGCCGTCGTTCCGGCGATCTTCGCCGTTTCGGAAGCCACGGCCCTGCCGTCGGGAGCCGTGAGCGTCACCTCTGCCGTGCAGCCTTTGGCCGCTGCGGGGAGGGCCAGCTCCACGGCGAGTTGGCCGCGGGTGTAGTTCTCCGAGAGGGCCGCGTCGAGCCGCACGTCGGCGATGTGACGCTTTTCGCGGGCATAGAGGTAGCAGGCGCGGCCCACGCCCGAGAGACGGAAGAAATCCTGATCCTCGAGGTAGGTGCCGTCCGACCAGCGGAAGACCTGAAAGGCGATGAGGTTCCTGCCCGGTTTCACGAATCGCGTGATGTCGAATTCGGCCTCCAGCTTGCTGTCCTCGCTGTAACCGACGAAGCGGCCGTTGACCCACAGGTAGATGTTCGAGGTAACGGATCCGAAACGGGCGATGATCTGCTTGTCAGACCATGCGGCCGGGATTTCGATTTCGCGGCGGTAGGAGCCGACGTGGTTTTCGGCCGTGGGCACCTCGGGCGGATTGTTTTCGAATTGTTCGCGCCACGGGTAGCCGATATTGAGGTATTGCGGGTCGCCGTGGCCGTTCAGCTCCCACATGCCCGGAACGGGCATTTCGCCCCATGCCCCGTCGTTGAAGCCGGGCTGGAAAAAGTCCGTGGGACGCTGGTCGGCGTTGCGGACCCACGCGAATTTCCACGTTCCGTCGAGGTTGAGGAAACGCTCGGAGGCAGTCCGGTCGCCCCTCCGGGCGGCGTAGGCGGATTCGTAGGCGAAGAATGCGGCGTGCATCTGCATCCGGTTGATTTCGTTGACCGCAGGGTCGAGCCATTCGTTGCTTTGGGCCCGGAGCCCGGCAGCCGTGCATGCGCACAACAGTGTCAGGAACAGTTTTTTCATCGTTCAGGTTGGATTTACATCAAAGGTAAGCATTTTTCGAAAAACGCCGCAACCTGTTTTGAGGATTGCGGCGTTTTTTTCGGATGAAAATGCATGTTTTACCGTGACGCGGCGAGCGACGAGGGGGTGACTCCCTGCGAGTCGCGGGCCCAGTCGCCGCGGGCCCGGAGCACCTGCTCGACGATGTCGCGCACGGCGCCTTCGCCGCCCCGGAACTCCGAGACATAACGCGACGCCTCGATCACCTCCGCCGCGGCGTCCGACGGGCAGACCGGGATTCCCACCTCGCGCATGCACTCCAGATCGGGGATGTCGTCGCCCATGTAGATCACGTTCTGCGGGTCGAGCCTTTCGTTGGCGAGGTATTCGCGGAGCACCGTGATCTTGTCCATGCAGTCGATGTAGAAATGCCGGATGCCGAGCATCCGGAGGCGGTTTTCGAGCGTCCGCCCGCGGCCTCCCGTGATGATGCAGACCTTATAGCCCATTTTGATCGCATAGGCCAGTGCGTAACCGTCCTTGGCGTTGTAGCGGCGGATGAAATCGCCGTCGGCCGTGGGGATGATGCCCCCGTCGGTCATCACGCCGTCGACGTCGAACACGAACGCCTCGCAGCGCGCTATATCTTCTTTGAAGTTTCCCATATACTTTGACTTATAGTTGAATAGATGTTTTTCAATCGGAGGTCGAACGACAGCAGGTCGCCGTGGCGGGCTTTCGTGGCGAAGTCGTTGCGCACGGCGGGCCCCGTCTGCACGTCGAGCGGCGAGCGGGCGTCGCAGGCTTTGGCCGCGGTCTCGGCGATCAGCGGTTTCAGCACGTCGAAATCCAGCCCGGCGCCGCGCACGATGCGTTCGCCCACGGCATACATGTGGTTGGCGAAATTGCAGGCGAAAACCGCCGCGAGGTGTACCTTGGCCCGCTGTTCGGAGGTGGCCCAGATCACCGTGCCGGAGAGCTGCCGGGCGAAAGCTTCCAGTTCGGGACGCAGCTCGGTCGAGGGGGTTTCGAGAAAGATCGGGATGACCGAAAAATCGACCTCGCGGCCTTTGGTGAAGGTCTGCATCGGGTAGAAAACCGCCCGGCGGGTGAATTTCGGGGGGATGGCCGCGAGGGGTACGCTGCCGGCCGTGTGGGCGACGGCTGCGCCCTCGGGGATGGGGAGCGTCGCGGCGACGTGCTCCACGGCCCGGTCGCTCACGGCGATCAGGTAGATGTCGGCATCCTGTGCGAGCATTTCCGGATGCGTCGCCCAGTCGGTCGCGGCCGCTTCCGCGACGATGCGCGCCCGTTCGGCGTTCCGGGCGAAGATCTGCACGAGTTCGAGGCCGCTTTTCGCGACCGCGCGGGCCAGCGCTTCCGCCAGATTCCCGCTGCCGATGATGACGACGCGTTTCATAGGCTTTTCCGGTTTGGGTATCACAGCAGGTCCACCAGCCGCACGTTCTCCTGCGATCGGCGGGCCGAGTCTTTCAGCATTTCCAGTTCGCGGTCCACGCGGGCGAGTTCGGGCGTCTGCCCGAAGTCGAAGGTGGTCTGTCCCGACCGCTCGACCGCTTCCAGTACGCCGTAGACGGTCATCGACGCGATGTCGTGGGCCGGGGTGAAGGCCATTTCGCGTTCGCCGTCGCCGCTGCGCACGGCGATCAGTTGCCCGGCCTGCACCAGTTGGAACAGCACGTCGTTGACAATGCGCGTGGGCAGGTCGAGCTGCGTGCGGATTTCGTCCGCGGGCATGGCGCCTCCCCGGTCGCGGAAATTCCGGACCACGATGAGCATCACGGCCAGCAGCACCTTGCGGCGCTGGTCGTAGCTGATCAGGAGCGATTCGCGCTCCTCGCCGAAACGGGCTATGTTCTGGTAGGCGAACGACAGCTCGCCGCCGAAGAGGAGTATCTCCCACGAGGTCTGCATCCATATCAGAAACAGCGGCAGGGCCGCGAAACTGCCGTAGATGGCGTTGTACGAGGTCATCCACCGCTGGACGTAGACATAGCCCCACTGGAAGAGCAGGAAGATGGTTCCGGCGACGATACCGGCCATCAGGGCGCTTCCGAAGCGGACCTTGGCGTTGGGGATGATGATGTAGAGGAAGGTGAACATCACCCAGATGACGATCATCGAGGCCAGCCGCGACAGCAGTTCGAAGTACCAACTGTCGTCGAATCCCACCAGCTCCTGGGCGTAGTTGCCTACGGCATTGGCCACGATCCAGAGGATCGGCACGATCATCACCACGGCGATGTAGTCGGTCCACTGGCGGGTGATGCTGCGCGCGACCTTGACCTCCCAGATGTTGTTGAAGGCGCTTTCGATCGACCCGAAGACCCGGATCACGGCCCAGAAGAGCATCACCAGCGCCACGGCGGCCACCACGCCGCCCTGCGTGCGGGCAAGGGCGTTTTCGGCGAAATCGACGATGTAGTCGATGATCTCGGGGTTCTGGGGGAAGAGGGCATAGAGGTTTTCCGTGAGGCCGTCGGCCAGTCCGAATCCCTTGACGATGGCGAAGACCACGGCGACGATCGGCACCAGCGACATCAGGGTGTAGAACGTGAGCGCCGCCGAGCGGACGATGGTCCCGTGTTCGAGTAGTCCCCGCGCCGTGTAGAACAGCAGGCGGTACTGCTGCACGAGCCACCGCACGACGGGGTTGCGCCATTCGTTCACGTCGCGCCGGAAGATCGTGTCGGTAAAATATGTCAGGAATTCGCTGAGTTTCATATAGAGGCCGTTGGCAATCAGGCAAATGTAGTTATTTTAAGCGGATAACCCAAAAATCGTTCCCGATTTTCGTGAAGGCCAGCCGCAGTTCCGCTCCCGGGTGCAGCCCGAGGCGGCGCATCAGTTCCTCGGCCGCCAGCGGGAAATCGCGCTTGAGTACCTCCGCGCCGCGGCCCTTCAGCTCGCGTTTCAGCCGTTTGGGGTCGTAAGGCTCGATGCCCTCGATTGGGAAGACCTTTCCGATCACCCCCTGCGGCTCTTCGGCGGCGAATCCGTAGCCGTTTTCGCTCCAGACGGCGGCCTTTCCCGCCAGATGCAACCGGGCCAGCCGGGCCTTCTGCAAAGCCACGTCGGGTGCCACGAGCCAGTGGTAATGTGCCGGGTCGAACGGCCCCGGGTCGGGCGCCGTTTCGCCGGGCCGGGCCGAAAACGATCCGCGCCCGAGGGCCGTGGCGGTGACGAGCGGTCCCGTGCCGTCGGCGTAAACGAGCACCTCCTTGCATTCATCGCCGAGCGAAAGCACCTCCACGCGGCTGTCGGGAAAGAGCCTGAGGGCCTCGCCGACGTCGAACAGCGGGGAGTTCTTGATGCACAGACGCCCCGAAATCCGGTCAAGGAGCGGTTTCAGGGCGATGATGTCGGGCGAACAATCCTCCAGCCGCACCAGTTTGCGGCCCTCGGCCGAGCGGCGGTCGGGATCGGCGTATATCCAGTCGAAATGCAGGCCGTTGCGTCGGAGATACTCCTCGGCGGAGGTGTTCACGACCTCGATGTTCGTCGCGCCCAGTCTCGAAAAATTTTCGGCGGCCGCGCGGGCCAATATGTCGTTGCGCTCAAGCGTCACCACGCGGCGGAAACGGCGGCTGAGGAAAAACGCATCGACGCCCAGTCCGCAGGTGAGGTCCAGCGCCGTGTCGCCTTCGAGACTCTTGTGGGCGGCGCAGGCTTCGCTCGACGCCTGTTCGAAGGCCAGCGGGGGCAGGATGCACTGCGCCGCGGCATACGACGGGAGTTTCTGCGCGGCGCGTGCGAGGTATTTGACCTGCGTGGCGACCAGCCGCGCATGGGGAATCCGGCGGTCCTTCGCCACCTCGAACGGGTCGCGGCCGCGTGCGGCGGCAATGGCACGTTGTACCTCGCCGGTCAGCAGGAGTGTGTATTCTTCGGACGTTATCACGTCCGCAAAGGTACGCTTTTTTTCGGTTCGGCGCTCCACGCGGCGGCGGTTGCGAGGGCGAAAACGAGGTATATGACCGCCGTCTGCCAGCCCCCGAGGGTGTAATCCGCCGCGCCGCCCGGCAGCGAGGCGGTCAGCCGGGCCAGCGCGTTGATCCATCCGGCCGCCGTGCCCGTCACGAACCCGAACGCCGGGGCGAGGAATCCGACCGGCGCGAGCATCCACAGCGCCCCGCCGAAGACCACGACCCCCGCCAGCGCGATGGCCAGCGGATTGACGACGATTCCCGCCAGCGGTACGATGCCGAAGGTGTGGGAGACGAGCGGCGCCGTGGCGACGGTCGCAATCAGCCCGATCAGGTAGGCGTCTATGACGATGTTCAGGGCCTTCCATCGGGTGCGGCAGCGGCGGCAGAGCGGCACGCCCCACGCGAGGATGCCTGCCACGGCGAGGAACGAGAGCTGAAAGCTGATGTCCCCGAACCAGTTGGGGTTCCACAACAGCATCCCGAACGCCGCCGCCGCGAGGGCGTTCATCCCGACGTACTCCGAAGCCGATGCCAGCGCCGCCTGCAGGACGGTGCACATCACGGCGGCCCGCACGGCGCTCGGCGGAAATCCCGCCGCCGCGACGAAGAGCCACACGGCCCCCGCCGCCAGCAGGTTTTTCAGCAGGTGTCCCCGGCGCAGCAGCGGCAGCCACCACAGTGCGGCGTTGATTAACACGAATACGATTCCTGTGTGGAGTCCCGACACGGCCAGCAGGTGCGACAGTCCGCTGCGCGAATAGACCGTGCGCAGTTCGGGGGTGATGCCCCGCCGTTCGCCCGCTGCCATGGCCTCGACGACGGCCTCGGCCTCGGGTTTCATCGGCAGCCGGGCGAGGCGTTCGACGGCGGTGCGGTGCAATCCGGCGTGTTGCTGTGGCAGGCGTTCGAGGATCGTTCGCTCCGAGACCCACAGCGTTCCGGCATAACCCCGCCGCTGCATCAGACGGCGGTAGCTCTCAGCCCCGCCCCGGAAAGGCCGCACCGTACCCCGGCAGCGGAGGCGTTCGCCGGGCCGCAGGTCGGTGAGCGAGTCGACGTAGAGCCGGACCCGCGCGTCGGAGGGGTACCAATGCCCGTCCGCGGGGTCGCGCCACGCCGCTACCGAGGCGTCGGCCGAGACATAACGGCCCCGGTCGGCAGGAAATCCTTCAATGGTGATTTCGTAAACGGTTTCGATTCCCCGCGGCACGGGGGGCGAGGGCGCCCGGAGCTGTGCCGCGGCGAATCCCGCCGTGAGGAGCATTCCCACGGCCGCCGCCTGCGAACGGAACAGCAGCGCCACGACCCCCGACAACACGAAAGCCCCTGCGAGAAACCACAGGGGCAGTTCGTACCGGCCGGCCAGCGCAATCCCGGCCGCGAACGGCACGAGGAGTTTCAGTACGGGCATGCGGTCGAGCCGTTCGTATAGTCGGGATATTTTCATTGATTTCCCGGGTATATCGACGAAATTGTCAAAGCAACGAGTCGATGTTCTCGCGGATCATGATCTCGATGGGCGTGTGTTTGATGATCTGCTCGTGCTGACCGTAAAGGATGTATTCCAATACATATTTGATACTCTGATATCCTTGCAGGTCGGGGCGTTCCGACAACAGGAACGACAAATAACCTTTTTTCAGATATTCGATGTTCTTCTGCGTTACGCCGCAGCCTATTACCTTAACGCCGGTGATGCCGTGATGCTCCAGATAGCTGGCGAAGATATACGAACGGGAGTTGAAGAGCACGGCGCCGCCGATGTTGTTTTCCCCGGAGAAGAGCCGGTCGAACTCTTTCCAGCTCTGCTCGACGTCTTGGGTATAATAGTTGGCGTAAAGAAACCTGTTTTTGCTCGATACGGTATCGAAATATTCGAAGAATCCGGCCTTGCGCACGACCGTCTGCAACGAACTTTCGTTCCCTGAACGCACGGCATGCAGGATGGCGATGTCTTTCTCCTCGCCGATCACGTCCGAAAGGAGTTTGGCCTCGATGTATCCGAGCATGCGTGAATCGGGTCCGAAGAACGCCCGTTGGTTGCACGACGGGATAAGCGTGTCGATGAAGATATAAGGGGTTCCCTGTTCGTCGAGTTTGCGAGAGAAAAGCACGGTTTCCTCACGGAAGGTCGGACCGATGATCATGGCGTCGCAGGCGTATTCCAATGCCTGACTGTAAGCCGTGCGGCAGGAATAGAGATCGAACTGGTCGTAATAGAAAATCTTTGTTTCGGTGCGTATTTTCGAAAAGTCGTAGAGCGCCTGATGGATACCCTTTTCGATCTGTTCCCAATATTCACCCTGCTGATGGCTGGGAAGGACGATCGCAAGGGTGATTTTGCGTTTGACGCCGATGGATGAAACGAGCAGATTGGGGCGGTAGAGTATCTTTTCGAGCACCTGTTCCACCTTTTTCCTGCTTTTTTCCGAAACGTCGCCCCGGTTGTGCAGCACCCGATCGACCGTACCGACCGATACGCCGGCCATCGCGGCGATATCCTTGATCTTATAATTTTTGCGGTCCATAGGGCGAAAGTACGAAAATATTTTCGATTGGTAATGGATTCCACTCAGATTCTCAGCAACGAAGCCGCTCCTTCGTCGAGGAAAAGCGCCGCGTCGTCGTGGGTACGGAGGATCGAAGCCGGACATTTTTCCGAAATGGGGCCGTAAAGCGCGTCATGTACGGCTTTTGCTTTGCGGTCGAGCGGTACGATGCCCACTACGCAGCGGCATGACATCAGCGCTGGGATGGTCAGCGTCATTGCCTGATGCGGGACAAGCGAGATGTCGGTGAATTCACCGTCATGGACCTGCTGTTGACGGCACGGTTCATCGAGCGTGGTGACCTTTACCGTTTCGGGGTCATCGAAGCGCGCCTCGTGTGGATCGTTGAAGGCGATGTGCCCGTTTTCTCCGATTCCGAGCGATACGATGTCCAGCGGGGCGCGTCGGAGCAGTTCGCTGTAGCGGATGCACTCCTGCTGCCCGTTTCCGGTGTCGGAATTCATCAGATACACCTTGCGAAAAGGTATCCGGTCGAAAATTGCCCGGGAGAGAAATGTGCCGAAACGCTGCGGCGCATCGGCCGGCAATCCGATGTATTCGTCCATGTGGAATGCCTCGGTCCGGTCGAACCCTGCATGCTTGGCGCTTACAAGCCCTGCCAGAAATTCATCCTGCGAGTGTGCGGCCGCGAATACGGCCCGGGCTGCGGGTTGACCGGCGAGGATGGCCTCCAATCGCTGCAGGTAGTGCGCAGAGGCTGCCAGTCCCATCTGTTGGCGGGTTTTGTAGATTAATACATGCAATTTATCGACGTAGAATTCTTTTATCAGTCCATCCATAATTCTTAAATATTAATCAGAATGCGGTTCATTCCGTGTTCGAGCACAAAATTATGGATTTTACTTCGTTTTCCCAAATAAAATCAAATTATTTTCATATATTGCTTATTATCAATATAATAATAGCGCATTATTTTTGCAGATGATTTTTTTATTGTGCATTTTTTAACTTAAATGTTGTCGGATATAATTTTTTTACTACCTTTACGACTGGATAATCCGTGTTCGAACACGAAATGAAGCGAAAAACTCTGTAAACTGACCGAACTGCGTACGATATGGACTCCCGACGACAATATTATGCTTCCATGGCGATCATGGGGACGCTTTTCTTCTTTTTCGGAATGATCTCTTGGGTCAATTCTGTATTGATACCTTATTTTAAGGTAACGTGTGAATTGTCGTTGGCGCAGGCCTATTTGGTAGGTTTTGTTTTCTACATCGCCTATCTGGTTATGGCTATTCCTTCGTCGATGATGCTTGATGCGGTCGGTTACAAACGGGGAATCAGCTATGGGTTGTTTGTGATGGCTCTCGGTGCCTTGTGCTTTGTCCCTGCTGCATTGACTCGTTGTTATGCGCTGTTTCTTGCAGGGCTGTTCCTGCTCGGGATCGGG
Organism: Alistipes provencensis; assembly: GCF_900083545.1. Lineage (NCBI taxonomy): Bacteria > Pseudomonadati > Bacteroidota > Bacteroidia > Bacteroidales > Rikenellaceae > Alistipes > Alistipes provencensis. The sequence continues at coordinate 1,133,762 of NZ_LT559262.1, read as the reverse complement.
TTGGCTGTTTTGCAGACGGCCGGCAATCCGTTCGTGACGGTGATCGGGCCAATGGAGTCGGCGGCCAAACGGATGAGCGTTATGGGCGTATGTAACAAACTGGCCGGGATCATTGCTCCGTTAGTGCTGGGTTATGTGATTATCCGTCCGGGGGATGCTGCGCTTTTCGAACAGGCAGAATCAGGGATGGATACCATCGGAGGGCTGCCTCGTGAGATGGTACTTGACGAAATGGTACGTCGCGTGATCGTTCCTTATCTGATTTTGGCTGTCGTATTGATTGGTTTTGGACTGTATGTCCGTCGTTCGCCGCTGCCTGACATTGCGGGCGGAGCGAAAGCCGTTGAAACGGAAGACGGCGCCCGTCGAAGCATCTTCAGCTACCCTTATCTGGTGCTCGGAGTCGTGGCGATGGTGTGCCATCTCGGCACGCAGGCACTTTGTATCAATACGCTGGTTACGTCATCCGTGTCGCTCGGGACTGATATCGCTCAGGCCAAGCTGTTGCCGCCGATGATCCTGTTTTCCACTTTCATCGGTTTTGCATTGGGTACGGTGCTTATTCCGCGCGTCGTTTCGCAGCTTACGGCATTGCGGATCGCGTCGTTGCTGAACTTGATCGCGTCGGTGGCGGTGCTGTGCGTCAGCGGACGGATTTCGCTTTTCGGGGTGGAGGTGCACAGTGCGATGTGGATTTTGATTCTGATGGGTATCCCCAACGCTTTTCTTTATTCGGGTATCTGGCCGCTGGCGATCCGCAAACTGGGACGCCATACGAGCCTCGGCTCTGCGTGGCTGGTCATGGCATTGGCCTCGAGCGGCGTTTTCCCGCTTTTCTATGCCGGTGAGGCGACCCGCCTGAACGATGCTCAGTCGGCTTACTGGCTGATGATTCCCTGTTTCGTTTTCCTTTTGTATTATGCACTGCGGGGATATAAACTTGAATGTTGGAACCGCCACAGCGCGGAAAAAAGATAAGACAATGAAGCAAGCGATTGTAAACGGGCGGATTATCGGTCCTACGACGGCAGAACGGGGCTATGTGGAATGGAGCGATGGTGTGATCACGGCTGTCGGTGAGGGTGAATACAAGGGAGATGCCGGGTTGGTCACCGATGCCGGTGGTGAATGGGTGTCTCCCGGGTTTATCGACATTCATACTCACGGCGCTGGCGGCTACGATTTTATGGACTGCACGATCGAAGCTTACTTAGGTTCTGCGGAGATGTCGGCGCGCCATGGTGCCACAACGATCTTTCCGACGACATTGGCCAGTACGAACGAGAATCTGTTCGAGACGTTCGAGGTGTTCCGCCGCGCGCTGCCTCTCAATACGAAAGGTGCGAACATGCCGGGGTTGCACCTCGAGGGACCCTATTTCGCCTACAACCAGCGTGGAGCACAGGACCCGCGCTATCTGCGCAATCCCCGTCCCGAGGAATACGATGCAATCCTTGCCGCCAGCGACGATATTTGGCGTATGTCGCTGGCTCCTGAACTCGACGGGGCGCTTGAATTGGGCCGGGTATTGCGCTCAAAGGGGATTCTGGCGTCGATCGCCCATTCCGATGCGCTGTTCGAGGAGGCGGTCGAAGCGTTCCACAATGGTTATACGCATGTGACACACCTTTATTCCTGTACCTCGTCGGTTGTCCGTCGCAATGCTTTTCGCTATGCAGGAGTTGTCGAGGCCGCCTATTGGCTCGATGACATGACGGTCGAGATCATTACGGACGGCGTACACTTGCCCAAGAGCCTGCTTCAACTGGTCTATAAGCTTAAAGGGGCTGACCGGACAGTGCTTATCACCGATTCGATGCGTGCCGCCGGTATGCCTGAAGGCCGGTATGTGCTCGGTGCCCGGGATTCCGGTATGGAGGTCGTGGTTGAAGACGGGGTAGCCAAATTGACCGACCGAAGCGCTTTTGCCGGGAGTGTGGCGACGGCGGACCGTTGTGTAAGAACTATGCACCGTCTTGCCGAAGTTTCGGTCCCCGAGGCGGTAAAGATGATGACGGCGACTCCGGCGCGCGTGATGCATATCGACGGGCGGAAAGGCTCGCTCGCAACAGGAAAAGATGCCGATATCCTGATTTTCAACGATGATATCGGAATTCAGCGTGTCGTAATAGGTGGCGAAACCCGTTTTTAGCGTGATGAAACCAATGCGTATCTTAGCTGTTCTGCTATTATTTGGCTGTGTCCTTACGGCAACCGCCGCCGGGGAGGGAATTTCCCCCCCCCGGTCGGATGATTCGGTTTTTGTAAACCGTTCTGTGCTCGATAACGGTTTTCCTGTTCGGGCATTCTCTATTGCTCTTCCTTCTGTAAAACAGGCCGATGCGTTTCTCGATTTCGTAGAGAACGATCTGATTCCTGCAGGGATCAATACACTGGTAATCCGGGTGAATTGGGCTTACGATTTTGAATCGCGTCCTGAATTGGCCGATCCCGATGGATGGAACCGCTCTCTGGCGGAGCGTTTGTCTGCATTGTGTCGTGAGAAGGGGGTGACACTTGTGCCGTTGATCAATTTGCTGGGTCATCAGTCGTGGCACGGTACAGCCGGCAGGTTGTTGCAGGTTTATCCGCAATTCGATGAGAAACCTCATGTAAAACTTCCGGAAAACTATGTTTGGCCCAATCCGGACCGTCTTTATTGTAAGAGTTACTGCCCGAACCATCCCGAAGTGCATGCCGTCGTGTTCGACTGCGTGGACGAAGTCGTGGAGGCTTTCGGCGCGACGGATTTCCATGCCGGACTTGACGAAGTGTTCGATCTGGCCGATCCGAATTGTCCGCGCTGCGGCGGGCTGGACCCCGCGGAAGTCTTCGCCGGGGAGGTAAACCGGATTGCCGGCCATCTGCGTCGGAAGGGGGTGCGCCTTTGGATGTGGGCCGACCGGCTGATCGACGGACGGCGCGATGCGAGCGGTTACGGCGAGTGGTCGGCCAGTATCGGCAACACCCATCGTGCGATCGACCGGATCGACCGGAGTGTTATGATGTGCGATTGGCATTACCGCGATGCGGAGCAGTCGGCCGTCTATTTCGCCATCAAGGGATTCGATGTCATCACCTGCGGCTGGGAGCGTCCCGATATTACGCGGATGCAGCTCGATGACATGCTCCGCTTCCGCAGGCACTCTTCAAAATATATGTCGGCGCGTTTCAAGGGGTACATGCAGACCGTATGGTCGGGCTTCGGATTGTTTTTGGACGAATACCGCAACGGTTCGGAGAAGGAGTTCTGCGCGGCAGGGAATTACCGCTTCTTTAAATCCTATCTCCGGCAGTTTTCCGAGAACGGAGGTACTTCGCAAATTGTGAAAGAGGATATCCCCGTATTCGGACAGTGATAGAAGAAAACCTTACTAACTTAATTCAAATGATATGCTAAGACCATTACAATTACAGATTTGCGGCGGATTGGCGCGGTTTTTATCCGTGCTGATCCTGTCGGTCCTCTGCTGCTCCGCGGCAGTGGCTCAGCAAAATGTTACCGTTACGGGTATCGTAACGAATGAGGCGAAGCAACCGATCGTCGGGGCCACGGTCATTCAGGAAGGGACGACTCGTGGTGCAACAACCGATTCGAAAGGTCGGTTCACGCTCAGCGTGTCCGACAAGAACGCCACCCTGCAGGTATCGTTTATCGGTATGGCTACGCAGTCGGTTCCCGTCGGCGGCAAGACCAACCTCGAGATCGTACTCAAGGAGGAGGCTGTTTCCGTGGGCGAAGTCGTCGTCACGGCCCTCGGCATCAAACGCGAGGCCAAGGCTTTGGGTTACGCCGTGTCGTCGGTGGGCAAGGAAGACCTGACGGCGGGGCGCGAGTCGAACATCATGCAGGCGATGATCGGAAAAGTCGCCGGAGTCGACATTTCGACGACGACGGCCGGTCCGACGGGATCGTCGCGCGTGCTGATTCGCGGTAACTCCCAGCTTTCGGGTTCGAACCTGCCGCTCTATGTCGTCGACGGGATGCCGGTCGATAATTCGCAGTTACAAGGTGCTGACGGCAAGTGGGGCGGTTCGGGTTTCGACTTCGGCGACGTCATGTCGTCGATCAATCCCGAGGATATAGAGAACGTTACGATCCTGAAAGGGCCCTCTGCGTCGGCGCTTTACGGTTCGATGGCCTCGAACGGTGTCGTGATGATCACGACCAAATCCGGTTCGGCCCGCAAGGAATCGCTCGGTATCGAGGTGTCGTCGAATATCAGCTTCACGACGCTGCTGTCGAAGTTCGACGATTACCAGCGCGTCTACGGTCAGGGGCGTAATGGTACCATTCCCCTCACCGATTCCGACGGTCGTGGTACGACACAGGTTGCATGGGGCGGTAAGCTCGATCCGAATATCATGATTCAAATCTATAACGGCGAATGGAAGCCTTACGGCAACGTGAACAATAATGTGTTGTCGTTCTTCGATACGGGTTTCACCGCTCAGAACTCGGTGTCGCTCTCCAATGCGACCGAAAAGACTTCGTTCCGTTTTGCCGTGACCGACATGCGCAACAAGGATATCGTTCCCAAGTCGGAGTTCAACCGCACGAATATCACCATGCGCGGTACGACGAAGCTGGGTAAGACGATTTCGGTAGACGCTTCGGCTTCGTATATCTACGAGGACGTGCAGAACCGTCCGGCGCTGACCGACAACGCCAGCAACATCGGCAACGCGCTGATCGGTATTGCTCCGAACTTCGACCAGAACTGGCTGGCTGATTCCTACAAGGACGAGAACGGGAATTATTATCAGTGGAATGGCAGCGACTATCGATTCAACCCTTATTGGGTCATCAACGAGATGCGTAACGAATCGAACCGTTCCCGACTGATGGGCAATGCGCGTATTTCGTGGGACATCACCCCGTGGCTGAAGCTGGCGGGGCGCGGCGGACTGGATACCTACAACTTCCGGGCTACTACTTTTTCGCCTATTTCGACGCCACGACAGGTCGAGGGTGCCATCAACGAACGTGTCATGAACGTCACGCAGACGAACCTCGAAGCGACGCTGACCTTTGCGAAAAAATACGGCGATTTTGATATCAACGCCTTTATCGGCGGAAGCCTTTGGCGGAACAAAAACGAACAGTTTACTACCGAGGGCCTCAAGCAGGTGATGCCGGGTGTGGACGATATCAACGCCTTTGAGCGCATCAACACTACGCATGGCCTTTATAAAAAGGAGGTGCGTTCGATGTTCGGTTCCGTGAGCCTCGGATATAAGGGGTGGGCTTACCTCGACGCCACGATTCGCAACGACGTTTCGTCGACGCTCAGTCCGGAGAATCGCTCCTATTGGTATCCGTCAGTTTCGGGCAGCCTGATTTTCTCGAGCCTTTTCAATCACGGCGACTGGTTCTCGTTCGGAAAACTGCGTGCTTCGTGGGCCAATGTCGGCGGCGACACCGATCCTTACCAGCTCTATCTCGACTTCGGTACGAAGGGTTTCAAACTCAACGGACAGTCGTTGGGCGAGGTGTCCAGTACTGTGATTCCCTATTATGACCTGAAACCTACGGCCAGTTACTCGATGGAAGTCGGCCTCGACGTCCGTTTCTTCCAGAGCCGGCTGAGTTTTGATCTGACGCTTTACCAGCAGACGACCAAGGATCAGATCATGAGCCTGCCGATCTCTTCGAGTTCGAGCTTTACACGGGCGCTGATCAATGCCGGCGAGATCCGTAACCGCGGTATCGAGTTGGCTGTAACAGGTATTCCTATGAAAGTCAAGTCATTCCAGTGGGAGACGACTTTCACCTATGCCACGAACGATAACAAGGTGCTTTCGTTGCATCCCGACGTCCCGTCCTACGAACTGACTGCTGCACGCTGGGCCAACGCCTACATCTATGCTATGGAGAATCAGCCCTATGGCGTGATCGTGGGTCAGGCGCAGAAGCGCACGCCCGACGGCCGCGTGATCGTGGATGAAAAGGGCCTGCCGACCTTCGATACCAACGTTTCGGTGCTCGGCAAGGGCACTTACGCCCATACGCTCGGCTGGTCGCACAACTTCACTTGGAAAAATCTGAACCTGCGCATGCTCTTCGATGCCAAGTTCGGTGCCGATATGTACTCGATGTCGATGATGCAGTCCTATTACAACGGTACCGCGAAAGAGACGCTTAAAGGTCGTGACGGCTGGTATCGTTCCGAACAGGCCAAACGTGCTGCCGGTTCTCCTGCCGATTGGAAAGCTACGGGCGGTTATCTGGTGGACGGTGTGAAAATAACCGGGACGGATGATCAGGGCAATCCGATCTATGCCGAAAATGACATTTACGTCAATCCGCAGTCCTACTGGCAGGCTTTCCAAGACGTCTCGCCCGAGCCGTTCATCATCGACGCGTCGTATGTCAAGTTCCGCGAGCTGGCGTTTTCGTTCGATTTCCCGAAACGCTGGCTGCGCAAGACGCCTATCGCCGGCGTGCAACTGACAGCCTTTGCCCGCAACCTGTGTATTCTCTATACGAACGTGAAGAACATAGACCCCGAGTCTTCTTACTACAACGGAAACGGTCAGGGTTTCGAGTACGGTTCGCTGCCTTCGAGAAGAACCTTCGGTTTCGGTATCAAAGTTAAATTCTAAACGATTTTCCGACCATGAAAAAACTATCAATATACCTGTTGTCTGCACTTGCGGTTGTCGCCAGCAGTTGCAGCGACCTGACCGAACTGAATATCAATCCGACGAAAGCCAACGGAACCATCGATCCCTCGCTGCTGGTTCCGACCATTCAGATGTCTCACTCGATGGGGCGTCAGAATGCGGCGCGGTTCTTTACTTATCCCGGCGAATGGGTCAACCACTGGAGCGGCTCGTGGGGAAATGTCGAATACGGCGGCAAGGGTATCCGCAACAACGGCTATTTCGCACGTCTGTGGCAGGACCTGTTCTACCCCGAGGCCGTGAAAAATGTCGTGGCGCTCGAGAATATCGCGGATAATGATCCCGAGATGGTCAATTACAGCGCAATTGCCAAAGTGTTGCGTGTGGAGACCTTTCTCAAGCTGACCGATTGCTATGGCGACGTTCCCTATTTTGAAGGCGGACAGGGCTATTACCAGTCGATCTTATCGCCCAAATACGACCGTCAGGAGGCCATTTATAATGACTTTTTCGAACGGTTGGATGCGGCCATCGCGCAGTTCGACGCCTCGAAGTCGTCGCCTTCGACAGATTGTTATTTCGCAGGCGATGTGGAGAAATGGAAGCGTTTTGCCGCTTCGCTCAAACTGCGCATAGCGATGCGTCTGATCAAGGTGAAGCCCGATGTGGCCCAGCAGAAAGCCCGGGAAGCGTTTGAGGCCGGGGTGATGACCTCGAATGCCGACATTGCAGCGGTCAAGCATGCCGAAGACTATGAGACGCTCGGCGCCGGTAACGGTTATGCGGACATCATTCTGCAGGTGACGGGTAATACGGGTCTCGGTATTACGCAGTACAAGATGACAACGGAATTCTTCAAGTCTCTCTGCGCGATGGACCCCCAGCAATATACGACGCCTCCCTATCGGCGTTATTTGGCGCTCGACCCTCGTCTGTTGCTTATTGCCGGTGTTTATGTGACGACTTCGGGTGCGGGACTTCCTGCTTGGGGCGATGCGGTCGAGGTAACCGAGCTGATGCGTAAGTTCAATGCCGGATATGCCGGCAATCAGGGGCCTGCTGATTTGAGCGCGACTGTCGACGGCTACATCAATATCGGCGGTTATCTCACGTTGCCCGCTCAGGATTTCACCTATGGCGGCGGTAATCAAGGGCCCGGAGAGAACGGTTATCAGGGTGCGGCGAAGACGCGCAGCGTCTGGGCTCAGGGCATTACGTCCGCTATGGTCGATGCCGCAACGTGGATGACCGAGGAGGAGCGTGCCGAACTGAAGCGTGCGATCGGCAGCTATACGGTGCCCCATGCTATGTACCGTCTTTCGCCTTCGCGGACCATCATGGCCGTGGACAGCCCGTGGATTCACATGAGCTATGCCGAAACGCAGTTCCTGTTGGCCGAGACGACCATTCGGGGCTGGGGAATCGACACCGAAACGGCCGAATCGCGTTTTGCCAAGGGCTACGAAGCGGCCGTGAAGCAGTTCTCGCTGTTCGGGGTGAGCGCCGCCGACATGCCTTCGGATGAGGAGATACAGGATTATATGACGACCTACCTGCTTCCGGAAGTGGCGGCGGGCGGTACCCGGGCGCTTGAGGAGATCAACAAGCAAATCTGGATTCTCCACTTCATGGATCCTATTGAAGCGTGGTCGAATCTGCGCCGTACGAACGGTATGCCTACGGCCTATTGCAAATGGTATAATCGTTATCCGTCAGAAAACCAGTCGAACGGATTGCGTCCGCTGCGTCTGACCTATCCGATCGAGGAGCAGAGTAAGAACACTGTCAACTGGCAGGAGGCCGTTGACCGTATGGGTGGTTCGGATGACTGGACGGTGCCCGTATGGTGGGATGTGCAGAATGCACAGTAACTGTTTAACCCGAAAAACGAAAAGATTATGAAAATGTTGAAATATATATTGCTTCTACTGGCCGGGCTCGCTTGTTTTGCTTGTAGCGAGGATGAGGGTAATCCGCCTTTTGCGGACGATGAACTCTACATTTACGACCAGACCGCCGAATCGTTGACCGCAGTTGTCGGGCAGGAGTTCAAACTGAGTCTGATAGTTTCTCCGAACGACGGTTCGGTGGAGTGCACATGGTTGCTTGATGAACAGGCCATCGGCAATTCGAAGGATCTGGTCTACACCTTTACCCAACCGGGTACTTTCGCACTGCGTTTCGAGGCGGTGCGCGGTGCACGGGCTATTTCGATGCGCTATACGCTTACTGTGACCGCAGCCAATTAACCCTGTCCGGATTCCGGAGGCTAACCTCCGGAATCCGGGATTTTTGCCGACCAATGGAAAAAATGATGAAATCCGAAAGACTGCTATCGCTCGATGTCATGCGTGGTATGACAATCGCCGCCATGATTCTGGTGAATAATCCGGCTGTGTGGGGTAAAGCCTATGCTCCGTTGCAACATGCCTTCTGGCACGGGATGACGCCGACCGACTTGATCTATCCGTTTTTCGTCTTCATCATGGGGGTATCGGCTTTCTTTTCCCTTTCGAAGCGTTATGAAGGGGTTAACAGAGGGGCTTTTTCCCGGATACTGCGCCGCAGCGTGATTATCTTCGGCGTAGGATTGCTGTTGCAGGAGATCAGTTATTTTGGTTACGGGACAGCGAATTTCCTGTCGGGGCAGACACCTGCCGGCGCAACTTGGTTCGAAACGGTTTTCCCGTTCCGGACGTTTCGGATTCTGGGTGTGCTGCAGGGTCTGGCGCTGGTTTACCTGTTTGGTTCCACGGCATTGCTCTGTCTGCGTTTCCGGCATCTGATTGTTGCCGCCGGAGGATTGCTGCTCCTCTATCTGGTGCTGCTTCAGACGGGTAATGGCTATTCACTTTCGGCCGACAACATCATCGCGGTGGTAGACCGTGCCGTTTTGGGCGAAAGCCATCTTTACAAGGAGTGGTTGCCCGACGGTACCCGGCTGGCTTTCGAACCCGAGGGGCTGTTGAGCACCTTGCCGCGGATCGCGCAGTTCCTGCTGGGATGCGCCGCCGGGCGGATACTGCTTGCGAAAGAGGATGCCCCGATGCGTTTCGGCCGTCTGTTCGCATTCGGAACGGCGCTGCTCTTTACGGGGCTGCTGCTGCAATACGGCGATCCGTTCAACAAAAAGATTTGGAGCAGTTCGTTCGCACTGGCCACTTCGGGATTCGCATCGCTGCTGCTGGGGCTGTTGTGCTGGGTGATCGACCTGCACAAACAGGTGCGGTGGACCGGGTTTTTCCGGGTATTCGGTGTCAACCCGTTGTTCCTCTATGTCGCTGCTTGGGTCCTGTCGGTTACGTTGGGCGCCCTTTCAATTAAGAGCTGGTTCTATACGACGCTGATCGACCCGTTGTTCGGCGACGCTTCGGGGTCGCTGGTCTATTCGTTGTGCTTCATTTTGCTGGTTTGGAGCCTCGGATTGGTGTTGTACCGCCGGAAAATTTACATCAAAATCTGAAAATGCTGCCATGAGATACCGCTTTTCGAATCTTGTCGCGGGGTTGCTGATGCTTTTTGCGGGCATCGGAACCTGTGATGCCCGGACCGGGAATTTCCCTATCCGGGCCTTCCACCTCGATTTCCGTACCGAGGTGATGACGCTCGATGCAATGAAACGTTTTGTAGACCGGATTTCCGAACGGGGGATCAACACGCTTGTCATGGAGTGGGAGGCTACCTTTCCTTTCGATAAACATGCCACGCTGTCGAATGCATCCGCTTTTACCCGCGAGGAGGTGATTTCGTTCATCGACTATTGCGGCGGACGGGGCATCGAGGTCATTCCGTTGCAGAATTGCTTCGGACATTGTGAATACATCCTGCAGCATGAGCGGTACCGCGCTCTGCGGGAGGATGCCAAAGACCCTTCGCAGGTCTGTCCGTTGAAAATCGAGGAGGCGACAGCCTGTTTCTCGGAGTTGTTTGCAGAAGTGGCGGCACTCCATCCGTCGAAATATTTCCATATCGGCGCCGACGAAACCTATCTGCTCGGTCTGTGCGGGAATTGCCGCGCCGCGGCCGACCGGGAAGGCAAGTCCCGTTTGTTCGTGGACTATGTCAAGGCGATGTGCGAGATCGTGCACCGTCTGGGCAAGACACCCGTTATCTGGGCCGACATTATCCTCAAATACCCCGAAGCACTCGACGAGTTGCCCGACGACCTGATCTTCGTGGACTGGAACTACGGCTGGGAACCGGACCGTTTCGGCAAGCTGGACAATCTTCTCTCCCGCGGCGTAAAATTATGGGGAGCGCCGGCATTGCGCTCCGGACCGGATAACCTCTATCTGACACAGTGGAAAAAGCATTTCGACAATCTGGCTGTTTTTGTCGGGTATGCGCGTGAGCATGATTATGGAGGTATGATCGAGACTTCGTGGTCTACGAGCGGCACTTACGGCTATTGGTTCGATAACGGACACGAGATCCTCTCGATGCAGCCCGTTCGACTGGTTTACCCCATGTCGGCGTTCCGGATTTTGGAGGCGGCCTGCTGCGAGGCGTTCGTGATCGATGCGCCGTTCAAACCGGAGGCGTTTGTGCGGCGCTACGCCCTGACGGAGCTGGGCCTTAACGAAACGGAGGCCGGTGTATTGTGGCGTTATTTCTCGATGCCGCAGGAGAGCATAACGGTTTCGGCTTCCGGAGCAAAGGATACTTCCGGGCGCGATCTGCAGGAGGTGATTGATGAGTGTGTACGCATGCGCGGTGAATTGGCGTTGCTCAAACCCCGTAAAAATGCAGAACAGGTGGCGCATTATCTGCTGATGCTCGATATCCGGATCAATTACCTGCATTTCAAGGCGGTCGAGGCCCGTTACCAGTCGGCGTCCTTCGATCGGTCCGGGATTCCGGAGCTGCTGTCTGGACTGAAAACGCTGCTCGCCGAAGCACGCACGCTGGATCGTCGCTTTGCGCGGCTCAACGGCGGTTACCTCAAAACGCATGAAATAGAGTATATAAACACCATGCGTTCGGTGAAGATGAAATCACTTTACGAACGACTGACAAACAACATCCGATAAGATGAAGAAAACCATTCTTGCAACCGCTGTCGCTTTGTTGGCAGCCGTTGGCGGCACTGCCGCAAAGCAGATCGACGTCGTACCCCGGCCGCTCTTTATGGAGGTTTCGGACCGCGAAGAGTTTCGCCTTTCCGACCCGCTTACGCTGCGGGTCGCAGTTTCCGAGCTGCTCTCTCCGGCCGGAATTTTCGCCGGTCAGCTCGAACGGATCGTCTCTTTTAAACCCGAGGTGGTCTGTGCAAAGGCGAAAAAGGGTGCTGTCAATATCTCTCTCGATGGAAAACTCGCCGAAGAAGAGTATCGCATCGAGGTTTCAGGACAGCGCATCGACCTTACGGCCGGATCGCCTCGCGGGGCGTTCCATGCCATGCAGACGCTGCGTCAGATCGCTGCCTGCTGCACCGGGGAGGGCGGAACGGTGATTCCTTCGCTTCGGATCGAGGATAAGCCCTTTTTTGCCTATCGGGGTATGATGCTCGACGTCTGCCGTCATTTCCGCAGCGTGGAGGAGGTGAAGCGTTATATCGACATCCTTTCGCTGCATAAGGTCAATACGTTTCATTGGCATCTGACCGATGATCAGGGTTGGCGGCTGGCGATCGGTAAATATCCGCGGCTTACCGAGATCGGTACCGTGCGTGCCCAGACTGTCGTCGGGCATGCCCGGACCAGTAAGGAATATGACGGAAAGCCTTATGGCGAGGGGATGTTCTATACGGCGGACGATGTGCGCGAAGTGCTTCGTTATGCCGCCGACCGCTATATCGACGTCATTCCCGAGATCGAGATGCCGGGGCATGCGCTGGCCGCGCTGGCCGCTTATCCCGAATTGGGATGCCGCGGCGAGGGATATGCCGTGTCCCCGACGTGGGGCGTTTTCGACGATGTCTTCTGCGCCGGGAACGACCGGGTCTTCGAGTTCATGGAGGGCGTGCTCGACGAGGTGATCGCGCTCTTCCCTTCGGGGTATATTCATATCGGCGGCGACGAGTGCCCGAAAACGCGCTGGAAAGCGTGTCCGGCCTGCCAGAAGCGGATCGCCGAAGAGGGACTTAAGGATGAGCACGAACTGCAAAGCTACTTTATGAAGCGCATCGAACGTTTCGTCAACAGCCGGGGCCGCCGGATCATCGGCTGGGAAGAGATTCTCGAAGGGGGTGTATCGCCGACGGCGACCGTGATGTCGTGGAAAAGCCCGCAGGCAGGTATCGAAGCCGCCAAACGGGGCAACAAGGTTATCATGGTGCCGTCGAAATTCAGTTATCTGGACTATTATCAGTCAGAGGATACGGCGAACGAACCTTTCGCCATCGGCGGCTATGTCCCTGTTTCCAAGGTGTATGGATACGATCCTTACGACCAGCTCAATGCCGGGGAACGCCGGGCGATTCTGGGCGTGCAGGCCAATCTCTGGACGGAATATATCTCTACCATGCCGCATGTCGAGTACATGGTGCTGCCGCGTATGGCTGCAATGGCCGAGAACGGGTGGTCGTACGACCGGAAGGATTACGACGATTTCGTACGGCGCATGCAGTCGCTGCGCAGGATCTACGATCTGTGCGGATTCAACTATGCGAAGCATATTTTCATTCAAAATTGAAACCTATCTTGTAAAATTTACCGACTATGAAACATGTATTGAAAAGAGCGCTGTGGGTATTGCTGCCCGGAATTTTCGTTATGTTCGGAAGTTGCAGCGATGACAAGACGGCGACGGTGGCGCCGCCCGTCGTTTCGTTTCCCGTGACGGATGCCGAAATGGAAGTGGATGTGGAGGAGGAAATCACGTTCAAAGCCGTCGTCGAAAACGATGAGGAAGCCGACTGCATTTGGTATGTGAACGGTGTCGTGGCCGCTTCCACGCCGACGATGGCCTACACATTCGCCCAAGTGGGGCTTTATACCGTGCGCTGCGAAGTGTACAACGGCGGAGGGCGTATCGCGAAAGTCTATAAGGTGAAAGTCAACGGGATTCCGCTGGAGGTGGAATTCTCTGAATCTGGAAATGCGCTCTCCTGCGATCAGGGCGACGAGGTACATATTACGGCAACCGTGGTGGGTGGCGACAAGGAGGTGAAGCACTCTTGGAGCATCGACGGCGCAGTCGTTTCCGAGACGGCCGATTTCACCTATACGTTCATGGATGCCGGGACCTTTACGCTTGCCTATGCGGGAGCCAATGCTTATAAGATGACCGCTGCGAAGAGCTGGACGATTCAGGTGGCCGAGGTCGAAATGCCGCTGACGATCGAATTCTCGCCTGCGCCGAAGACGTCGATCCGCTGTGAAACGGGCTCCTCCGTGAAGATCGGGACCGACGTGAAATATGGCGGGGACGGACTCGTACATGTCTGGACGGTCGACGGCGCGAAGGTCTCCGACGACGCGATGTTCGAATACACTTTCACGCATCCCGGCACCTATGCGGTCGCTTACGAGGGCAGAAATACCGAACAGGAGACCGTGACGGCTTCATGGACGGTCGAAGCGACGTACCTGTTCGCCGATTTCGAGGGCCTTGCAGCTCTTCCGGCCGATATCGAGGACAGCAACAAGGCGTTGTCGTTGGTGGAAAATCCCTTCAAAACCGCAACGAACGCGAGCGCTGCGGTATTGATGAATAAACTGGGTGGCTGGACCACCTCGGGTATGTTCAAACTCCTGTTATCGGACGTCTCCAACCCCGAACAGTATTCGACTCTGCGTGTGAAGATTTACCTCGGTACGAACCTCTACTATCCCTACATCTATTTCACCGATTACGCCCTGCCCGTTACGGTCAACGGCGAGACTTACGAATCGCAGGAGGAGTGGCGGAAGATCGTGCGAACGGACGACTGGAACGTGCTGGTCTACGATCTGAGTACGAACCTCGGGGCCGCTGTTGAGCTCCAGTTTCGGCCGCTGTCGAACTGGGACCATTCCAATTTCATCTACACGGGCGATCCCGCGACCGATAACCGTACGGTCTATTTCGACGATATCGAATTTTTGAAATAAGCATCCGATTATGAAAAACGCCTTTTTTTCGTATTTCCTGTTTCCGCTGACACTCATGTCGCTCGCCTCCTGCTCTTCGTGCTCCTCCTCTTCCGGCGAGGAGCCCGACGGGCCGAAGCCGTCCGTCTCGCGGTGCATCGTCGCCGGTTACTCCAACGCCGGGCGCATTTCGTCGGCGTCGCCGGCCGATTATCCCTATCTGAAATATCCGACGCGCATCTATTGTTTCGGCATTTCGCCTGATGCTCAGGGCGTATGGTACGTCAATCCCGAGCGTGAGCGGCAGCAGAACACGATTCGCGCGGCTATGACTGCCTCACAGGAGGCCTTCCTTGTTGTGGGCGGCGGTGCTACGGCTGGCAACATGTACCGTATGGGAACCGATCCGGCTAAACGGGCCGCTTTTGCCAAGGCGGTCGTCGGATATGCGCATGAACGCGGTTTCGACGGGATCGACGTCGATTGGGAAACCGATTGGTCGGTAGAACCGTTTCTGCATGTCCCCGAGGACGATATGGTTGACCTGCTGCAACAGATTCGGGCGCGGATGGCCGAACTTCCCGCCGGCACAAAGGTGCGTCAACTGACAGCGGCGCTTTCTTCCAGTACGCGCGGACAATCGATGGGCGGCCGGATCGTCGATTACGTCGACCATATCAACGTGATGATCTACGATACTTATGGTACCGAAGAGGAGGGTTATCCCCATGCGCCGATGCGTGTCCTGAAAGAGTCGCTTGCCGGCTATGCGGCCAAAGGCGTGCCCAATTCGAAGATCATTGTCGGCGTACCTTTCTATGGAGGAAACAAAAGCGTGTCGCCGGTCGTAACACAGTCTTACAATACGCTTTGTGCCATGGCGGGTGGTGCGATCACGGCCTCTTCGAATGCCTACGGAGGCTATGCCTTCAACGGTGTCGATCTGATGCAGGAGAAGACGCAGTATGTATTGGATAACGGCTATGCGGGACTTACGATCTGGGAGCTTTCGCAGGATATGCCCTATGACAATCCGCTTTCGCTGCTGCGTGCGATCAAGAGCGTGGCTGACATAAAGTAAACCGCCGAAACCATGGTCGAACGACGTAACAGAATAGCCGCTATCGATGTCTTTCGTGGACTGACGATGTTCTTCATGCTGTGGGTGAACTCCTTCTGGAGCCTGAGCGAAGTGCCGCACTGGTTGCAGCATGCGGCCCGCGGCGAAGACATGCTGGGCTTCTCGGATACGATTTTCCCGGCGTTTCTCTTCATCATGGGGGCTTCGGTTCCGTTGGCGGTCGCCGGCCGTCGGGCCAAAGGCGATTCGACGGTGAAGATCGTATGGCATATTTTCACGCGAGCCTTTGCTCTGGTGGTTATGGGTTTGCTGACGGTCAATTTCGGAGATGCCTTCTCGGCTGCCGGCACGGGCCTTTCCCGTGGGAATTACGCAATGCTCATGGTCTTGGGGTTCTTTCTGGTGTGGAATGTCTATCCGAAGGCCGGGAATGTCTGGCAAAAGCGGGGTATTCTGCTGTTGCAACTTGTGGGTGTGGCGCTGCTGGTCTGGCTGGCGGTGATCTTCCGGGGTAGCGACGGTTCGGGGTTTTCCGTCCGGTGGTGGGGCATTCTGGGACGTATCGGGTGGACCTACCTCTTCTGCGCATTGATGTTTCTGGCAATCGGCAAGCGTTTGGCAGCGAATGTTGCTGTTGTTGCGTTAGTCGTGACGGGAGCTGTGATGCAGGCGTCAGGATTGATCCCCGGGGGGCTTCTGCCCAATCAGTTGACGATTTTTGCCTTCGGCAGTACGGGGGTGCTGCTTTCGCTGCTGCTCGAACGCTATGCTGATATCCGGACTCCATCCCGTTTCTATTGGATTTCCCTGTTCATCGGTGCGGGGATGCTCGTTGCAGGGCTTATTGCCCACCGTTTCTGGATTGTTTCCAAACTCGCTGCTACGCCGACTTGGTATTTCTACTGCTGCGCGATCTTTTTCCCGCTCTTCGCCTTACTCTACTACCTGACCGATGTCCGGGGGCGCACCCGTTGGTTTGCTTGGGTAAAGCCGGCCGGTACGGCGGCGCTGTCGTGCTATGTGGTGGCTTATGCGTGGAATCCGCTGAAGAACCTGATCTTTTCCGATCCGCTGTTGCGTCCCGAGTTTTCGGTCGGAGTTCTGGGTCTTGTCAACTCGTTCCTCTATGCCCTGTTGCTTATTTGGGCCGTTTGGTTACTGGGCCGCGGAGGGGTGAAGCTCAAGGTTTAACCTGATTCGGAGAATGTGTAAAAGGGGCTGTCGTAATGACAGCCCCTTTTTAGGTCGAGAACAGTTTCCATCCACGCCTTATTTCATCCGGGTCGGCCGTTGCGCCGTTCTCTACGCGGGAGATGGCCGCCGCGACGGGAACCATCACCGCCGGGTCGAGCGTGTCCAGCACCTCGTCGGGACCGATTCCCGTGTCGGCAGACACGGCGCGGATGTAGGCCTCGGTGTGGTTCTCCGAGGGCGGGGCCCAGCGCGAAATCATCTCCCGGATGGTCCGCAATCCGTGCCGCACCCGGTAGGTGTGCAGCAGCATGAAGACCGCCCGGTAACCCCATGCCAGCGACTCGAACTGCTTGAAGGCCGGGTCGCGCGAGGGCCGCACCTCGCCTTTGTAACGCACTCCCGACTGGCGGATGTTCCCCGGATTACAGTTCGACAGCCCCCTACTCATCGCCTGCCTCCTTTTGGATGCGGCGGTGGACATAGCGGCGCAGCCAGCGGAACAGCGGGGCGTCGGAGAGTTGAGCGGCATTTTCGAGGAACGACCACAGTTCCACCCCGCAGGTGAATCCCGTGAGGAGTTTCGCTACGTTCAACTGCATGAAATCCAGCACGCAGGTGTCGATCAGCCATGCCATGGCGATCGCCGTGACCGCCAGCGTGAGTTTGACCACCGTGCGCCATGCCTTGCAGCTTTCGAAGTACCACGCACGGCCCTCGCGGCGGGCAGAGGTGCGATCGGCGGCCACACCCGAGAGGAAATCGATGCCGATGAAGACCACAGTGGTGGCTACCAGCGGCCCGATCGGGGCGAACAGGGCGGCGATCCCCGCCGCTGCGCCGCTAACGAACCTGAACAAAGCCTCCATCGGTCGTGCAGCGGTTGAGGATGTCGTTTTCGGGGTCGTATTCCGGGAATTCGTCCCGGTGTGCGTGAAGATGTTCCGCGGCGCGGCGCAGCAGCGTCCGGGCCTGCGTTTGCAGACCTTGCCGCAGGGTGCGGAGTGCCGTTTCTCCGGCGGGCTGGCCGTAGGCCGATTTCGGGGCCGACGTGCCGCATGGTCCGGTGCGGACATCGAGCCGCGGCTGGATGGCGAGGCGGGTGAACAGGGCTGCCGGGGCCGCGAGGTATTCGGTCCGGAAGTCGGGATAGGAGCCTGCGAGGAGCTTTTCGTAAAGGGTCCGCCCCACGACGGGGACGATGTGGCGTTGTTCGGCCCCGGCGATGTCGGCTTCGGCAATGGTCTCCGGCGGCAGTTGTTCCCCGTCGCCGAACGCGAGGCGCAGGACCTGCAGGGGTGTGATTAATGTTTTCATAGGGAATGGATTTGAGAAATTTCGGTCGCATGCGATAAGTCCCCTCCGAGGAGGGGATTTAGGGGAGGGTCAGACTTGTAAACGCGGCGGTACGCCGCGAATAAAACCTGCGGAAGTGAAACGGGAGATCGGGTTAGTCGATACTTTTAATATTGTATTTCGTTATTTCCGAGAGGAAAGCCTGCTGTTTCGGGTCCTCCGGATCGTAGTCCAGCCCGTCGGCCTTGCGGGCCTCCCAGACCTTCATGTAGATGGGTTTCGAACGCGTCGGGGGCCGGTTGACGACCTGCAGCGACGCCGTGTCGAATCCCAGCACCGAGCCTATGACGGCGCGGATCGGCTCGGTGAGTTCGGCCTGCTCGGCGAGGATCACCGTGTTGAGCGCCACCTCGTATTCGTGGAGGATGCGCTCGGCGCTGAATCCCGAGGCGTAGTCCAGTCCGCTCAGGGTCCGGAACCACGAGTGGGCCACGACGATGTCCCCGACGGCCTGTTCGTGCAGCGCCTGCCAGTCGCCTTCGTTCTGCGCCGTGATGGGGATGAAGCGCGAATGGTCGTCGTCGCCCCCGTCGCGGATGACGAACATCACCTGCCCGGGGTTCCCGGCGAACTTCTGCTCGGCGAGGCGCACGATGCGTTCGGCCTCGGCTTCGTTGTCCGCCGACGAGTCGAGCATCATCACACCCGACAACTGGAACGAGTTGTCCAGCCGCGAGATGTTCCAGCGGTCGGTTTTCCACGCGATGGCCGAGACGCTGAAGCCCGCGATGTAGGGCGGCACGCCGTAGTGTTCGAACATCGGTTCGTAATCCTTGTAGTGGACGATCGACCGCAGGGAGCCGTCCTCCTGCCGCTCGAACTGCGGATAGAGGGGCAGCGACCGTGCTTCGGCGGGTTTGAACGCCGCCCAGTCGTGGTGCAGCAGGATGTGCTCCGAGTCGCGGGCCACGCGGCAGCGCGAGGCGTCCTGATGGTAGAACGACAGGAAGGCGTGCTCCTCGTCGGTGACTATTTCGAGGAAGGCGTTGCCGAACAGCGACTTGTCGAAGGCCAGCTTGTTGAGCACCTGCCTCAGGCTCTCGCCGCTGCCGTTGACGCGGCGGACGAACGCCGCCAGCAGCGGCTCCCGGGTTTCGTCGCAGGTGAATCCCTTGCCCGAGATGTAGTCGGCCTTGTCGTTGATGATGCGGCGGTGGGTCGTCGAGCGGCGGGCCATCAGGGCCAGCGCCGCCGGGAAGAGGTTGTCGTCGCCCCAGCGCCAGAATCGGTCGCTCTCGACCCGCGCCGTTCCCAGCGCGAAGTAGGGGTCGGTGCGGTTGGCTACCCCCACGGCGGTTTTGATTTTTTTCGCTTTGCTCATGGCGTTTTTCGGGTTTGGAGGCCGCGGCCCGCAGGAAAATCCCTGCGGGTGCGCGGTCCCGGGTTGGGTTACTGTTTGTAGGCGTAGGTGATCAGGGATGCGTCGAGGATCTGGCTTCCGGCCATGAAGACCGCGCGCTGGCGGTTCTCCATCTCGTCGGGGTTGTACCACATACGCACCTCGTTGCCGGGCATGTCGGACGTGTTGACCGCCAGCACGAGGTTGCGGCGGTCGGTCAGCATGCCGAACGACTGGTGGTAGGAGGTTCCCGCGAGGTAGCCGCCCAGCCGGAGGTCGATGACCGGAATCCCGTGATAGGCGAGTGTCCGGCGGCCGTTCACCGCATCGGTGTAGGCGGCGTCGGCGCCCTTCGAATCGAGGTATTTCTCGTAGAGGTGGCAGAGATCGGAGGTGACGAAGAACGCCAGTTGTCCGTCGGCCTTGAGGTCCTGAACGCGCAGGTCGGCCTTGTTCCACAGCTTGTCGAACAACTCCACGACATAGGCCGGGTCGGCGAGCGATGCCTCCTGATAGGTGAAGTTGTAGATGGCCTCGTCGCTGACTTGGGTGGTGATCGTCTTCAGGAAGCCGTCGAAGGTGTTGTAGCCCGATGCGCCGGCCGTGTTGCCGACCCACATCGTGGCACGGATGTTCTCGGCGAGAGCCTGCCTGAAGAGCATCGTTTCGGCCTGTTCGAGGTCGGTGCCCGAGAGGTCGTCCATGTTGACGTTGGCCAGCGCCGTGATCTTTTCGTAGACCATCGAGAAGTAGTCTGCGGCGGAGAATCCCAGTTCGGCCTTCACGCGGCTGAGGTTGACGGTCTTCTCCTTTTTGGTCGCCGGGGCGCCTCCCGTCCAGCCCGCAGAGGTGAATTTCTGGAGGATGTTGCGCTGTCCGTCCCAGAGTTGGATGTGCGTGGGCTGGGGCATGTTGTAGAGTACGCGCACGCCGAGTTCCTGCGCTGACTCTCCGGTCAGCATCGGGCGGAAGAAGATGTTTTCGAGATCGGTGCCGGTGTACTGTTTCGAATTTTCGAGATAGGTCATGGTGATGATTTTTTTAATTGTTTGTTTGATTTGATTGTTTGGTTTTGCCGTCGGGGACGGGTGTTGCCTGACCTCTTTTTAGTAAGGGGAGGCTTCTTCTCCGGCAATTTTGATTCTTCGTTTTTATCCGCGGAAACGCTTTGCGTCCTCGGCATAGGCGCGCTCGTTGGCCGAGCGGACCGTGTCGCCGTAGGAGGGGTCCTCGCGGGGCTGCGTGACGGTCGCCCTGACGCGCTGCCGGGCCTCGTCTGCCGCAACGGACGAATGCCGTTGCAGGGCCCGCACTTCCTCGCCGAAGTGGAGGACGTTGCGGTCGGCGGGCTTTCCCGCCCCGGGCCGCAGGCCGATACCGGCGAGCAGACGTTCCCAGCCCCGGACGATGTTCTTCGCCAGCGAGGGTGCCGGGCGTTCCGCTGCTTCGACGACCTTGTCGGCGAGCCCTGCCGCGACGGCCTCTTCGGGCGAGAGCCAGCGGCCGTTGCCGTTGTTCTCGGCCATCAGAGCCTCGAATTCCGCGGCCGGGCGTCCCGAACGGGCGGCGTAGACCGAGGCGATGCGGCTGTCGGTCTGGTGCAGGAGATCGAGTTTCCCGGCAAGCTCCGCGGCGTTGCCCTCGGTCGCGCAGACCGCCGTGTGGATCAGGTAGAGGGCGTTTGCCGAGATTTCGCGTCGCCCCTCCGAGGCCGCCTGTGCGATGATCGTCGCGGCCGAAGCCGTGTAGCCGTAACAGCGGGTGGTGATGCGCGCCGGAAGCTGGCTGAGCGCATCGTGAATCAGCAGTGCGTCGTTCACGTCGCCGCCCGTCGAGCGGATGTTGACCACCACCTCCGGGGCTTCGATCCCGGCGATGCCCCGCAGGGCGCTGCGGAAGCGTTCGTAGGTCGCCACCCGGGCTTCGGGGTCGTCGAACTGCCACTCCTCGGGGATGCCGATAGTCCCTTCGATGTCGATCTGGCAGACCTCGGCTGAATTTTTGATTTGGATTTCCGATTTCATGATTTGTGTTTGTAATAGGTGTAAAATGCGTTGCGCGCCTTTTCGTAGGAGCAGCAGTATTTCCCGGCCGCGGCCTCCAGCGCTTCGCAGCGGGGCACTCCCTCCCGTTCGAGGCGCTGCACCTCGTCGCGGATTGCCCGCCGTTCGCACCCCCGGCGGCTGATGAGTCCCAGTTCGAACAACCGCCGCACGGCCTTCGCCGTTTCGAGTCCCCGCACTTCGCGGAGGGCCGTTTGGGCCAGCATTTCGTCGTGCCGGGTCATCAGTCCTCTGTTAACCGATTGAACGTACAGCGCACCGAGGCTTTTTCGGGGTCGTAGTCGCCGACGGCGTGCAGCGCGGCCCGCACCACGCCTGCCCCGGTGTCGATGCGGAAGACCGAACGGATGTCCGGGGCTCCCGTGCCGGGCGAAAAGAGGGCTTCGAACTCGTGGGGCGCCAACCGCAGCGAGAGGGTGATGCGCTCGCGGGAAGCTTCCCGCTGGACTTGACGGTCGTAGTAACGGTGCAGTCCCGCCTGCCCGTCGCGGTCCTCGAAACAGAGCGTGAACCCCTCGTCCCCGGCGAGGTGGAACGCCGCTAACGGATACTCGGCCCGCCCCGAGGGATATCCCCACCGTTCGCCCGCAGGCAGCGGATGCATCCCGGCGTAACGGACGATGCGGGGTGTGAAGTTGGTGCCGTCCTCCTCCGCGCCGTCGCGGTCGCCGACCCGGAGGATCAACGCCGACGGGGCGTTGAGGTAGTGCCCTGCGGCGTTGAGCGAGGGGGCGAACAGCGGGTTTCTCAGCACCTTTTCGCCCTGCAGGGCGGCGTAGGATTCGGCGTCGAAGCTCCACGACCCCAGCGGCGATTCCTCCCCGGCGTCGAAGCGCGTCACGGCCCCGTCGCCGTCTTGATAGCGCCATGTCCGCACCTCGTGAATCTCCGGGGCGATCTCCCGCCGCTCGACCGGCTGTGAGAAATCGGTCCTGCGGCTCCAGTCCACCTCGGGTCCCGCCCCGAAGAACTCCCCTTCGGGTTCGATCCACACCGTTCGGGTCGCCTCTTCGGTGTAGAACCGCAGGTTGAAGAGGTGCCCCAGCGCTTCGAGCAGTTCCGCCTGCCGGATGCGGTGCTGCGCCACGTCGGCGAAGGCGATCCGCGACCCGAATCCGGGCCCTGCGAGGAATCGCGGACGCAGCGAGCACTCCTTGTGCAGTGTCAGCTTCATCCCCTCCTCGGCCCCCGCGAAGTAGATCAGGTTGAAGTATTTGGGCGACTGCGGCGAGACGCTCTCGGCAGCCGTGCGGAGCCGCACCTCGACGGTCGTTTCACCCGTCTCGCCGACATAGCCGTTGTAGAGCGCCCAGTCCCCGGCATAGGGCACCCACTGCGAACCGCTGCGGACGAGCAGCACCGGATCGGCGACCGTCCCCGAGGCCGGGGTCGTGACCTGCGCCGAACGGGCTGCGAAATCGGTCCACACCGTGCCTGCCGCTCCGTTGCGGGTGTAGGTCAGGCGGTACTGCACCCCTGCTATGTGGTCGAAGACCAGCGCCCGGTAGGTGAAGTTCGGCACGATCGTCCCGCGGAGGTCCTCGTATCGGTTGGCCAGTTCGAACCGGAACTCCGACCCCGGCCCGAGGTAGATGGTGTCGAACCCTTTGAGCCGCGTGCGCGAAACGATGCGGTGCTCCGAGGTGTATTTCAGGTAGTATTCGAACCCGACGCAGATCTCCGCGGGCGGCGTGAAGACGATCTTCCCGTTCTCCGTCGAGAAGCAGTTGCCGTTGTTGCAGAGCCCGCTGACGGCCTCGCCGTCCGCATCGACGCTCTGCGGTATGGCCGTCTCGACGATGTTGCCCACCGTGTTGGCTATCGCCTTGGGATTGGCCGAGACGCGTCCCAGCTCGTTGGCCGCCGCCGTCGCCGGGGCCAGCCTCCGGGCCGCGAATCCCATGCGGTTGGCCGCCGCCGTGGTGTCGCGCGACGAGTAGGCCCCGCTCATGTAGAGCGAGCGGAAAAACGCCGATTCCAGAAAGCGGCTCTTCACGTCGTAACCGGCTTCGCGGAAAATCAGCCCGACGAGGGTGGCGATGTGCAGAAAGGGGTGGTAGTCGTCCACCGAGAGGAGCCGTTCGGCCGGAAGCAGGTCCTGTGAACTGTTCTGCTGTTCGTATTCGTCGCGGTGAATGGGGAAGAACTTCACGGGCGAGGCATCCGTCCAGCTTTCGAAGATGGTCGTCGGCGTCAGCTCCGCCTGCCACGCCACGCCCAGAGCCGAAAACATCCTGCGGGCGGCGTTCTCGGCCCAGCCGACCCCTCCGTCGCGGATTTCGAGCGTGTAGCCCGTCTCCGATGTCGCCAGCAGGCGCACCGTCCCGCCGATCAGCACCGATCCCTCCGCCGTCAGTTCCGCCGTGTGGAGTGCTTCGTTGAACCGCCCGGCGGCGTGCGGGTCCCCGGCAAAGGCCACCACGGCGTCGTTGCGACGTGTCGCGGGGATTGTGATTTTCAGCGACCGCCCTTCGCGGCAGGCCTCCGGGTCGGCCAGTTTCGCGGCGTCGTAACCGGGTACGGCGATGGCTTTCTTGCTCAGGTCGCAGGGCTGTCCGTCGATTCTCAGTTCCATGACGTGCGGGTTTTGCGTTTGGGACGAACGGCGATTTCCAGACAGCTCAGCGTGCCGTGGCGCTGTATGACGGCTTCGTCGGTGGCAATGTCCACCGGGGTGTATACGTCGCCTCTGGCGATCCAGACCTCGGGTGCCGCCGTCAGCTCCGCAAGCGCCTCCAACACCTGCCGGCCCTCGTAGGCCGATACGAGCACTGTCTCGCGGTCTGTCTCCGCCGTTGCCACCGTGCGCCCGTCCGTCCCGTATGCCTGCTGCCGGACGCTCCGGACGATTGCCGTCTGCATGACGGGAAAGGTGTAATGCTCGACCGATCCCGCCCGACTGCACCAAGCGAGCCGCACAGCCTCCTGCCGGGCCGGAATTACGGAGTAAGTTACGGTTCCGCAGGCTCCGGCATCCACTGTCAGCGACTCGGCGCCCGGGAAATCGCGCAGGTCGAGACGGAAGAGATGCAACCCGGGCTCCGTTGCGTGGTAACTTTCGGCTGTCGCGGTGTCCCCGGCCAGCGCGGTCACCGTCACGGTGCAGGGCCCGTCGGTCAGCAGCGTCAGTTCGTCGCACGCTCCCTCGGGGATCAGGCGGCTGAGGGGCATCGAGGTCAGCAGACAGGGCGCTTCGGCAGCTCCGTCGCCCGGGCGGAACGTGCGCACCGGGGAGACGGCTTCGACTGCTCCGTCCGTTGCTGCAGCCTCGACGACGGCCGTGACTGTCCGGCCCGTCGCGGGACGGAACCCCGTGCCGCCCGTTGCCGGGACGAATTGCACGCGGCGGCGCAGATAGGGCGCGATGTCGAATCCGGCCGCAGTCACCGCTGCGAACCGCTTTGCGCCCAGCAGGGGATTTCCGTCACCGACCGGGCCGTCGGTCTGCCCGGCCATGCCGGATGTGCCGACCCCGCCTGTGTCGTCGGCCAACGCGACTGCTTTGGCCTCGGCCGCCGCTTCGACGATGCGGATGTCGATATTCCCGGCCGCCGCCTGCCCGACGGCGTAGCGGAGTTCTCCGCCGAGCGGGGCATACTGTTGAGGAATTTGTGTGAATTGCATAATGGGATTTTTAGAAAAAGGGAAAATTGAGACGATTTTCGCGCGGGCTTTGTGCCGTCTTTCCCGGTGTTCATCTGAGAGACGAGTTTCAGGAAGAGTGGTGGCGGAGATCGGGTACTGATGTGTAAAATACGGCCGAAGCCCTTCAATCCGGCGTCTTACGCCGGTGGTTTTGGTACTTTTGGCACAAAAGTACAAGGAGATCCAATTTGTCGATAAATTGGTTGAAAACCTGTTGATAATTGGTGAGAACAATTCACAATCTGTTGGAACAGAGCAGTTCCTCATTGTTGATAATTCCGGTGCCGTCGACGGCTCGCTGTGAATTGCAGGACAAATATACGACAGCCGGTACCCCCTTGTCAATACCCCTGCGCACTTTTTCTAAATTTTGTGGAAAAACGGGCCGGATTTCCCGGAAAAACGGCTATATTTGTAAGGAATTTTATCTGAAAACCAGCCTAAACTAAATTTGTTTATTAACCTAAACCGAAAATAACGATGAAACGTATCTTCCTGCTTTGTGCCGCCCTTTGCTGTGCGGCGGTTTCCCACGCCCAAAAGTGGGAGGGTCTTGCCGATACTCCGCCGATGGGCTGGAGTTCGTGGAACAAATTCGCCTGCAACGTCGATGAAAAGATGATCCGGGAGATCGCCGACGCGCTGGTCTCTTCGGGCCTTGCCGATGCCGGGTACGTTTATCTCAATATCGATGACTGCTGGCACGCCGCCGAGCGCGATGCCGACGGATTTCCGCAGTGCGATCCCGAGCGTTTCCCGAGCGGCATGAAGGCGCTTGCCGATTACATGCATGCCAAAGGGCTGAAACTGGGCATCTACTCCGATGCCGGGTGCAAGACCTGCGCCCTGCGTTTCGGCAGCCTCGGCCACGAGTATCAGGATGCGCTCCAATATGCCCGCTGGGGGATCGACTACCTGAAATACGACTGGTGCAACAGCGAGAACATCAACCCGGTCGGGGCCTATACGCTCATGCGTGACGCACTCCGCGCCGCGGGCCGCCCGATCCTCTTCTCGATCTGCGAATGGGGTTCCAACAAGCCTTGGGAGTGGGCGCAGGAGGTCGGCCACCTGTGGCGGACGACCGGCGACATCGGCCTCGCCTTTTCCGATCCGGCCGATTTCAAGGTCGACTGGCGGCCCCGTACCGTTCTCGAGAACCTCGACTCCAACGCCGGCCTGCGCCGTTTTGCCGGACCGGGCCACTGGAACGACCCCGACATGCTCGAGGTGGGCAACGGCATGCCGGTCAATCAGGACCGTGCGCATTTCACGATGTGGTGCATGATGTCCGCACCGCTCATTCTGGGCAACGATGTCCGCACGATGTCGGACGAGACGGCTGCCATCCTGCTCGACCGGGAGGTGATCGCCATCGATCAGGATTCGCTGGGCGTGCAGGGCCTTCGCTATGAGACCGACAACGGTCTGGAGGTGTGGTTCAAGCCGCTCGCCGGCGGTGACTGGGCTTTCTGCCTGCTCAACCGGACGCTCGAGCCGCGCCGCTACATGATCGACTGGCAGCGCTTCTGCTTCACCGATGTCGAGGTTTCGCAGCGTTCGACCGATTTCGACAAGATCGTCTACGAGGGGCGCGACCTCTGGTTCGGCGGCAAGCCGTTCCGCACGAACCGTGTCCGCGAGGTGGTCGTTCCGGCCGAGGACGTGGTGCTCTACCGACTGACTCCCGTTAAAAAGAAATAACCTTTTCCATCCCCGCCTTACCCGCCCCCGGAAACCCCTGCGTTCCCGGGGCGGAATCGTTCGGGGAAAGAAATCTTTTGGATTATTCCCGTTTTTCCGGAATAAGTGCTATCTTTGTTCCGCAAACCAACAGTTTTACACCTTATGGATGATGGTCATAGTTCCATGTATAGCCGTCGTGTCGTGCCTCAGCACGACCCCATTCATCTATGGTATCCAGCGCGAAGGTAATCTCCGCGCCGAATTGCTGTTGTCCGATCCCGAAGACGTAATCCGCACTTTTTCCGAACGCCGTGCCGACATCGCCCTGATGCCTGCCGCCGCCGTGCCCTCGCTGAAGGATGCGCGCATCGTCACCGAGTACTGCGTCGGCGGCGTCCCTGCCGCCAAGGCGGCGCTGCTTGCGGACGACGACCCGCTGGTCGGGGCGTGGAAACCCTTCGGGAAACTCCCCTTCGCGTTTGCCGTCTGGGTGGCGCACGGCGATGTGGAGCCCGAGACGGTCGAGGCCCTGCAGCATGCGCTGACCTTCGGCCTCGAACACAGTTACGAGGCTATTCTCGAATCGGCCTTCGCCGCCGACCCCGGGCAGGCCTACGAGGGGCTCTCGCATTTCGACTACATCTTCGACAATCAGAAAGACAAAGCGCTTAAACAGTTCTGGGACTCGGGCCTCAAGGTAGCACCGCGGGCCAATCCCGGCTGAAGAGCTTAGCGGACCGGATATCCGCCTCTCTGCATGTAAACGGATTCACGAACTTTAAGAGAGCGTCTTATGATTACAATTTACCTCAAGCAATACAACAAGATCATCCGTAATGCCGACACCAAGCTCTTCGATGAGCTGGGCTACGACGACATCCTGTGGATCGACATGTTGCTGCCCACGATCAAGGAGCAGAAAGCCGTCGAGAACTTCATGGAGATCAGCCTCCAGACCAAACAGCAGGTCGAGGAGATCGAGTCGACGTCGAAATACTCCGAGAACGAGAACTCCATCATCTCCAACTCGAACTTTTTCGTTCCCACGGGCGATTCGTTCCTCGTCGAGCCGGTGTCGTTCATCATCTCGAACGAGGGTGTGCTGGTCTCGGTGCGCAACGCCGAGTTCCGGACCTTCCGCGAGACGGAGAAGCGGCTCCAGATGAACTACCGCAGCTATTCGACGGGTTATCACCTCTTCATTTCGCTGCTGGAGGTGCGCATCGACTTCGATGCCGACCTCGTGGAGCTGATCGCCAAGCAGGTCGCGGCGCTGTCGAAGGACATCAACTCCGAGGATTCGATCGACAAGGAGGTGCTGCACCGCATCAGCGCTCTGCAGGAGTCTACGATGTCGCTGCGCGAGAACATCTTCGACCGCCAGCGCGTGCTGTCGGGCATCCTGCGTTCCGAACGCTTCCCCAACGATATCTACCCGCGCCTGCAACTGATGATCAAGGACGTCAACTCGCTGATCAACCACGCCGATTTCAGTTTCCAGCGACTGGACTATATTCAGGATGCGGCGCTGGGTCTTATCAACATCGAGCAGAACGAGATCGTCAAGATCTTCTCCGTGGCTGCCGTGATCTTCATGCCCGCGACGCTCATCGCCTCGATCTACGGCATGAACTTCAAATTCATGCCCGAGTTGGACTGGACGCTGACGCTCGGCAACGGCTGGAACATCCCCGTGGGCTACATCTTCGCCATCGGGATGATGATCTTCTGTTCGGCGCTGACTATCTGGTACTTCAAGTATAAGAAGTGGCTCTGATGTTTTCGATTTTATAGGGCATCTTTGCACTTGCTCTTGCGGGGCGCGAATGGGACGTATTTCGATACTACCCATCCGTGCCCCGCTTCGTTTAAGCGCAAACCTGCTCCTCTTAAATCAAAAACTTGGGTTGGGAGCGCAGAACCGGGTGGTTGGCGAGTCGGCCGGTTTTCGCCTCTAAATCGGGCTTCTTAAGCCCGTGCTTTTGGTACTTTTGGCATCAAAAGTACAGCCCTCTTTTTTCCCTTCTTTCTTTGAAAGAAGACTTTTCCCGGTAAATTTCGTATATTTGCAAGCTATAAACTCCCGTCATGCTCGAAAAACTGGCCAAACAAACTGCCGTCTACGGTATCAGCACCATCGTGGTGAGGTTCCTGAGCTACCTGCTCACGCCTTACTACACGCGGGTTTTCGGTCAGGAGACCTATGGCATCGTCACCGACATCTACGCCCTTATTCCGCTGGCCCTCACGCTGCTGACAATGGGCATGGAGTCGAGTTACTTCCGGTTCTCGGCCAAGGCTGAAGAGGCGGGCGGAGACGTAAAGGCCGCCAAACGCAGGCTTTTCGCCACCACATGGGGCGTCACGTCGCTTGCCGCCGCGGTATTCTTTCTTGCGGCGGCCTTTTTCCGCAGCGGCATCGCCCACGCCATGGGTGAGGCGTATGTCTCGCATCCGGAGTATGTCGTCTGGGTCGGTCTGGTCATCCTCTTCGACGTTTGGGCCTGCATCCCCTTCTCGCGCCTGCGCGAACAGGGCCGGGCCATGACTTTCGTGGGGCTGAAGGCTTTCAATGTGGTCCTGAATGTGGTTCTGGCCTTCGGGTTCGGTGTCGCAGGGCTTTTCGCCACGGAGTTCGGCGTGGGCTGGGTCTTCGTTGCCAACCTCGCTGCCAGTGCCGCGACGTGGCTGCTGATCCTGACCACCGTCGACCGCACGGTCCCGAAGATCAACTGGGCGCTGCTCGCCGCCGTTTTCGCCTATTCGCTGCCGCTGCTGGTGGGCGGACTGGCTGGCACGGCCAACGAGTTCATCGACCGCCAACTGATCAAATACCTCGTTCCCGAGGGGGCTATGGCGCAGTTGGGCGTCTACGGAGCCATCACCAAGATCGCCGTGGTGATGATGCTTTTCTACCAGATGTACCGCCTCGCCGCCGAACCGTTCTTCCTCTCGAACTTCAAGAAATCGGATTTCGTGCAGATGAACGCCGCGGCGCTGAAATACTACGTCATGGCCTCGATGATGATCTTCCTCGGCATCGCACTCTTCCGCGACGTGTTCGCGCTGATCGTGGGTCGGGATTTCCGCGAGGGCATCTTCATCCTGCCGGTGGTGCTGGGAGCGAATGTCCTCACGGGCGTGTGGCTCAACCTCTCGTTCTGGTACAAGCGGGAGGAGCGAACCTCGCTGGCCATCGTGGTCACGGGTTCGGGACTCGTCGCGATGTTCGCCTGCGGCGTGTGGCTCATCCCGCTGTGGGGCTATTACGGGGCCGCTTGGGCGCGTCTGGCGAGCGAATCGGTGATGGTCGCCGTCAGTTGGTGGCTCAACCGCCGCTACTACCCGACGCCCTACGACTGGCGCCGCATCGGCGAGTATGTCGCCGCGGCGCTCGTCATTTTCGCCGCTTGTGAGGCCGTATCGTCCTGTACGGGCAATATGTTCGTAAGCTATGCGTTTAATATAGTGCTCTTTGCGTTGTATGCCGTCTACCTCGTCCGCCGTGAGCGGATCGATGTGGGGGCGATGCTGCGCGCATTCCTGCACAGATAAAACCAAAACGGAGTATGCAGAAAAAAACGTTGTTTCCCCGGATCGCGGCGGCCGCAGTGGCCGCAATGCTCATCGCCGCCTGCGGCCAGCCCCGCCAGCAGGAGGGGACCGAGGTCCTGCTGCATACCACGGCGGGCGACATCCGCATCGAACTCGATGACCGGACGCCCCTCCACCGCGACAATTTCCTGAAACTGACGCGCGAAGGGTTCTTCGACTCGCTGCTTTTCCACCGGGTGATCGCCGGTTTCATGGTTCAGGCGGGCGACCCCGCTTCGCGCCGCGCCCCGGCAGGTGAAATGCTGGGCAACAGCGACTCGGGTTACGAAATTCCCGCCGAGATCACCTATCCGGCGCTGGCGCATACCCGCGGTGCGCTGGCTGCGGCCCGGACTCCCGATTCGGTGAATCCCGAGCGGAAGTCCTCCGGCAGCCAGTTCTTCATCGTCTGGGGACAGCCGTTCGACAACGAGGCGCTCGACCGGATCGAGGTGCGCATCGCCGCTTCGACGGGACGGGAGATCCCGATTCCCGACTCCCTGCGGGGGATTTACAATACCCTCGGGGGCACGCCGCACCTCGACGGGCAGTATACCGTCTTCGGCCGTGTGACCGAAGGGCTGGAGGTTGTGGAGGCGATTCAGGGCGTGGAGACCGATCCGGCCGACCGGCCTTTGGAGGACGTGCGAATCATCCGCGCCGAAGTGGTGGACGAAAAGTAGACGGAGATGAAAAAGACGACCGGAAAACTTGTGGTGATGGGTGTGAGTTTCGCGCTCTTCCTCGGCGGGGCCGCCGCCCTCCAGATGGAGCGGGGGACAACGCGGACCGTCATCCTCGCACTGGTCTTCGCAGGACTGTTAACCATTGCCGGCCTGCAAACGGCCCGGCACCTGAAAAAGAAAAAGTAAAATGCGTTTTGCGGATATCATAGGACAGGACGATTTGAAACGGCACCTGACGCAGTCGGTCGACGCCGGCCGCGTGAGCCATGCTCAGCTCTTCACGGGGCTGGCCGGTTCCGGGGCCCTCGCGCTGGCCGTGGCTTATGTGCAGTACCTCTGCTGCCGCCACCGCCGCGACGGCGACTCGTGCGGCGAATGCCCCGACTGCAAGCAGATCGAGACGCTGGCGCACCCCGACCTGCACTTGGTCTTCCCCGTGAACAAACAGGGCAAGAAGTCGGGCGAGGTGATGCGCAGCGACGAGTTCCTGCCCCTGTTCCGCACGCTGTTCGCCGAACGGGGCGGCTATGTCTCGCCGCAGGACTGGTACGACCGGCTCGATCTGGGCAAGACGCTCAAGGGCATGATCGCGGCCCGCGAGGCCGACGAGATCATCCGCAAACTCTCGTTCAAGAGTTTCGAGGCCGACTATAAGACGATGCTCATCTGGCTTCCGGAGACGATGAACGAGGAGGCCGCGAACAAGATACTCAAGATATTGGAGGAACCGTGGGACCGGACGCTCTTCATTCTGGTCTCCGAGCAGCCCGACCGGTTGCTGCCGACGATCATCTCGCGGACGCAGGAGGTCGCCGTGCCGCGCATCGCTCCCGACGTGCTCGAACGGGTCGCGGCCGCAAAGGGTGTTTCCGATCCCCTGCAGGCCCGCAACATGGCGCGGCTGGCGGGCGGCAACCTGCTGGAACTGAACCATCTGGTCGCTGGCGAAAGCGATGCGCTGCGGAAGGAGAACTTCGACCTTTTCTGCGGCCTGATGCGCCTGAGCTACAACGACAAGCACCTCGAACTGGTCTCTTGGGCCGAGGATGCGGCGCAGCTTTCGCGCGAACAGCAGCGGGCGTTTCTGCGCGATGCTGCTCGGCTTCTGCGCGAGAGCTACATGCTCCACGCGGGCATCCGCGAAGTCAGCTACCTCTGGGGCGAGGAGCTGGCCTTCTGTTCGAAATTCGCCCCTTTCGTCGGCTCGCAGAATATCGAGCCGCTGATCGCCGAGATCGAGAGCGCCTCCGCACAGATCGTGCAGAACGGCAATCCGACGATCGTTTTCACCCATTTTGCCCTCTCGGTGAGCAAGATGATAAAACATTTGTGAGTTATGGCGCGTGTGGCACTTCTTTTAGGCGGAAATCAGGGCGATGTGAAGCGTACCCTGCAAACGGCACAGCAGTTGATAAACTCCCGTGTGGGGGCTGTTCTGCGTTGTTCGCACCGCTACGAGAGCGAGCCGTGGGGATTCCCGGCCGCGGAGCGTTTTTCGAATCAGGCGCTGGAGGTCTCGACCGATCTCTCGCCGCTCGAAGTGCTCGACGCCTGCCAGCAGATCGAGCGTGAACTGGGCCGCAACCGGGCTGCCGAGGCGGTCGAGAAGGCTTCGTCGGGTGCCGCCTATTCGTCGCGTCCGATCGACATCGACATCCTCTTCTACGGCGACGAGGTGATCGACGACGAACGCCTCACGGTTCCCCATCCGCTGCTTGCCGAACGGGAGTTCGCGCTGCAGCCGCTCGCGGAGATCATGCGCCGGCATCCCCATCCCGTGACGGGTGTCACTGTCGGGGAGATGCTCGATGCCCTGCGCAACCCATTAATACGGAGATGAACGTGAAACGAACGATACTCTTCCTGACTGCCGCGGCGCTCCTGACGGGGTGCTTCAAGGACGTGTCGACCAAGACGAACTATGTGATCAAGCCCTTGGTGCAGGACTTGTCGGGCGACCCGTATCTGGCGCTCGAGGGGGTGAAAGCCTATGCTTTCAATGCCGACACGACTTTCTATACCGTCGCTTCCTATGCGGATGCGCTGGAGGGTATCGCCAGTCTGAAGGACAACCCCTCGGAACAGCTCCAGCCCTTCGCTACGGCCGAGCCCTACGAACGCGAGGGGGCTGCCGGATGGGTCCAGATGCCGATGTCGAACTCGACGCAGATGGTTCTGGCCGTCGATACGGAGCATAAGATTTACGCCTATACCCAGCAGGAATTGGCCGAAAACCTCCCGGTCCTGTATGTGGCGCTGCCTTTCAAACCGTGGAAGGAGGGCTTTTCCTACAAGGACGGCAACTGGAGCTATTACAACGAATTCTATACGCCTCCCACTTACCTCGACTGCTTCATCGAGCCCGCGGTCCAGACCGAGGATGGCGGCGCTTCGGGCGAGATTTCGAGCCTGAAGGCCTACGCTTTCGCAGCCGATACCACGGCGTGGTATATCGCCTCGTACGACGATGCCGTGGCGGGCAAGATCACGTCGAAGGACGACGATTCGTTCACGCGCTCCAACCCCAACTTCACGGCTTACAAGGAGGACAACTCGACCCTCTACAAGATGCAGGTTTCGACCCCGACGCTGATGGTCGTCGTCGTGGACCGCGTCAACCGCCTCTACGCCTATACGAAAAAGGAGGTCGACCTCGAGGGCGCCTCGCCGACCTTCCCCGTTCTGTTCCGTCCGTGGATTCAGCAGTGGATTGATGATGAGGAGCCCAACGGCTGGATTGTCGTCAACCCGGAGCTCGACCCCGACAAGGATTCGAATACGCAAACACAAGCACGCCGCCGATGAACACGCCGCGACATACCCTTTACCTGCTGCGCCTTGTGGTGGCGCTGCTCTTCGTGTCGGCCTTCCTGAGCCGCTGCGCGAGCATGATGACCCCTACCGGCGGTCCCCGCGACTCGCTTCCGCCCGTCATCGTGAACATGACGCCCGACAACAATTCGACCAACCGGCCCCTCGTCGGGCATGAGAAGATCTATATCGAGTTCGACGAGTTCGTCCAGCTCAAGGACCAGCAGAAGGAGTTCTTCACCTCGCCGGCGATGAAGAAGAAACCCACGGTCTCCCTGCGCGGCCGCGGCGTTGTGATCCAGCTGCGCGACACGCTGGCCCCGAACACGACCTATTCGCTCAATTTCGGCAGCGCCATCCGCGATAACAACGAGGGCAACCCCCTCTATTCGATGCGTTACGTCTTTTCGACGGGCCCCGAGATCGACTCGATGCTCCTCACGGGCTATACGGCCGACAGTTACAAGGCCGACTCCGTGTCGAAGACCTTCATCTGGTTCTTCCCGGCCGATTCGGTCGAGAACGTCGCCGAATACGACTCCACGGTGTTTAAGTACAAGCCTGCGTCGATCGCCCGCGCCGAGAACAACGGTATCTTCATCGCCCAGAACCTCAAGCCGATCCCCTACCGGGTCTATGCCGTTCAGGACAAGAACGACAACCAGATGTACGAGCCCGGCAACGATCAGGTGGGCTTCCTCGAGAAGACCTACAACCCGGCCGAGATGCCCGATTTCGCCATGTGGTACGACTCGATCCGGCAGTATGTGACTGCCGAGCCGCAACTTTATTTCCGGATGTTCACCGACAAGGCGTTCCGCCGGCAGATGCTTTCGGAGTCCGAGCGGCCCCAGCAGCACAAGGCGATGCTCTATTTCGCCTCGGCGCATCCGAAGATCACCAGCCTGCGCTTCGACAGCATTCCCGCCGACCGGGTCATCTTCGACCCCCAGACCGTGGGCCGCGATACGATCGCCCTGTGGTTCAATGTTCCCTCGGCTGACCTCCCCGATACGATCAAGGGTGAGATCACCTATTTCAAGCACGATACGGTCAACCGCTTGCAGGAGGTCACCGAGCCGCTGAAACTCGCTTGGCGGCTGATCGAGACCAAGGAGCAGGAGCGCGAACGCGAAAAGCTCGAACGCGACCGCCGCAAGGCCGAAGCCGCCGGCGAGGAGTGGATCGAACCCAAAAAGCCGAATCCCTTTGCCTTCAAACTCCCCACCTCGGGGGATATCAACCCCGAAAACCACCTCACCGTCGAATTCGATTACCCGCTGGTGAAGATCGATTCGTCGCGCCTGCTGCTGACGCGCCTACTCGAAGACAATTCGGTCGAGGACGTCCCCGTGCGCATGGTGCGCGATACGGGACAACTGCGCAAATGGTACATCCGGGCCCCGTGGAAGACGGCCGGACAATATACGCTGACCATCCCCGAGGGGACGATTACCGACGTCGCGGGCCTGTCGAACGACTCGATCGTCGGCAAATATACGGTCCTCGACCCCGAGAAGTTCGCCACGGTGAAGATCCGCGTCAACGGACGCGACGACGGCACGAAATACATCGTCCAGTTGCTCGACGGCAACAACGCCCTCAAGCAGGAGCGGCGCGACGTGGTGACGGGCGACATCCAGTTCAACTATGTCCCGGCCGGAGAGATCAAGTTCCGCGTCATCGAGGACAAGAACGGCAACGGCAAGTGGGACACGGGTAATCTGGTCGAACGGCGCCAGCCCGAGCGGGCCGAAATCTATGCCAACGACGAGGGCGAGGACACCTTCGCCACCAAGACCAACTGGGAGATCGAGTTCACGATGGACATGAACCGCATCTTCGCTCCGGTCACGATGCAGTCGCTCTCGCGCCTGCTGGACGAGCGCGAAGCCCAGCGGCTGCGCCGCGAGGAGGAGAAACGGCTCAAGGAGGGTCCGAAGAAGAACCAGCAGGACCGCGAACGCCAGCAACAGCAGCAGAACAGCAATTTCAACTCTGCGGGCGGCATGTTCAATAATTTCAGGTAGGATGACGATGAAACGACATATCAGGAACGTGCTCTTCGCCTTTGCCGTCCTCACGGCGTGGCAGGGGGCCTCGGCGCAGCATACGCTCGGCTTCACAGTGGGTTACGGCATGGGCAACGGCCGCTTCCAGCCCCAGCAGGAGATGCGGGCGATGTGGGGCATGTACAGCGGCGGCCTTTCGTGGCGCTATTACGGCATGCAGCGCTTCGTGGGCGGTTTCGGCGTCGACTTGGAGTTTTTGCAGCAGGGCTTCTCGTTCGCGCCCAACGCCTCGCTGGTCGAGGAGAAGAAGGACTACCTCTACTACTCGCGGCATATCAATTCGGTGGTGCTGCCCATCGTCTGGCAGCCCCACGTCTATATGTTCCGCAACCATGTGCGCGTCTACCTCGAGGCCGCGGCGACTTTCTCGTACAACTTTTCGTCCACCTACGAGAACGAGCAGGCCCGGGCCAACGGCTCTTCCGACTGGAAGGGAACCTATGATTTCAAACTCCCGCGCGACAACCGCTGGGGCTACGGACTGGCCGGTGGCGGCGGTATCGCGTTCCTGATCCGCCGCTTCGAACTGAATTTCCGCGTGCGTTACTATTTCGGCTATTCGGACATCGTCCGCAACCGCAACAAGTACGCCGACAACACCGGCGACGGGTCGGAAAATCCCTTCTGGGCCACGCCGCTGCGCTCGCCGCTCGACAACCTCACGATCTCCGTGGGGCTCAACTACCGTTTCAACAAACAGGGCTTCGAAACATGGAAACCAAGACCCAAGAAGGAGAAGAACCGCGAGGTCTTCAAATATGGGTTGTAAAAACAGCAGATTATGGAAACCACCCGTCAGCAGAAAATCGCCAAACAGATCCAGAAGGACGCCGCCGACATCTTCCAGAAGGAGGGGGCGCAGATCGTCCGCGGCGCGCTCGTCACGGTTACGGCCGTGCGTGTCTCGCCCGATTTCAGCTACGCCAAGATTTACGTCAGCATCTTCCCCTTCGAGCAGAGCGACGAAGTGATGCAGCGCCTCGAACACCAGAACTGGTTTATCCGCCGTGCCTTGGGGCAGCGGCTGCGCAACCAGTTGAAGAACGTTCCCGAAATCCAGTTCTTCCTCGACGATTCGCTGGAATATATCGAGAACATAGACAGGGCGTTGAAAGAAGATTGATGGCTATGCGCTTCTGCCGGTCGTTCGCGCCGCCTGCGGCGTCGTTTACAAACCTGACCCACCTCCAAACCCCCGCCTCGGCGGGGGCTTCGGAGTCCCGTACCTAACCGTTTGCCCGTTATGCTGCCGCAGCTTTTCGCCCGCCGCTACCTCTTTTCGTCCCAATCCCGGTCGGTTGTCAACCTGATCGCGGGACTGAGCGTCGCGGCCGTGGCGATGCCCGTTGCGGCGATGATTATCCTGCTGTCGGTCTTCAACGGTTTCGAGTCGCTCGTAAAGTCGATGTATTCGGCTTTCGATGCCGACCTGACCGTCACCCCGCGGCAGGGGCAGACCTTCGGGCAGGAGGAGATCGACTCCGCGGCCCTCCGGCGCATTCCGGGTGTCGGGGCGCTGTCGTTCACCCTCGAACAGAGCGCCCTGCTCGAACACGGAGGGCGTCAGGCCACCGCTACGGTGCGGGGCGTCGACGACGCCTATGCCGAGGTGTTCGCCCTGGGCGACGCCGTGTCGGCCGGGGAGTGGCGGGTGCGGTTGGGCGACCTGGAACGGTTGGTCGTCGGACAGTCGATGGCGTGGATGCTGGGCATCCGGTCGCTGGCCGATGCCGACGTGACGCTCTACGCCGTGCGCCGGGGCTCGTTCTCGACGCTGCTGCCGCTGGAAAACTATACGCGCCGCACGGAACCCGTGGGCGGGGTCTATTCGCTCGACCTCGACACCGAGCGCACCTATGTACTCTCCTCGCTGCGGCTGGCGCAGGAGCTTTTCGGATACCCGGGCCGCGCCTCGTCGCTGGTCTTGCGCCTCGATCCGGGGGCCGATGCCGCCGGGGTCCGCCGGGCGGTCGCCGAGGTCGTGGGTGATGACTTCCGGGTCCGCACGCGCGATGAACTCCGCGCCTCGTTCTACCGCATCATGACCTACGAGAAGTGGGGCATCTTCTTCATTGCCCTGCTGGTGCTCGTCATCGCCTCGTTCTCGGTGGTGGGTGCGCTGGCCATGCTGATCGTCGAGAAACGCGGCGACATCGTGACGCTCCGGGCATTGGGGGCCGATACGGGACTGGTGCGGGCCGTGTTCCGCTCCGAGGGATTTCTGATATGCGGTCTGGGGGCTCTGTTCGGCGTCGTTATCGGCGTCGGCGCGAGCCTCGTGCAGCAGCATTTCGGGCTGATCGAAATTCCCGCCGAGACATTTCTCACGAAGAGTTACCCCGTCGAGTTCCGTCCGTCCGACCTGCTGGCCGTCCTTGCCGCTTTCGCCGCCGTGGCCGCCCTGCTGTCGGGCATCACGGTGCGCAGCATGATAAAAAACAACGAATGATATGAAACGATTTCTCCGCATAACGGCTTCCGCCGCTTTGGTGGTGCTCTTTGCCGCCTGCGCCCGCCACAAGATCATCCCCGATGACAAGCTGGCGCAGATTTTCCACGATGCGTTTCTCACCAACGCCTATATCAACAACGAGAACGTCCGGACCGACTCCCTGCGTATCTACGAGCCGATCTTCGTCAGCTACGGCTATACGACCGACGACGTACACTACACCATCGGCAACTTCTCGAAGCGCAAGAGCGCCCGCTTGGGCGACATCGTCGAACGGGCCATCGAGATGCTCGAACGGGAGGGCAAGTTCTATAACCGCGAGGTCGCCGTGCTCGACACGATCGACAACGTGGCCCGCCGGACCTTCACCCGCACCGTGCTCGCCGACTCGCTGATCCGCGTGCGGTCGCTCTCCGACACGGCCCGGTTGAGCTTCTCGCTCGACGTCGAGCCGGGCGACTACCAGCTCTCGCTCAAATACCTCGTCGATTCGCTCGACCGCAACGACAAGGGCCTGAAAGGCTCCGTCTGGCTCGAACGCCGGGACAGCACCCGCACGGGAGTCTATACCACGACCCTGCGGCGCAACCGCGAGGAGACTTTCTCGCGCCGGCTGACGGCCGATTCGTCGCATCGGCGGCTGCGCATCGACTTCCTGAATTTCACGGGCAAGCCCCAGCGCCCTTCCGTGACGGTCACCGACCTGAAGGTCGAGTTTACGCCTCCGACGCGCACGGCGGTCGAAAGGCTCTACGAACAGCAACTCGATATCCGCATCTTCGCCGATGAATTCTTCCGCGCAGCCAACCCGGCGGATAGCCTCTAACTTGCTCTGGACCCCCGGGGGCATCGTCCGCAATCCGCTGCTGACGCTGTCGTCCGACGGGCGTGTGCTCACGTCCGATAGCTGTCCCGAACCCGACCGCCTCGCCGCCACGGAGTTCTATTCGGGATTGCTGGTCCCCGGCTTCCCGGCCGACTACCGCACGGCTTTCGAACGCCTGTGCCGGGATTCGGCGACGCCGCTGCCCGAACTGCTCGCGCAGACGGTGACGCCCGGCGGCGTGCTGGTCGTGATCTCGGGGCTCGACTACGAATCGCTGCGACTGACGTCCCGGTCGCAAATCCGCATGTTATAATTTCTTTGTCAGATCGGCAAATGCTCTTCGATTGTGCGCCGCAGGTGCTCGCGGTCGAGATGGGTGTATATCTCGGTCGTCAGGATGCTCTCGTGCCCCAGCATCTCCTGCACTTGGCGGATCGAGGCGCCGCCTTCGAGCAGGTGCGTGGCGAACGAGTGGCGGAAGGTATGGGGACTGATGCGCTTGGTGATCCCGGCCCGCCGGGCGGCCTCTTTGAGGATGGTGAAGATCATCACCCGGGTGAGCTGCCCGCCGCGGTTGTTCAGAAATACGATCTCCTCGCTGGCCCGGGCGCTCCGCCGCTTTTCGAGGTAGAGCTGGATGCGGTCGCGCGCCGCTGCGCTGATCGGCACCAGCCGCTGCTTGTCGCCCTTGCCGATCACGCGGATGTAGCCTTCGCCGAAAAAGAGGTCCTGCATCCTCAGCGACGTGAGCTCCGAGACGCGCAGTCCGCACGAGTAGAGCACTTCGAGCATGGCGCA
Source organism: Alistipes provencensis (assembly GCF_900083545.1). Taxonomy (NCBI): domain Bacteria; kingdom Pseudomonadati; phylum Bacteroidota; class Bacteroidia; order Bacteroidales; family Rikenellaceae; genus Alistipes; species Alistipes provencensis. Next base: position 1,093,523 of record NZ_LT559262.1, on the reverse strand, counting down.
GTCGCGCAGCCCCTTGGGCGTCGAGGTGTCCACGGCGGCGATGATGCGGTCGATCTCCGGGGTCGTGAGCACGTCGGGGAGCTGGCGTCCGAATTTGGGCGTCAGGACGAACTCCGCGGGCGACGACTCGATCTTGTCCGAGATCATCAGGAAGTTGAAAAAGCTCTTCACGCCGCTCAGCGCCCTCGCCTGCGACGTCTTTTCACGCCCCTTGTCGTAGAGCCACGCCATGTAACGCTCGATCATCGCCTCCTCGACCTTGTGGGGCGCGACGTCCCACTGGCGCAGGATGAAATGGGCGAACTGCCTCAGGTCACGCATGTACGACTCGACGGTGTTTTTCGAGAGCCGCTTTTCCAATTTGATATAAGTGCGGTAGCGGCGTCCGACCTCCTCCCACTTTTTCGTATTTTCTGCCATCTCCGATCCGCTGAATGTCGATAATTTGAGTAACTTTGTTCCGACGAAGGTACGAAAATTTTACATAATTATGGATTACATCGCGCTCAATGTCCCGTGTGCCGACGAAGAACTGGCCGGGATCCTGACTGCCGAACTGGCCGATTATCCGTTCGAGAGCTTCGAGACCGGCGACGGCGTGCTGAAAGCCTATATCCCGCAGGAGCGGCTGGCCGACTGCAAGGAGCAGGTCGACGGCCTGCTGGTGCGCTACGGCGTCGGCGGACGCTATATCTCGATCGAAACGCAGAACTGGAACGCCTTGTGGGAGAGTAATTTCCCGGCTGTCGACGTCGACGGCCGCCTGCGTATCCGCGCGCCGTTCCACGAGGCGGCTCCCGCGGGCGAAATGGAGGTGGTCGTGATGCCCAAGATGTCGTTCGGCACGGGGCACCATGCCACGACATGGCTCATGTCGCGCGCCGTGCTCGATCTCGGGGTTGCGGGCCGCACGGGTCTCGACATGGGCAGCGGCACGGGCGTGCTGGCGATCGTGGCCGCGAAGTGCGGCGCCGCGCATGTCGACGCCGTGGACATCGACGACTGGGCCGATGAAAACTGCCGCGAGAATGTCGCCGCCAACGGCGTTTCCGAACGGATTACCCCGATGCTGGGCGACGTGCGCCGCATCGCGGGCCGGAGCTACGATTTCATTCTGGCCAACATCAACCGCAACATCCTCGTGGCCGACATGCCGGCCTATGCCGCGGCATTGACTCCGGGCGGCGATCTGGTGATGAGCGGATTTCTGGAACAGGATGTCCCGGCGGTCACGGAGGCCGCCGCAAAACTGGGAATGGAGATTGTTGCTGTTAAAACCCGTGATAACTGGGTTGTTGTACATGCTAAAAAACGGGAGTAATTCCGATCGCATGCGATAAGCCCCTCCCGAGGGAGGGGTTTGGGGTGGGGTCAGATTTGTAAACGCGGCGGAACGCCGCGAGAACGGCGGTCCGGTTCGGAAGGCGTTCGATAAAAGAGATTGATTTAGTGATTTGAAAAGCTACAAGGGCCGCGGCATCGTGCTGCACACGCTCAAATACGGCGATTCGTCGATGGTCGCCTATCTGCTGACCGACGTCGGGGGCCGCCGCAGCTACATGGTACAGGGGGTCCGCAGCCGCAGCGGGCGGGGATCGAAGCTGGCGCTGTTCCAGCCGATGTTTCCCGTCGAGTTCGAGGGGCTGGAATCCCCGCGGCAGCAGATGGACCGCTTCAAGGAGGTGCGCGCGGGGTTCGTGCTGCAAAGCCTGCCGTTCGACGTCCGCAAGTCGACGATGGCGCTCTTTATGGCCGAAGTTTTGTACCGCTTGGTCCGGGAGAGCGAGCCCAACGAGCCGCTTTTCGATTTCGTGTGGAGTTCGGCCGAGGCGCTGGATGCGATGGACAACGGGGTTTCGAATTTCCACCTCTGGTTCTTGGCCAACCTGAGCCGCCTGCTGGGCTACCGCCCGGGCAACGATTATACGCCGGGGGCGTGGTTCGACATCCGCGAGGGACTGTATACCCCCGTGCGGCCCGCGCATCCGGGGGTGATGACGCAGGAGTGCGCCGAGCTGCTCGACACGATGCTGCACTGCGACGTGCGGCGGCTGGGCGAAGTGGGGCTGAACCGCGACCGGCGGTCGGACTTTCTCGGAGCAATGCTGGCCTATTTCGGCTATCACCTCGATGCCATCAGCGCCGTGCAGTCGGTGCGCATACTACGGGAAGTGTTTTAGCGTTAATGAATAAAGATAAACAGAGGGAAAAATTATGAGAAAGATGTTGTTTGCGGCCGTTGCGCTCGCCGTTGCGCTGACCGCCTCCGCTCAGGAGCCGAAATTCGATTTCAAACGCGATACGACCCGCACGTCGGGCTTTGCGCTTCCCGATTCATTGGCGCACATGTCGCCTTGGAAACCCGACTATAAGACGATGGTGCCGGTGAAGACCAAACCCACGGTGTCGATGACCTCGGTGGTGGTGATTCAGAAGGAGAACCTGCCTTCGCGCATCACCGTCATCGACAACAACACCCTGCGTCTGGGACAGCATTTCACCCTTTCGAACGGACAGGCGTGGAACTGGAGTCCATTCCCCGACGCCTATCTCGACGCGCGTACGCTTTCGTTTCCCATGCCGCGGTAGCGCCGCACGGGACTATTTTGATTCAGGGGCCGGAGCAATCCGGCCCTTTTTAGGTATTTAGGCGTATTGACCCGCAGCGATGAAATCCCGACATTTGTACCCGAATTCAAGTTAGCTGCTTATGAAACCGATCGTTACGCTGCTCTTTGTCCTGCTTTGCCTCGGGGTTCAGGCCCGGGAACCGGCCGCCGAACCCTCCGTTGCGGAGCTGTCGGCCGAAATCGAGGCCCTGAAAGCCAAAACCTCGACGTGGGACAAGGTTCTCGCCCGCCTGCCCGAGATTTCGGGTTATGTGCAGACGGGCTACGAGTGGTCGGAGACCTCCTCGTCCTTTTTCATCAAACGCGTGCGCCTGAACCTCGCGGGCGCCATCGCTCCGAAACTCGACTACCGGGTGCAGGTCGAGTTCGTCTCGCCGAAGATCGTCGATGCCTACATCCGCTACCGGCCTTTCGATGCGCTGAATTTCCAGCTCGGCGAATTCAAGCTTCCCTTTTCGATCGAGAACACCGAGTATGTACCCCTCAAATACGAATTCATCGAATACCCGCTTCCCCTGCGCCGGCTGATGGGCTTCAACGACGTCTGCGGGCTTTCGGCCACGGGCCGCGACATGGGCGCCATGCTCTGCGGCAGCTTCTTCAAACGCAGGGAGTTCAGCATCCTGAGCTATAATTTCGGCGTCTTCAACGGCGAGGGGCTCAACATAAAGGATAAGAACAAGTCGAAGGATATCGTGGCGCGGCTGACGCTGCGTCCCGTTGCCGGACTGCAAATCGCCGGTTCCTATTACTGGGGCGAATACGGTGCCGACTACCTCAAACGTGTCCGCTACGGTGCGGGCGCCTGCTACGACCGCGGTCCGCTGGTGCTGCGCGCCGAGTGGATTTCCGGCACGACGGGGCTTCCTCAGGGTGGCGGCGAACTGGACAGCGACGGCTGGTATGCCGTGGGCGGCTGGCGCGTGACGCCGAAGCTGATGCCCGTGGTGCGCTACGACACTTTCCGCGAAGATGTCTCCGAAAGCGCCTCCCGCCAGACCAACTATACGGTGGGATTGTTGTGGCAGCCCGTGAAATTCTTCCGCTGCCAGCTTAACTATACCTATGAGGACTATGCGTCGCGCGACGCTTCGAACCGCAATGTCGTGTCGCTGATGCTTTCCGGAATATTCTAATCGAATCGCTATGAAAAACTTTTTCGAAAAACTCCGCGTCGAAGACTGGGTGGTGGTCTGGGTCTCCATCCCGCTGCTGCTGCTTGCGGCGCTCATTCCCGCCGATCTGCCCAATGTCCCCTCGACCCTCGTGGGCGAGGTCGCATGGTACAATATCGCCTACCTGTTCGCCATCGTGCTGGTGGTGCTCTATGTCGGCTGCCTGCTGCTGCGGCGCCCCCTCAAGGGGCTGCTGCCGTCGCTGGTCGTCGTTTTCGCCGTCTCGCTGCTGGCGCAGGTCGTGGCCAAGATCCCGGCGGTGTCGTACTACGGCTTCGAATCGGTCTTCTTTTCGGTGCTGTTCGGCCTCCTGATCCGCAACGTGTGGCGTGTCCCCGCGTGGATGAAACCTGCCATTCAGGGCGAGTTCTTCATCAAGATCGGCGTGGTGTGCCTCGGCGCCACGATCCTCTTCAGCGACGTGATGAAGTCGGGCGTCTTCGGTCTCGTGCAGGCCTGTCTCGTGGTGGCTGTCGTGTGGTTCTTCGCCTTCTGGTTTTCGCGCCGCATGAAGGTCGACCAGCGTTCGGCGATGATCCTTTCGAGCGGCGTCTCGATCTGCGGTGTCTCGGCCTCGATCACCGCCGCACGCGTGGTGGGCGGCGACGATAAGAAACTCTCCTACATCGTCTCGCTGGTGCTGATCGTCGTCGTTCCGATGATCTACCTCATGCCGTGGCTGGCTAACCTGATCCTTCCGCACCTGTTCTCCCCCGAGGTGGCCGAGGAGGTCGCCGGGGCGTGGATCGGCGGTACGATCGACACTACGTCGGGCGTCGCCGCGTCGAGCATGATCGTCGGTGAGGTCGCCAACCAGCATGCCGTGATCATCAAGGCGGCGCAGAACGTGCTGATCGGCGTCGTGGCGTTCTTCATCGCGCTCTACCTTTCGACCCGCGGCGAGAAGGGCGGTCAGGCCCCCTCGCTGGGTATCGTCTGGGAGAAGTTCCCCAAATTCATCCTCGGGTTCGTGGCGGCATCGCTGGTTTTCAGTCTTTGCCAGTCGAACGACCTCTTCACGCTCAGCGCCAAGGGCAAGCTCCTCGAACCGGGCGTGGCGAAGATGTTTTCGACGGTCTTCTTCTCGCTGGCGTTCGTCTGCATCGGCCTCGACACACGCCTCAAGGACATCGTTTCGAAGGAGAACCGCAACGTCCTCTGGTCGTTCCTCGCGGCACAGACCTTCAATATCGTCGTGACGTTCCTGATCGCCTGTCTGCTCTTCGGCATCCTCAAACCGGCCCTTTAAGAAAGGGCTTTTCGGGGCGATGGCAGGTGCGCGGCTTTTCCGATCCGGTTCTGCGCTGTTACCGACAAAAAGGCTGACGAATCCGTCAGCCTTTTTTCGTGTATTTCCGCTCCGGACGGGCTCCCGGGCCTCCTTTCCGGAATGGTTGCTGTCCCGGACCTCCCTTTCCGCCGAAAAAATACGATTTCTGCCGCCGTTTGTCGTCCTGCGAACGGGCGACGTAGACTTTTTCGTGCGTGTAGGGATTTTCGCCCGTGTAGAACATCACCGACGAGAGGGTCATCGGCGTGGGCGTCAAGTCCTGCACCTGCTCGAGGTTGAAATGCATCTTTCCCAACACCTTGTCGGCCAGCGATTTCATATCCCGCTCGGTGCATCCCGGGTGTGACGAGATGAAGTAAGGGATCAACTGATAGGGCAGATGTTCCTGACTGCAAATGCGATGGAAGTCGGCGGTCAGCCGTTCGAAGAGTGCGAACGGAGGTTTGCGCATCAGTTTCAATACGTTATCCTCGGTGTGTTCGGGCGCTACTTTAAGTCGTCCCGAGGTGTGGTGCTTCAGCACCGTCTCCAGATAGGGCGACCGGTCGAACAGGTCGTAACGGATGCCGCTGCCGATAAAGGCCTTTTTGATACCTTTTACAGCGCGGATTTTCTCATACAGAGCCAGTAACGGCCGGTGGTCGTTGTCGAGGTTGGGACATGGCTTCGGGTGGAGGCACGATGCGCGGCGGCACTTGCGGCACAGCTCGCGGTCGCGGCCGCCCATGCGGTACATGTTGGCCGAAGGGGCCCCGACGTCGGACAGATAGCCCTTGAATCCCGGCATTTGCGTAATTTTCTCTACTTCGGAGAGGATCGAGCGTTCACTGCGCGAGTTGATGAACTTGCCCTGATGCGCCGAGATGGTGCAGAACGAGCAGCCCCCGAAGCAGCCGCGGTGAATATTGACCGAATGTTTGATCATCTCCCATGCCGGGATGTCGCCCTTACCCGCATAACGCGGATGCGGGGCGCGTTCGTAGGGGAGGTCGAACGAGTGGTCCAGCTCTTCGGTCGAGAGCGTTGTGTTGGCGGGCGTAACGACCGTATAGCGGTCGCCGACAGCCTCCACGAGCGTCGCCTCGGGATTCATCAGGTTGCTTTGGGTCTCGATGACCGTGAAATTCTCGCCGAAAGCGACCTTGTCGGCGACGCACTTTTCGTAGCTGTTGAGACGGATCGTCGTTGCGGGGTCGAGCCGCGAAACATAATTCTCGTCGGAGAGGAACGCCACCTGCCGGATTTTGCGCAGCAGCTTGGCGTTGTAGCCGTTGCGCATCGCCCGGGCAACCTCCTGCACGACCCGTTCGCCCATGCCGTAGATCAAAAGGTCGGCGCCCGAATCGGCCAGTATCGAGGGTTTCAGCGCATCGCTCCAGTAGTCATAGTGGGTCAGGCGGCGCAGCGAGGCCTCGATGCCCCCGATGACCACCGGGACGTGCGGGTAGAGGCGCTTGAGGATTTGCGAATAGACCGTCACGGCGTGGTCGGGACGGAATCCCGCCCTGCCGCCGGGGGTGTAGGCGTCGTCGTGGCGCAGGCGCAGGTTGGCCGTGTAGTGGTTGACCATCGAGTCCATCGACCCGCCCGAGACCCCGAAAAAGAGGCGTGGCGTGCCCAGCTTAGTGAAGTCGCGCAGGTCGTCACGCCAGTTGGGTTGGGGGACGATGGCCACGCGGTACCCTTCGGCTTCGAGCAGGCGCCCCACGACGGCCGCGCCGAATGCCGGGTGGTCGATGTAGGCGTCGCCCGAGAAAAAGATCACGTCGAGCTGGTCCCATCCGCGTTCGCGGACCTCCTTTATGGTCGTCGGTAGAAACAAGATCGTTTGTTATTTGTTTTGTTTCGGTTGCATTTCTTTCGATCGGCGTTGTTCGCGGCTTTGCCGCGTTTGCAAATCTGACCCCACCCCAAACCCCTCCCTCGGGAGGGGCTTGTCGCGTCGCGACCGGAATGACACGTTAATTTTCTTCGATTTCCTTTGCTGTTGAGACATAGGTGTCCCATTTGGCCAGCAGGGCTTGGAAATCGGCCGGAAGGGGACTTTCGAACAGCACCTCCTCGTGCGTCGCGGGGTGTTCGAAGCCCAGCAGGCGGGCGTGCAGCGCATGGCGCGGCATCACCGCGAAGCAGTTGTCGATGAACTGGCGGTATTTGGCGAAGGTCGTGCCCTTGAGGATGCGGTCGCCGCCGTAGCGCTCGTCGTTGAACAGCGGATGGCCGATCCATGCCATGTGTACCCGTATCTGGTGCGTGCGTCCCGTTTCGAGGCGGCACTCCACGAGGGTCACATATCCGTAGCGTTTCAGGACCTTCCAGTGGGTCACGGCGTGCTTGCCGTCCGAACCGTCGGCGAAGACGAACATCTTCTGCCGGTCCTTGGGACTGCGGCCGATGTTGCCCGTGATGGTCCCCTCGTCCTCCTCGAAGTTGCCCCACACGAGGGCCACATAGCGGCGCTGGATCGTGTGGTCGAAGAACTGCTTGGCCAGCCGTGCGTGGGTCTGCTCGTCCTTGGCGATCACCAGCAGTCCCGAGGTGTTCTTGTCGATGCGGTGCACCAGCCCCGCGCGGTTTTGCTCCTCGGCCGGGATTCCCTGCTCGTTGAGGTGGTACATCAGCGCATTGACCAGCGTCCCGTCGTAGTTGCCCACCCCCGGATGGACGACCATTCCGGCGGGTTTGTCGACCAGCAGCAGCCATTTGTCCTCGTAGGGAATGTCCAGCGGGATGTTTTCGGCCCGGAGCTCCACCTCGCGCCGCGGGTAGGGCATCACGATCTGGATGCGGTCCAGCGGCTTGACCTTGTAGCTCGATTTGGCCGCTTTGCCGTTGACGAGGATGTTGCCGCTGTCGGCCGCCGCCTGAATGCGGTTGCGCGAACAGTGTTCCATCCTTACGGTCAGGAACTTGTCCAGCCGCATGGGGGTCTGCCCCTTGTCGGCCGTCACCGCAAAGTGCTCGTAGAGGCCCGCTTCTTCTTCGTCCTCCCCGTCCGCCGGGATCACCTCCGGGTCCAGTTCCTCGATTGGGCGTTCGTCGGTCATCAGTCGAAAAATCCTTCGTTATCGTTTGCGGGCTGTTCCGCGGCCGGTTCCACAGCCTCTTCCAATGCCGCCTGCGCGAGTGAGTCGGCAAGCTGCTGTTCGGCCAGCCGGCGCTCCTCGGCGGCAGCCTGCGCCTGCTTCTCGGCCTCGGCCCGGTGTTTGTCCACCTTGGCTCCGTCGAGCGTCAGCCGCAGGTCGACCTTCGAACCCAGCGTTGCGCTCCGTTCCGCGCCCGGAATCTGGACATAGACCCGCGTATCCTTCTGGTTGAGGAGGTTGACCCCCTCGTCGAAATCGACCTTCCCGACGTTGAGCCCCAGTTCCCAGAGGCGGCCCTTGGCCTGCATCAGGGGCAGTCCCACCAGCCGCGGCACGACGGTCGTTTCGCGACCGCTCTCGACGCCCACATAAAGCGTTACGCCGGAGCCCATCTCGGCCTCCATGCGGGTCGACTGCGTGATCTGTTTCCCGTCGCAGTACTCCTCCAGCACATAGTTGGTGGCGATGTCGGGGCGGTAGACCAGTTCGGCGATCTCCAGTCCGGCGATCTCCAGCATGTTTTTGGCCTGACGCAGCGAACGTCCGGCCACATAGGGCACGGGAACCATCTTCTGGCGGAAGGAGTTGATGGTGATGTAGACCGTGCGTCCGGGCTTCACCTCCACACCCCCTTCGGGGAGCTGGTCGAGGACGATGCCGCCCTCGTAGGCGGGGACGAACAGCGAGTCGTTGATGTGCAGTTGCAGGTCGTGCTTGCGGGCGATGCGCTGGGCGTCGTGCAGCGCGACGCCCGAGAAATCGGGCACGGTGCGCCGCGCTCCGTGGCGCGTGCCGGCCCGCATCAGGATATGGGCGGCGATGGCTGCCGCAAGGATCAGGGCGACGATCAGCGTGAGGTTCCAAAGCAGCGGGTTCTGCCGGAGCCGGGAGAGGTAATTGGGGCGTTTCTCCATGGATTACGGGTTATTTCGGCGCCTTCCGGTAGAGGTAGACGGCAATGAACAGATAGATGATGTTGGGCAGCCACACGGCCAGCCCGGGCGGGAGGGTTCCGCTCTTGGCGAACTCCTCGAAGAAACGGTTGAAGAGGATGTACGAGAAGCAGAGTCCCGTGCCGATGCCGATGTGCAGGCCGGTGCCGCCGCGCACCTTGCGTGAGGAGAGCGAGACGCCGATCAGTGTGAGAATGAACGTCGAGAGCGGATAGGCATAGCGGGCGTGTTTCTCGACCTCGATGATGTTGATCGAGTCGGAACCCTTGGCCCGCTGCTGGTCGAGGAATTCGTTGAGCTCGGTGATGTTCATGGTCTGGATCAGGTCGTTGATCTCGCCCAGCTCCGTGACGTCGAGGTTGATCAGCGTGTCGAGGTTGCGGAACTGTTCGAAACGCTCCATCCCCAGCGAGTCGAATTCGCGCTTGGTGTAGCGCGGTGCGGTCCAGCGCCGGGTCTCGGGGTTGAATTTCACGTCGGAAGCCTCGAGCGAATGGGTCATCGTGCCGCTGTCGTAGCGTTCCAGAGCGAAGAACGACGCTTGGCGGGCTCCGTCGTTGTAGCCGCGGATGTAGGCGAAGATGCCGGGTTCGATCTGGCGGTAGATGTGGCGGTTGAACTTGGTGTTCTGCTTGCGCTTGATGTACTGCTGTTCGAAATTGACGATGTGGCGCTGCGAAATGGGGATCAGCCAGAGGTTGAGCGTCAGCGACAGCGAGGCGATGATGAATGCCCCGAGGAAATAGGGCCACATCAGCCGGCGGAACGACATGCCGCCCGAGAGCATGGCCACGATTTCGGTCTGGTAGGCCATCTTCGAGGTGAAGAAGATGCAGGCGATGAAGGTGAACAGGCCGCTGAACTGGTTGATGAAGTAGGGGATGAAGTTGAGGTAGTAATCGAAGATGACCGATTTCAGGGGTGCGTGCAGCTCCGTGAAGTCGTCAATCTTCTCCACATAGTCGAAGACCACCACGATGACGATGATCATGGCGATGGAGAAGAAGTAGGTGGTGAGGAACTTCCCCAGTATGTAACGGTCCAAGATCTTGAACCCCGGAAAACGCATTTTCATCGTTTAGAGCCTTTTTTGCAGTTTGGCGACCATCCCCTCTTTCCACGCCGCGAAATCCCCGGCGACGATGTGCTCGCGGGCCGCACCCACCAGCCTCAGGTAGAAGGCGATGTTGTGCAGCGAGGCGATCTGCGCCGCAAGCATTTCGCCGCAGACCGTCAGGTGGTGCAGGTAGGCTTTCGAGTAGAGCGTGTCGACGAAAGCCGTTCCTGCGGGGTCGATGGGCGAGAAATCGTCCTCCCACTTCTTGTTGCGGATGTTGATGACCCCCTCGGCGGTGAACAACTGCCCGTTGCGGCCGTTGCGCGTCGGCATCACGCAGTCGAACATGTCGACGCCGCGTGCGATGCCTTCGAGGATGTTCACCGGCGTACCGACTCCCATCAGATAACGGGGACGGTCCTCCGGCAGTATGGCGTCGACCACTTCGATCATTTCGTACATCACTTCGGTCGGTTCGCCGACGGCCAGTCCGCCGATGGCGTAACCGTCTGCGTTGTATTGTTTTACGTTCTCTGCTGCCCGGGCCCGGAGATCCGGGTAGGTGCATCCCTGCACGATGGGGAACAGAGCTTGGTAGTGGCCGTATTTCGGCGCGGTCCGGTGGTACTGGTTGAAACACCGGTCGAGCCACCGTTCGGTGAGGTCGAGCGACTTGGCGGCGTATTCGCGCGGGGCGTCGCCCGGGGGACACTCGTCGAAGGCCATCATGATGTCGGCGCCGATCGTCCGTTCGGTGTCGATCACGCTTTCGGGCGTGAAGAGGTGCTTCGAACCGTCGATGTGCGAGCGGAAGTGACACCCCTCCTCCTTGAGCTTACGGCATGCCGCCAGCGAAAAAACCTGAAACCCGCCGCTGTCGGTGAGCATCGGGCCCTCCCATGTCGAGAAACGGTGTACGCCGCCGGCCTTTTCGATGATCTCCATGCCGGGACGCAGGTAGAGGTGGTAGGTGTTGGCCAAAATGATTTGGGCACGCGCCTCGTCGCGCACGTCGCGGTGGAAAATGCCCTTGACGGTGGCCGCCGTGCCCACGGGCATGAAGATCGGGGTGCGGATCGTGCCGTGGTCGGTCCGGAGTTCGCCCGCGCGGGCGCGGGACGACGAATCTTTATGTTGCAGGGTAAATTTCATACTCAACTATTCGGCAAAAATACACAAAATATTGTTATCTTTGCGCATATTTCCTTAATATCGCTTGTTCGTTAAAATCGGATTTTTCGGACGGATGCAAGTCTCTCCTTTGCAAAGGAGAGATTTAGAGAGGATTTTAAAAATGGGGCGAGGCGTTGAAAACGCCTTAACGCGGGTTCGACGTAAGGACCTGCCGTTCGTACCGAACATAACAAAGGTTAATGGGGTTCTTACGTCGGACCCGTGTTAGATATGCAATTCATCGATAATTTTCTGGCATGCTACGGCTGGGAAGGGGCGGCCCTCGCGGGGTCGATGCTCCTGATGCTCGGTGTGCAGTTCTATTACTATATTTTCGTCTACGGCCGCATCCCCGGGTACAAGAACAACCGGCGTGCGGCGGAGATGGAGACCGAACCGCCCGTGTCGGTGGTCGTGCCCCTCTTTTCCGAGGATTACTCGTTCGTCGAGGAGCGCCTGCCGCTGATCTTGGCCCAGAACTACCCCGATTTCGAGGTGGTGATCGTCTATGTGGGCCACGACTCGGATTTTTACGAGGACCTCGCGCGGCTCAAGCAGTCGTTCCCGCAGATCACCACGACGAAGATCCAGCTCGACCCGCGTTTTCCGATCTCGCGCAAGATGGCGCTCAACGTGGGCATCAAGTCGGCGCACTACGAGTGCATGGTCTTCACCTCGACCGACGCCGTGCCGCAGACCGACCGCTGGCTGTCGCTCATGGCCAAGGGTTTCATGCGCGGGGAGATTGTCGTAGGATATTGCGGTGTGGAACGCAGGAAGGGACTGGCAAACTACCTGATGCGCACCGGGCGGATGATGCAGTCCGCCGCGTGGATCGCCCGTGCCGTGCAGCGCCGTGCCTACCGGGGAACGCTGCACAACTACGGATTCACCAAACGCATCTACTTCGGGGCCAACGGCTTCAGCCACCTCAATATGAACATCGGCGAGGACGACCTGTTCATGCAGCGGGTCATGACCCGCGACAACGTGAGCGTCATCCTCTCGCCGCGCGCCACGCTGCGCGAAAAGACGTGGGGCGGCATGGGCTGGTGGATGAGCCAGTTGCGTTATTACGGCTCGGCGTTCCGCTTCTATCCGCAGGCGGTGCGCACCTACGTCGGCTGGGAGCTTTGGTCGCGGGTGCTTTTCTTCGCCACGGTGATCTGTGCCTTGGCGGTGATGCCTTTGGAGTACAAGATCGCAGCGCTGGCGCTGGTGGCCGTCCGTTACGTTGCCGTGGCTCTCGAGGTGCGGCGCGTCGCCCGGCGGCTGGGTGAGAGTGGGATCATGGGCCGCTATTTCATTTACGACCTGCTGAGTCCGCTGTGGGCCGCGGTGCTGTGGGTCATGCTGCTCCGCCGTGACGACCGCGTATGGAGATAGCCGACTATATCGTAGCCGATGACCGGGAGCTGGTCGACCGGGTGCTCAAGGGGGACAATACCGCTTTCGAATACCTCTTCAACCGTTACCGCGACGCCATCCACCGGCTGTTCGTGCAGCGGCTGGGCGGTGCGAACGACGCCGACGACCTGTTGCAGGAGACCTTTATCAAGGTCTATATCAACATTCACCGTTACAGCGCCGACTATACGTTCGGGCAGTGGGTCTACACCATCGCCCGCAATACGTTCATCGACTTCGTGCGCCGTCGTCAGGACGACCTGTCGATCGACGACCGCTTCTATGCCCCGGCCTCGAGCGCCCCGACCCCCGAGGAGAGCGTCATCAACCTCCAGCAGCGGTCGCAGATCGAGCAGTACCTCGACCGGCTGGCGCCCCGCTACCGGCAACTGATCCTGATGCGTTTCTTCGAGGAGTACTCCTACGAAGAGATCGCCGCGAAGCTCTCGCTGCCGCTGGGGACAGTCAAAACCCAGATACACCGTGCCCGGGAGCAGATGTGCCGACTGATCGCCGCGGGCGAAAACAAATGATTCCATGGAATTGATCGAGAAATATTTTCCGGACCTTACCGATTTGCAGCGCGAGCGGTTTGCGGCGCTGTACGACCTTTACGCCGAGTGGAACGCGAAGATCAACGTCGTCTCGCGCAAGGATTTCGACCAGCTCTACCTGCGCCATGTGCTGCACTCGCTGGCCATCGCCAAGGTCTGCACGTTCGGCGACGGCGCGCGCATCCTCGACGTGGGGTGCGGCGGGGGGTTTCCGTCGGGGCCGCTGGCGATCCTCTTCCCCCGGGCGCCTTTCACCGCCGCGGGTTCGATCCGCAAGAAGATAACCGTGGTCGAAGGGGTCGCGGCGAGCCTCGGGCTCGAAAACCTCACGCCCCGCTGCGTGCGGGTCGAGACCCTGAAGGAGCGTTTCGACTACGTCGTTTCGCGGGCCGTGACGGCCATGCCGGAGTTTGTGAAGTGGGTCTGGCCCCTGATCGAGCGGGGAGAGAATGGCTCGCTGCCGAACGGCATCCTCTACCTCAAGGGCGGCGATCTGGCCGAGGAACTGGCCCTCACCGGCCGTCGGTGGTACCTCTACGACATCCCGCGCTTCTTCGAAGAGGATTTCTTCGAGACCAAGAAAGTGGTCTATACTCCGAGGTAGTTTCCGATTCTACCGGGCATCTTTCGCACTTCCCTTGCATGCCAAGACAGTCACATACGTCAAGTATGCTCCTGCCTTGCCCTGCTTCGCGAAGCCCGAAACCTGCTCCGGGATAATCAAAAACAGCGGAGTTCTCCACCGTCATAACCTCCCTCCGTCGCCCTTAAGGCTGCTTTTTAAGCGGCTTCTGCCGGGCGATGATCGTGCGGAGATTGTCCATGAAGGTCTCGGCATCGGCGGCGCCCGTGATGCGGCCCAGCAGTTCGCCTCGGGTGTTGAACACGAGGTAGAGCGGAATCGAGCCGCTGCCGTATTTCTTCAGCAGTTCGCGGCCCGTGGGCTTGTCGGTGTTGTATTTGGCGGCCACGAACCGCTGGTCCATGAATTCACCCACGTCCTTGCGCGAAAAGACCTCCCGCTCCATCATCCGGCACGGGGGACACCAGTCGGCATAGAGGTCGATGAATACCAGCTTTCCCTGCTTGACGGCCATTTCGCGCACGGCGTCCGTTGATTTGGTCTCGAACTTCACCTGAGCCTGCACGGCGCCCGCGCAGAGTGCCAGCAGGAGGATTAAAAACAGTTTTTTCATAACGAGCGTATTTTATAATTCGGGCTGCAAAAACCGCACCGGCCATTTAAGAAATGGCTTTTATGGGGTAGCGGCGCAGAATGGGTTCAATAGCGTAATAAGGCTCTCTCGCCCCTAAAACCCGGCTTTCAGCCGGGTGCGCTTAGAGTTCGGCTTTTTGCCGGGTGCTTAATAGGCCGCAGGCTGCCTGAATATCCTCGCCCCGTGAGGCGCGGATGGTGGTCTGAATGCCCCGGGCCGTCAGCGCGTCGCGGAAACGGACCATCGCCGCATCGTCCGGCGAGAAATAGGGCGAATCGGGAATCTTGTGGAAGCGGATCAGGTTGATGCGGCATTTGATGCCGTTCAGCAGCCGCGTCAGTTCGCGGATGTGGCGCGGCGAGTCGTTCAGTCCGCTCATCACGATGTATTCGAACGATACCCGCCGCTGGTGGGTGAAGTCGTATTCGCGCAGGATCGCGGCGACTTCGGCAATGGGCCACGCCCGTTCGACGGGCATGATTTCGGCCCGCTCCTCGTGGAAAGGGTTGTGGAGGCTCACCGCGAGGTGGACCTTCGTGGCGTCGAGGAACCGTCTGAGTTCGGGCACGACGCCTGCCGTGGAGAGGGTGATGCGCGTCGGCGACCAGCCGAAACCCCACTCGGCGGTGAGGATTTCGAGCGCCCGCAACACCTCGCCGGTGTTGTCGAGCGGCTCTCCCATGCCCGTGAAAACGACGTTGGTGAGCTTGTCGCGTTCGGGCAGCGAGACGATCTGGTTGAGGATTTCGGCCGCCGTGAGCGACCGCTGGAGCCCCTGCCGCCCCGTGGCGCAGAACCGGCAGCCCATGCGGCATCCGGCCTGCGACGAGACGCAGAGCGTGGCCCGCTCGCCGTCGGGGATGTAGGCCGACTCGATGAAATGCCCTCCGGAGATGCGGAACAGGTATTTTTTGGTGCCGTCGGCCGATTCCGTGACCCGCTCCGGGGCGCTCAGCGCCGGGGCGAACGCATCGGCGAGCCGCTGGCGGTGTGCGGCGGCGATGTCGGTCATCAGCAGCGGGTCCTCCGTATGGCGGACATAGAGCCAGCGGGCGATCTGCCGCGCGGCGAAACGCGGCATTCCCAACCCGCTGCACAGGGCGGCGAGTTCCTCGGGCGTTTTGCCGTATAATGTTTCGCGTTCAGCCATTTTTACCGTTTTCAGAGCTCTTTTACCCCACAAAAGTAGGCAAAAAACGAAGATTTTTGCACCCGGTCGTGCATTTTTGAATTTTTATCCATATATTTGTGGTGCATAGCGTGCCCATGCGCGCTTATACCCGAACAATTAAAAAATTTTATAATAGATGGAAATCAAGAAATCACCCAAAGCGGACCTTCAGAACAAGCGGGGTCTTCTGCTCGAAATCGGTCTGGTCATTGCACTCGGTCTTGTGATCGGGGCTTTCGCGTATACGCCGAAGGAGCACCGAATTGAAAAAGTCGACCTGCAGGCGGCCATCGTCGAAGAGGAGATCACCGAGATCACCCGTCAGGACCAGAAGCCGCCCGAGGCTCCCCGTAAGGTGGAGCTGAAGGTGATCACCGACCTGCTGCAGGTCGTGACCAACGACACGAAGATCACCACCGAGGTCGACTTCGCCGAGTTCGACGAGAATACCGAGGTGATCCAGCAGGTCGAGGTGGCCGAGGAGACCATCGAGGACGACCAGCCGTTCCTGATCGCCGAGACGATGCCCTCGTTTCAGGGCGGCGACCTCAATACGTTCCGCAACTGGGTGCAGCAGAATGTGAAGTTCCCGCAGATCGCCCTCGAGAACGGCATTCAGGGCCGCGTGGTCCTGTCGTTCGTGATCGAGAAGGACGGCCGTCTGACCAACATTCAGGTGTTGCAGACCCCCGACCGCTCGCTCTCCGAGGAGGCCATCCGCGTGCTGAGCAAGTCGCCGAAGTGGAGCCCGGGCAAGCAGCGTAACCAGGTGGTGCGCGTCAAGTACACCCTTCCGGTAGACTTCCGCGTACAGAACTAATCCCGTCGGGAGATCGTAAATTCCGCCCGGCAGCCGGGTGGAATTTCGTTTTTAAATAGGCTGCACCGATTCGCGTACCAACCCCTAAATCTGATTGATATGGAGACTAAAAAATCATTCAAGGCGGACCTCGGGAATAAGCGGGGCCTCCTGTTGGAGATCGGCTTGGTAGTGGCACTGGTTTTTGTGGTTGCTGCCTTTGCTTATACGCCGAAAGAGTACCGGATCGAGCAGCGTAGTCTGGCCTATGCGCCGGTCGTCGATGTGCAGATGACCGAAATCACCCGCGAGAAACCCCGTGAGGCGGTCCGAAAGGTCGAGGTCAAACCCATTGGGGATGTGATCCAGATCGTCCGGAACGACCGGAAGATTCAGACGGATATCCCGTTTGAGGAATTCGACGAGCATACCCCGATCGAACTGGTTCCTGTGGAACCCGAACCGATCGTTGACGACGAGGTTTTTCTGGTGGCCGAAACGATGCCGGCATTTATGAACGGCAGTATCGAGACCTTCCGGGCGTGGGTGATGCAGAACGTGAAATTCCCGCAGATCGCCCTTGAGAACAACATTCAGGGCCGCGTGGTCCTGTCGTTCGTGATCGACAAGGACGGACGCCTGACCAACATCGAGGTGTTGCAGGCCCCCGACCGCTCGCTGGCCGAAGAGGCGGTCCGCGTGCTGAACAAATCGCCGAAATGGAGCCCCGGCAAGCAGCGGAACCAGACGGTGCGTGTGAGATTCACCCTGCCGGTCGATTTTCGCGTGCAGAATTGAGGCGTATGGCTCAACTTTTTGAGGGTATCCTGCTTTCGGGCGGATACCCTTATTTGTAGCATCGTGTTTGCAGCACGATGACAGAGAAACGGATTTAAATGGTAAAGACAATTTTGGAAGAGAACAAAAATAACCCCGTGGCGGATGTTTCGGTGCCGGCCGACGACCGCGAACGTGCCGTGCTGGTCTCGGTCATCCGTGACAATCAGGATCCGCGTCAGGCCGAGGAGTTCCTCGACGAACTGGAGTTTCTGGCCGAGACGGCCGACATCCGCTCGGTGAAACGCTTCACCCAGCGGCTGCCGCAGCCTTCGTCGCGTATTTATGTGGGTCCGGGCAAACTGGAGGAGATCGCCGGATATTGCCGGGAAAACGAGATCGACGTGGTGATCTTCGACGACGAACTGAGCCCCTCGCAGACGCGCAACATCGAGAAGGAGATGCCCTGCCGCCTGCTGGACCGTACGCGTCTGATTCTCGACATCTTCATGTCCCGGGCACAGACGGCCTATGCCAAGACGCAGGTGCAGTTGGCCAATTACGAATACATGTTGCCCCGGCTGTCGGGTATGTGGACCCACCTCGAACGCCAGCGGGGCGGCACGAGTACCCGCGGCGGTGCCGGTGAGCGTGAGATCGAGACCGACCGGCGTATCATCCGCAACCGCATCTCCAAACTGAAGGAGGACCTGAAGAAGATCGACCGTCAGATGGCCGTGCAGCGTTCGAACCGCGGCGCGATGGTCCGCGTAGCCTTGGTGGGCTATACCAACGTGGGCAAATCGACGTTGATGAACCTCATCTCCAAGAGCGAGGTCTTTGCCGAGAACAAACTTTTCGCCACGCTGGACACCACGGTCCGCAAGGTGGTCTTCGACAATCTGCCTTTCCTGCTGTCGGATACCGTGGGATTTATCCGAAAACTCCCCACGGAGCTGATCGAGTCGTTCAAATCGACGCTGGATGAGGTTCGCGAAGCCGATCTGCTGGTGCATGTGGTGGACATCTCGCATCCGCAGTTCGAGGAGCAGATCGACGTGGTGAAACAGACCCTGCAGGAGATCGGCGCGGGCGAAAAACCCGTCTATCTGGTCTTCAACAAGGTCGACGCCTATACCTATGTTGAAAAGGACGAGGACGACCTGACACCCCCGACGCGCGAGAACCGTTCGCTCGACGAACTGAAACAGAGCTGGATCGCACGGGCCAATACGCCTTGCATCTTCCTCTCGGCGCGGACGAAGGCCAACCTCGAAAAATTCCGTGCGGACCTCTACGGCATGGTGCGTGAGATCCATGCCGGGCGCTATCCGTTCAACAATTTCCTCTATTGACAACCAAATCTTCCCTTCAATTTATGACGTTGCATATCCTCTCCGAGCAGAACACGGTTCTCAACAAATTCATCGCCCAGATCCGTGACAAACAGATTCAGAAGGACTCGATGCGCTTCCGCCGCAACATGGAGCGTATCGGGGAGATCACGGCCTACGAGATTTCGAAGGCGCTCAACTACAAACCGTGTGTGGTCGAGACGCCGCTGGGCGAAGCCACCGTCGAGATGATCGACGACCAGTTGGTCGTGGCGACGATTCTCCGCGCGGGGCTTCCCTACCATCAAGGGTTTCTGAACTACTTCGACGATGCCCAGAATGCCTTCGTGTCGGCCTACCGCAAGAGCACCAAGGACGGCAAGTTCACCGTGAAGGTCGAGTACATTTCGTGCGGCAGTCTGGAGGGCAAGACGCTGTTGCTGGTCGACCCGATGCTGGCCACGGGATCGTCGCTCGTGCTGACCTACAATGCGTTGTGCGAGCGGGGCGGCACTCCCGCCTATACCCATGTCGCGGCGGTCGTCGCCAGCGAACAGGGTATCGACTACGCGATGAAGAACATGCCGCGCAAGACCACGACCATCTGGACGGCGGTTGTCGACGAGGAGTTGACCTCGCGGGCCTACATCGTTCCCGGTATCGGCGATGCGGGGGATTTGGCCTACGGCGAAAAAATCTGATTTTTCGATTTTATGCGGCTATTTTCGCACATCCCTTGCGCGTGACGAATGGGACGTACCTGAGTACTACCCATCCGTCCCGTGCGGCGCGATGCCCGAAACTACCCTGTCTAAAATCAAAAAATATAAATAAGTAATGCGCCGAAAACTCGCTTTCCCCGTTGCCGTGTTCTGTGCGACCGTTGTGATGATGGCCGTGCAGAAACCCGTGTTCATGGCTTATTACGCCGTGGAGGCATCCGGAGCGGGCTTTCGCGGGTGGGTCGACGTGCTGCGGCACGGCTTGACGCTCGATCTCACGGTCGCGGGGTATGTCACCGTGCTGCCGATTCTCGTGACGCTGCTCTCGCTGTGGATTCGCCTCCCGGAGCGGCTGTGGCGGGGTGTGCTGACGACTTGGTTCGTGCTGGTCGCCGTGGCGACGGCCGTGATCTTCGCCGTCGACGTCGCCCTGTACGAGCATTGGGGATTCCGCATCGATTCGACGGTGCTGATCTACCTCACCGATCCCGAGGAGGCGATGGCGAGCGTCGATTTCTGGCTCGGCGTGCGGCAGACACTGTTGGCTGTGGTTTATGCTGCGGGGATGATCTGGGGCTACCGCCGCATTCTCGGCATCTTCGATGGACGCGCTGTCGGCTGGCGGGTCGCTTTGTTGGGCAGCGTCGCCGTAGTGATGCTTGCCGGATTCGATTTTCTGGCCATCCGGGGCGGTACGGGGGCTTCGGTGGCCAATGTCTCGAAGGTCTATTTCAGCCCGACGCAGTTTCTGAACCATGCCGCCACGAATCCCGTCTTCTCGTTCCTCGCCAGTCTGGGCGACCGGGTCGATTATGCCGACGAATATCCTTTCTTCGAAGAGCCGGTGCGTGCCGCGAAGTTCGACGCCCTGCGGGGCAACGCGGCGGCAGGACCGACGGAGCCGGTGCTGAACACCAGCCGTCCTAACGTCGTGATCGTCATTCTGGAGAGTTTTGCCCGCACGGTGATGGATGCCGAGGTCGACGGGGAGCCCGTCATGCCGCACATGCAGCGGCTGAAGCGCGAGGGCATCTGGTTCGAGAATTTTTTCGCCAATTCGTTCCGCACCGATCGCGGCGAGGTGGCGATTCTTAGCGGATTTCCGGCCCAGACGCGCATGTCGATCATGAAACTCCCGGCCAAGAGCCGCAACCTGCCCTCGGTGGCCCGTTCGCTGGCCGGAGCGGGTTATGCGACGAGTTTCGCCTATGGCGGAGACCTCAATTTCACGAATCAGGCCTCCTATATGTACGCCACGGGGTGGCAGGAGCTGACGTGGCAGAAAGACCTGCATTTCGGGACTCCTGCGGCCGACTGGGGCTACGACGATGCGCTGATGTGCGACTGGTTCGCCGATCGGGTGATCGCGCTGAACGATGCCGGAAAACCTTTTCTTGCGGGGCTGCTCACGCTGAGCAGCCATACTCCCTTCGACGTTCCCTATTCGAAATTCGATGACAAGGTGCTGAACGCCATGGCCTTCTCCGACGAGTGCGTCGGGAAGATGATCGACCGTCTGAAAGCCTCTCCCGCATGGAAAGACCTGCTCGTGGTGCTGGTGGCCGACCACGGCTATCCCTACCCGCGGACACTGACCTATAACGAGCCCCTGCGCCACCGCATCCCGATGATCTGGACGGGCGGTGCGGTCGCGGAACCCCGCGTGGTGGAAGCGTACGCCGCGCAGATCGACATTGCCGCGACGCTGCTGGCCCAGTTGGGCATTGCGCACGGTGATTTCGATTACAGCAAGGACATTTTCGCACCGACCCCCCCCCGCAAGTTCGCCTACTATACCTTCAACGATGGCTTCGGCGTCGTGGATGCTTCGGGCGAGGCGGTGTGGGACGCGACGGGCGACCGGGTGGTGACGGCGACGAATCCCGAGCTGCTCGACATCGGCCGCACGATGTTGCAGACGACTTATGTGGATATCGGAAGCCGCTGAAAATACCGTGTTTTAGGTATTGCGGCACGGGCCTTGCCCGGATATCTTTGTGCACAGAAAATAATACCCATATTTATGTATAAGAATGGAGGATATACGGGCGACGACAGGATGTGTGATCTGGTGTGCGACCGCTATGCCGTGTTGCAGGTGATGAGCCGTTTCGGTATCGCACTGGGGTTCGGCGACAAGACCATCGCCGAGGTGTGTGCTGAGAACAAGGTCGATGCCGCGACGTTCCTCGCGGTGGTCAACATGCTGATGAACTTCGGCAACGGCGCCGAACTGGCCGGCGAGGTCTCGGTCCGGTCGCTGACCGACTATCTGCACAACTCGCACAGCTATTTCCTCGACTTCCGGCTGCCGGCCATCCGCCGCAAGCTGATCGAGGCCGTCGACTGCGCCCAGAGCGACGTGTCGTTCGCCATCATGCGCTTTTTCGACGAGTATGCCGCCGAGGTTCAGCGGCATATGTCCTACGAGGAACAGACGGTTTTTCCCTATGTCGAGTCGCTGTTGGCCGGTGAGAAAAGTACGGTCTATTCGATCGACATTTTCCGGCGCCAGCACGATCAGGTGGAGATCAAGCTCCGCGAGCTGAAGAACATCATCATCAAATACTACCCTTCGGGCAGTACGAACGAGCTGAACGGCGTGTTGTTCGACATCTTCAACTGCGAACACGAACTCGCTTCGCACAACGCCGTCGAGGACGAAATTTTCATCCCGGCCGTCGAGCGGCTGGCGGCGACGGGACCCCGCGTGGTGAAACCCGAACCGCTGAGCGTCCGCGAGAAGGAGATCATCGTCTGCGTGGTGAAGGGCATGACCAACAAGCAGATCGCCGATGCCCTCTGCATCTCGGCCCACACCGTCATCACCCATCGCCGCAACATCGCCGCCAAGCTGCAGATACACTCCGCAGCGGGGCTTACGATCTATGCCATCGTCAATAAACTGGTCGAACTGTCCGAGATCAAGGATACCATAACCGATTCGCAGTCATGACACACGAACACGAACATCATCACCACCACGATCATACGATCACGTCGCTCAACAAGGCGTTCATCTGGGGTATCGCCCTCAATGTGGGCTTCGTCGTCGTCGAATTCGCCGTCGGGCTCTATTACGGCTCGATGGGCCTGCTGTCCGACGCCGGGCACAACCTCTCCGACGTGGCCAGCCTGTTGCTGGCGATGCTGGCGTTCCGGCTGGCCCAAGCCAAGGCCACGCCCAAATATACCTACGGCTACAAGAAGAGCACGGTGCTGATCTCTTTGCTCAACTCCGTGATCCTGCTCATTGCCGTCGGCGTCATCGTCGCCGAGAGTATCGGCCGCATGATGCATCCCGAACCGGTCGTAGGCGGGGCTATCGCTTGGACTGCGGGTGTCGGCGTGGTGATAAACGGCTTCACGGCGTGGCTCTTTATGAAGGATAAGGACCGCGACCTGAATGTCAAGGGCGCCTATCTGCACATGGCCGCCGATGCGCTGGTGTCGGTCGGGGTGCTGGTCTCGGGCCTCGTGATCTCGTGGACCGGCTGGACCATCGTCGACCCGATCGTGGGGCTCGTCGTCGCCGGGGTGATCGTGGCTTCGGTCTGGTCGCTGACCCGCGACAGCCTGCGCCTCTCGCTCGACGGGGTTCCCGGGGGCATCGACGTCGCCGAGATCGAACAGGCGATGACGGCCGTTCCGGGCGTCAGGGCGGTCCATCACATCCATGTCTGGGCCATCAGTACGACCGAGAATGCCCTTACGGCGCACGTCGTGCTCGACAGTCTCTCCCGAATGGAGGGGGTGAAACACGCCTTGAAAGAGTTGTTGGAGCATGAGGGAATTCCCCATGCGACGCTCGAATTCGAGTCCGCTGCCGAGCAATGTTGCGATTTTCACGACTGAATCGTATAGTTGGACGGAATCGGTTGAACGAAAGACGGAATCCCGACCCTGAATGTTAGGGTCGGGATTGATTTTTCGAAAAAAGGGCGCAATCTTTGTCCCTGCAACGGAGAATGGATTCAATGACGAAGAGTTGTGACGCAATGTTTGTGAAGGGAGACGGACGGCTTTATAGCCGTCCGTCCGTTTTTTGCAGATGCCGTCAGGGTACGGGGTCGTAGCCGCTGCCGCCCCACGGATGGCATTTGGACAGTCGGCGCACGGTGAGCCACAGCCCTTTCAGGGGGCCGTATTTGCGCAGCGCCTCGAGGGCGTACTGCGAACATGTGGGGGTGAAACGGCACGACGGGGGTGTGAAAGGCGAGATGCAGAGCTGATAGAACCGCACCAGTACGATCAGCGGAAAGGCGCACACCCGTTTAAAGATGCTCCACGACCGATTCCAGAATCCTGCGGACGGCATTTGCGACGGTTTTATACGGCAGCACCTCTTTCGACGAGTAGATCAGCGCCAAGTCCAGATTGACCGGCGTGCCGTTGTGCACGATCTGTTTCTGCAGGCGGTAAGCCTCTTTCGTGCGGCGGCGCAGGAGGTTGCGCTTGTTGGCCCGTTTGTGGAATTTCTTGGGGACGGAGAACATCACTTCGACCGACTGCTCGGTGTCGGGTTCGGCGAACCAGACGTAGCGGAACGGGAAGATGAAGCCGCTCTCACCGCTCTCGAACATACGGCGTATGACACCGAGCGAACGGAGCCTTTCGGTGCGGGGCAGTGAGTTTGCGGACATGACGGCAGGGGGCTTTCGGGCCCTTTATTTGCGGGTTTCCGTTCCGGGACGGCGTGTGCGGCTCTTCTTGGCCAGCTTGTTCTGCTGGCTGCGGATGAACTCCTCCTTGCGGGCGTCGGCCACCAGTTCGACGGGTTCCGGCTCCTCGCCTTTCTGCACCTTCTGCAGGAAGATGTCGATGGCCTTGACCATCGAAGGGGCCTCGGCCGTCGGGGCGTTGGCCAGCACGGTGATCCCGGCTGCAATGGCCGCGCGCAGCGTGCTTTCGCCGAAGACCGCGATGGCCGGCAGGTTGTCGGTGCCGAATTTCTCGACGAGGGTCTTGACATCCGACGGCGAGTAGAGCGCCAGCAGGCCGTAATCAGACAGTTTTACGTCATCCAGATCCCCGGCCACCGTGCGGGCCAGAATGACCGGGCTGACCGACAGCTTGAGCTTCGAGAGCGTCTCGGGCAGTTCGGGACGATGAGGTTCGCTCAATGCCAGCAGGAGCTTCTCCTCCTTGTGCTTGATGATCAGCTCGACGAGCGAGGTGAACGACCCGTCGGCAAACGAGATTTTGCGCTTGCGGTAGACGATGTATTTCTGCAGATAGAGCGCCACGGCCTCCGTCTGGCAGATGTATTTCATGGTTTCGGGCACGGTGATGCGCGCCTCTTCGCAGATATGGAAAAAACTGTCGACCGTCGTGCGCGATGTGAAGATGACGGCGGTGTGCGAGAGTATTTCGACCCGTTGGGCGCGGAACTCCTTCAGGGAGACGCCGACGACGCGGATAAAGGGCCTGTAGGCGATCTCCACATGGTATTTCTGGGACAATTCGTAGAACGGGGATTTTTCAATAACTGCAGGCCTCGGCTGCGAAACCAGTACACTCTTTACTTTCAACGTTGCGAATAATTTAGGTTTGTTGTTGCTGGGTCATCTCACCGTGAGCAACCACAAAAGGCTGATTGGAAAGATTTCCACCGTGCAAAGGTACAAAAACCAATGCAAAATCGAAATTTTTTTGGCAATAAACAGATTTAGCGTCTCCCGGAGGTATAGACCGACCGTAATAATCAACTCGATGACAATGATGCAGAACCAGAGGCCTCCGGTGCTTCGGGGGCAGAGTGCGAAGAGCAGCAGCGCGGGCGATATGACGATCACTCCCAAGGAGAAATAAGTGCGTTTGAGCAGTACGAGCTGCGAGATGAAGGGCTGCGTGAGCGTGACGGCCCCCGTCAGGCGGACGACGGTCATCTGGTAGACGGCCACGCCGCAGCAGGCTGCCGTCGCCAGCAGGCTCAGGGCCAGCACGGCGCCGTGTGAGAGGGTCTCCCTCAACCGGTCCGGCATCAGCGAGTCGCCGTATTTGACCACCATGACCCCCAAGAAGAGCATGCCGATGGTGGTTGTGATGTTCAGGAAACGTGAGAAACCGCTGCCGCCCGGGTCCTCCGAGAGGCGCTGCCCGCTGGCCGTGTCGCGCGAAATGCGGTCGAGCAGCGTGCGCACGTCGCCCAAATTGCGGTAGAGCAGCATGGCATAAGTCGCGGCGAGCAGCAGGACGAAACTCTGGAAAACGGCGTTCTCGGTGAGCGATACCGGCGGTGCGGATTGCATTCGCAGGGGTTTCACCGTGACCGATGCCTCTCCGAAAAGGGCCGCCGACGTGGTGTCGCGCCAGACGGAGGGCGTTCCCGCGTCCGTCGTGCGGAGATGCCGGAAAAACAGCGGGTCGTCCGTCGCCGGCCCGGTCGAATCCGCGGCCGGTGCGGGGATGCTGTCCGTCCGTCCCGCGAGTGTCGCGCTGTCGGGGCTGCCTGCCGCCGAATCCGCCGCAGGTCCGGCTGTCAAGCTATGTGCCGGCGAGTCGATCATCAGGCGAAGGTGCGTTTGAGGGTGATGCGAATGGTGGTTCCCTTGCCGATCTCGGAGTCGATGACGGCGATCCGTCCTTGGTGGTACTCCTCGACGATTCGCCGCGAGAGCGACAGCCCGAGGCCCCAGCCGCGGGTCTTGGTGGTGAATCCGGGTTCGAAGATGCGTTTCCAGTTACTCTTGGGAATGCCCTTGCCGGTGTCCTTGACGTCGATGAGGACATGCTGGTCGTCCGAGGAGATTCTTACGTCGATGGCGCCGTGGCCCTGCAGGGCGTCGAGCGAGTTCTTCATCAGGTTCTCCACGACCCATTCGAACAGCGCGGCGTTGATGTTGGCCTGCACCGGGGCGATGGCCAGTCCGTTATAGTCGAGGGTCACGTTGCGGGGGATGCGCTTGCGGAAATACATGACCGATTCGCCCACCACCTCGTTGATGTTGGCGGGGGTGAGCGGCGTTTCGGAACCGATCTTCGAGAACCGGTCGACGATCTTCATCAGGTGCGTGAGGTCCTTGTTCATCTCCTCGACAGCCGTCTGGTCGACATTCTGCGAACGCAGGTATTCGATCCACCCCAGCAGCGACGAGGTGGGCGTGCCCAACTGGTGGGCGGTCTCCTTGGCCAGCCCGATCCACACGCGGTTCTGCTCGTCGTGCTTCGACGAGCGGAAGGCGATGAACCCCAGCGCGATGAAGGCCGTGATGACGAGCAACTGCACATAGGGAAAATAGTAGAGCGACTTGAGCAGCGCCGACTGACCGTAAAAGATGATGTGGTAGTGTTGCGACGACCAGAGGAAATTCACCGGGATCGGCGTGTTCTCCGTGGTGAACTTGTCGATCTGCTTTCGCAGCCGGTCGGGATGGTCGATGATCTTGTCCGGAACGAGGTGCGAATTGATGACCTCGAGGTTCTCGTTGGTGATGATGAACGGGATGTTGTTGCCGTTGGACATGATGTCCGTCACGAGCGGGTCCTGAATGGTGCCGCCCAGCACGTCGCGGCTCACACGTTCGATGGCGTGGGCCCACAGGGCCACGTCGTGCTGCTCCTTCCATTTGAGCCGCTGGGCCATGTTGTTGGTGTAGAGCAGCGACACGGCGCCGAGCGTCACCCCGACGACGATCACCACCACGCGGTTGCGGAACGAGAAATATTTCGTGCTGAGCTTCATGGCGCGGCCTTATTTGCGCTTGGTGTCCTGCTCGCGGGTGATGCGGGCATACTCTGCGGGGTTGTCCAGCACCCCGATCGCCGCTTTCACCTCCTTGTCCCCGGGCAGCGAGTGTTCGATCACACCCGCCTGATAGCCGTAGCGCATCACGATGTCGTTGTTGATCGCCTCGACGACCTGTTTGCGGTAGGTTTCGAGATTGGTCTGCGTGTCGTCCTTCAGTTCGGCCTCTACCTGCTCGAACTTGTTCTTCAGTTCGGCGAAACGGTCGTCCTCGGCGGCTTTCTTCAGTGCCTTGAGCGCCCGGCGGGTGTCCGATTCGTAGGGGACTTTCTTGTCCTTCATGAACTCCGCGAAGTCGGCGTAGTCCTTGTCGGTGATCGAGAAGGTGCGCACGTCGATCTCCCGGGCCGGGTTGCGGCGCATGTATTCGTCGCCGAAATCCTCGATGAATCCCAGCGCGTAGAGCGTCATGGCGAAGCGCGAGATATACTCCGGGTCGGTCGTGATGTCGGGCATCACGCCGCCGCCGTCATAAACCTTGCGGCCCGCTTTGGTCGTGAACTCCGAGATGAGCGAGTCGGGCACCATGCGCACCGAACCCTCCTGCGAGTGGGAGTAGTCGATGGCTTGGATGCAGCGGCCCGAAGGGATGTAGTATTTGGCCGTGGTGAGCTTCAGCATGGTGTTGTAACCCAGCGGGCGCGTCGCCTGCACGAGTCCCTTGCCGAAACTGCGCTGGCCGATCAGCACCGCGCGGTCGAGGTCCTGCAGGGCTCCGGCGACGATCTCGGCCGCCGAGGCCGAATTGCCGTTGATGAGCACGGCCAGCGGCAGGTCGGGGAGTATCGGTTCCGAATCGGTGCGGAACGTCTGTTTCGACTCCTCCGAACGCCCTTTGGTGCTCAGCACCTCCGTGCCCTTGGGGACGAACATTCCCAGTATCTTGATCGCCTCCTGCATGATGCCGCCGCCGTTGGAGCGGTAGTCGAGCACGAGGCCCTTGAGGTTGCCCTCCCTGCGCAGCCCTTCGATGGCCGCACGCAGCTCCTCGTAACACCCTTCGGTGAAATCGTTGTGGCGGATGTAGCCGATGCCGTCGGCAACCCATCCGGCATAGGGTACGCCCGGGATGGCGATGCGCTCGCGGCGGATCGTCGCGGTCTGCTGCGTGCCGTCGAGGTGTTCGACGGTCACCTTGACCTTGCTCCCCGGTTCACCCTTGAGGCGCGAGGAGACCTGCTCGGTGGTGAAGCCCTTGGCCTCCTTGCCGTCGATCGAGAGAATCTTGTCGCCGATCTTCAGCCCGGCCTTGTCGGCGGGCGATCCTTCGTAAGGCTGGGCAATGCGCACATAGTCGTCCTTCTGGCGGATGAGCGACCCGATGCCGCCGTACTTGCCCGTCGTGAGCAGTTCGAAATCCTGCATCCCCTCCTCGGGAATGTACTCCGTGTAGGGGTCCAGATCGCTGACCATGCCGGCGGCGGCCCCCTCCATCAGGCGGTCGGGGTCCACGGGATCGACGTAGTTGAGCGACAGCTCGCGCATCATGTTGACGGTGATCTCCATGTTGCGGCCCAGCCCGAAATCGTTGCGGGCGGCGAAGGTCATGAGGCCTGCGGCGGCGACAGCGGCGGCCGCGGTGAGCAGGTAACGGTATTTTCTAATCATTGCGAGTCATTTGTATGTACGAATCGAGGCGGTACTGCACCCGGGCCACGCCGCGGCGAATCCCGTCGAGCACGATCCACTGTCCGTACTGTGAAACTTTTATTTCGTCTTCGCCCAGCAGCATGAGCTTCTGCAGGATGGTGTCGGCGCGGAAGACCATCTCCCCGTCCTCCTCGCTGCGGAGCGAGAATCCCGACGAGCGGAATGCGTTGACGATCTGTTCGCGGTTCGCCTCCATGTCACCCTCGACCTTGCGCTCGACGAACCCGAATCGGGGATAGAGGGCCGCCAGCACCACGATGGCCGTGAAGAGCGTCAGGTAGCGGTCGGTGTGGAACATGGCGTAGAGCGTGTCGTCGAGCGACAGCGCCGAGGTGCCGGTCATCAGCATCAGCCCCATCAGGACTACACAGAGAACGCACAGAGCGCAAAAATATTTTAACGAACGGACGAAGTATTTCATAGCGAAAACTGATTATATGTTTTTCATTTTCCGATTTTACGAACGGCGTCGGCAACCTCCTGCATCAGCCATTTGGGGGTCGACGTGGCGCCGCAGATGCCTACCGAGGCGATACCCTCGAACCATTCGGGGGCGATCTCGCTGGCCTCCTCGACGACATGCGTGCGCGGGTTGGCCCGGCGGCACACCTCCGAGAGCACCTTGCCGTTCGACGATTTGCGGCCGCAGACGAAGACCACGGCGTCGAACCGTCCCGAGAACTCCGTGAGGTGCTGTTCGCGGTTCGAGACCTGCCGGCAGATCGTGTCGTCGATGCAGACCGTGTCCGGATCGGCGGCCCGGCGGCGCATCTCCGCTCCGAGCTCCTCGAACAGCGCGATGCTCTGCGTGGTCTGCGAGAGGAAATAGACCGGACGCGAAAAGTCGACCGCCTGCAAATCTTCTGTTCTTTCGACCACGATCGTCGGGTCTGCGACCTGCCCCGTGAGCCCCACCACTTCGGCGTGGCCCCGCTTGCCGAGGATTACGACCTGACCGCCCAGCGGACGCATCCGTTCGTGGGCCTCCTTCACCCGCCGCTGCAGGCGCGCGACCACCGGACAGGTGGCGTCGATCACCTCGATGCCCAGCTCCCGGGCGGCGGCGTATGTCGTAGGGGGTTCCCCGTGGGCGCGGATGAAAAGGCGGCAGCCCGCGAGACGCGGCATGTCGGCGTGGGTGACGGTCCGCAGTCCCAGCCGTTCGAGGCGCTGGACCTCGATGCGGTTGTGGACGATGTCACCGAGCGAATAGACCGTGGCGCCGCTCCCGAGGGCCCGTTCGGCCTCCGTGATTGCGCGGACAACGCCGAAGCAGAAGCCCGATTTATCGTCGATCTCGACTACCATAGCCGTTTTGCAGGTGCGCCCGGCGGCGCTTTTATCTATTTGCAGACTTTTGCGAACTCCTCCATAAACCACGCCATCTGTTCGTCGACGGTCATGTGGCTGTTGTCGAGCACGATGGCGTCGTCGGCTTGGCGCAGCGGCGAGACGGCCCGGCTCATGTCGGCCTTGTCGCGCTCGAGGATGTTGCGTTCGACCTCCTCCATCGTCACCGTCATGCCTTTGCCCGTCAGCTCCTTGTAGCGGCGGCAGGCGCGCACGGCGGGGTCGGCCGTCATGAACAGTTTCAGTTCGGCGTCGGGGAAGACCACCGTGCCGATGTCGCGGCCGTCCATCACCACCCCGCGGCGGCGTCCCATCTCCTGCTGCATGGCCACCAGCTTGCTGCGCACCTCGGGGATGGCGCTCACGCGGCTCACGCAGTTCGAAACCTCGATGGTGCGGATCTTTCCTTCGGCCAGATCGCCGTCGACGTAGATGTCGCTGGCGCCGCGTTCAGGGTTGAAACGGAAAGTGATGGATATCTTGTCGAGCAGCTTCACGACGGCCTCTTCGTCGACGATGCCCGAACGGATCGCCCCGTGTTCGAGGGCGTAGAGCGTTACGGCGCGGTACATGGCGCCGGTGTCGATGAAGATGTAGCCCAAGCGGGCTGCGATGGCTTTGGCGAAGGTGCTCTTGCCGCACGACGAGAATCCGTCGACGGCGATGATGATCTTATGCTTAGTGTCCGACATTGGGGAATATATCAAAGAAGGTCGATAATATGGTGTAAACTCCTAATATGCCGATGATGAGGCCCGCGACGTGGTTGATCGTGAGCATGTGCCGCGGACGGAAGCGGCGGCGGAAGAGGTTGATGACGAAAGCCAGCAGGGTCCACCATCCCACGGCGCCGCCGAAGAACCCGGCGATGACGAACAGCGAACGCATGAAGCCTCCGAACGTGTGGTCGGCCATATCGCCGCCCGAAATCTTGAAGACGGCGAAAAAGGCGAGGATATAGGGGATCACCATGATGAAGTTGGCGATCGTGAGTCCGAAGATCGAGACGAAATCCTGCCACAGCGAGGTTTTGCCGGCCCGGTTGCGGCGAATCTGCGGCACGGGGTTCTGGGCGAAGATGAAGACCCCGACGATGACGACGAAGATGCCGCCGATGACGCGCAGCAGCGTGTTGTACTGCTCGATCTGGGTCTGGAGCATCGAATAGAAGAACAGCGCGGCCATGGCCATGAACGTATCGGCGCAGGCGACGCCGATGCCCGAAACGATCCCCGAGCGGCGGCTTTTCGACAGCGTGCGCTGGATGCAGAGCACCGCTACGGGGCCTACCGTGATCGAAGCGGCCACACCTACGCAGATGCCGCGGAACAGGGTTTCGACGATTTCCAATGCCATTTTTCGGGTTTGCTGTTTTTATAGACGACAAAGATACGAATAAGCGGGGGCAAAAGCAAGTTCGCTTGCATTTTGCCGAGCGGAAGTATTTAAGGCGAAGCCAAAGATACGAATAAGCCGAGAGAAAAAGCAAGCTCGTTTGCATTTTTTCCGAGACGGAGTATCTTCGGCGAAGCCAAAGATAAGAAAAAGCCGTAAATCCGCCCATGAAAAAGCGGAAAAAGGGCGCGGCGGGTTGTCCCGGACGGCGGATATGTTGATAAAATATCGAAAACTTTGGCCCCATGCTTGTATATTGTCCCCTGAAAGTGAATAATTTTGCACAAACACTCCACAGCTTATGGCAGAGATGAAACAATTCGGTATCGACCTTGAACTGGACGACGCCGTGGCCCAAGGCCATTATTCCAATCTGGCGATCATATCGCACTCTACCTCGGAATTCATCATCGACTTCGCTACGGTCCTTCCCGGCGTGCAGAAAGCGCGCGTCAAGAGCCGCATCATCCTTACGCCGGAGCACGCCAAACGCCTGCTGCGCTCGCTGCAGGACAACATCGTGCGCTACGAGAGCAACGTGGGCAAGATCGAGATCCCGACCCCTCCGCCCACGCCCGAAGCGGGGCCGAAGATGGGGGAGGCGTAAATAGAAAAAGTCCGGAGCGGCCGCGCCCCGGACTTTTCATTTCCGTCTGGTTCCTTACAGCGCCTCGCCGACGACATAGGTGCTGCCGCCGATGAAGATCATGTCGCCGTCCGAGGCCAGCTCCCGGGCCCGGGCTATGGCGGCCGTCACCTCCTCCACCGCTTCGCCGTGCAGACCGTAGATGGCGGCTTTCGCCGTCAGCTCCGCGGCCGGGAGCGAACGCTCCGAATGCGCTTGGGTGAAGATGTAGTGGGCATCGTGCGGCAGCAGGGGCAGAATGTGCGCCAGATCCTTGTCGCGCACGAATCCGATCACGCAGTAGAGCGCCTTGTGGGGCGTCGCCTTGAGCTGTTCGGCGACGTAGGCGATGCCGTGGGCGTTGTGGCCCGTGTCGCAGACCGTGAGGGGTGCCTCAGCAAGCGTCTGCCAGCGGCCCAGCAGCGCCGTGTTGGCTGCCGCACAGCACATTCCTTCGAGGTAGGCGCGGCGGGAGATCGTCAACGGCGTCTCCTCGTGCAGGAAGTCGATCGCCGCCGAGGCTGTCACGATGTTGCGGCACTGGTAGCTGCCCTGCAGGTCGAGCAGGACGTCGAAATCCCGGCCGTCGCGCGTGCGGCGCAGGCGGAAATGCTGGCGGCTGCCCTCGGGGCGATGATCCTCGCAGATGAACTCCCGCTCGGCGTAGATTACATGCGACTTGTTGGCTGCCGCGGCCTGCTCGATGACCTCGTTGTAGCGGACGTCCGCCTCGCCGACGATCACCGGAATGCTCTTCTTGATGATTCCCGCCTTCTCCGCGGCGATCTTCTGGAGCGTGTCGCCCAGCAGGGCCGTGTGCTCCAGTCCGATGTTGGTAATGACGCTCAGGATCG
Organism: Alistipes provencensis; assembly: GCF_900083545.1. Taxonomy (NCBI): domain Bacteria; kingdom Pseudomonadati; phylum Bacteroidota; class Bacteroidia; order Bacteroidales; family Rikenellaceae; genus Alistipes; species Alistipes provencensis. Next base: position 1,060,556 of record NZ_LT559262.1, on the reverse strand, counting down.
GCACGATGATGTTCGTGGCGTCGAGCCGTCCCCCGAGTCCCGTCTCGATCACCGCCACCTCGACGTCGCTCTGCGCGAAGTAGTCGAAGGCCATCGCGGCGGTCATTTCGAAGAACGACAGCTCGAGCTCGACCATCTTGTCGTGGTGCTTGTCCACGAAATTCACCACTTTCTGCTTGGGGATCATTTCGCCGTCGACGCGGATGCGTTCGCGGAAGTCCTGCAGGTGGGGCGAGGTGAAGAGCCCCGTGCGGTATCCCGCCTGCTCCAGCACCGAGGCGATGATGTGGGCCACGGAGCCTTTGCCGTTGGTGCCGGCCACATGGATCGTAAAGAAATTACGCTGGGGGTTGCCCAGATGGCGGCAGAATGCGGAGATGCGCTCCAATCCCGGTTTGTAGGCCATTGCGCCGCTGGTTTCGAACGCGGGCAGCGACTGAAAGAGGAATTCGAGGGTTTGGGTGTAGTTCATGACAACGGGGATTTATTTGACGAGGTGGTTCTTGCGTTTGACGCGGTAGGCGACGTAGTAGAGCACGCACAGCAACAGGATGTATTCCGAGATGCGGGCCAGATAGTCGCCGTAGCGGGTGTAGACGGTCAGTTCCGAGTTGAGGGGCACTGCGGCGGAGATCACGCCGCGCTCCTCCCAGCCGAGGGTTTCGCCTACGTCGCCGCGGGCGGAGATGAATCCCGAGCGGCCCGTGTTAGCCGAGCGGGCGATGGCGCGGCGGTGCTCGATGGCTCTCAGGCGCGAGATGGTGAAGAGGTGCTTGTAGCCCGGCGTGTCGCCCCACCATCCGTCGTTCGAGATGATGGCCATGAATTGCGCGCCGCGGCGCACGAAATCGCCGTAGAAGTCGCCGTAAAGCCCCTCGTAGCAGATCGCGGGCCCGGCTTTGACGCCGCCGTGCTCGAAGGCCGTGCCGTGCTGTCCCTTGCCGATCTGTCCCACGACGCCGCCGAGGTCGATGACGAGAAACCGCATGATGTCGAATACCCACGTCGGGGTGTTCTCGACGCCGATCACCAGCCGGCCTTTGTGGTGAAGCTGTGTGCGGCCTGCGGAGTCGAGCCCCACGGCCGTGTTGAAGACGTCGTAATAGCCGTTTCCGAAGCGCTCCGCACGGGCCGTTTCAGTCTGGGCACCCGCCGGATAATGGCGCGTGGTGTTGGCCCCGGCGATGAGCAGGGCTTCGGGATGGTTGCTGCGGAGCGTGTCGGCGAGCGTTTGCCAGAATTCGCCCGGGGTGCCGGCCGCTCCCAGCCAGAAATCGCTCAGCGCGGGTTCGCGGTAATAACCCGGCACGGAGGTCTCGGGCAGCAGGATGAACTGCGCTCCGGCAGGCACGTCGTTCAGCAGGTCGAGGATGTTCTCCTCCTGTCGTTCCGTGTCGCCGTGGAACTTGTTGTAGCAGTCCACATTGGGCTGGACGATGCTCACTTCGGCCGTCCCCTCGTCGGGCTGTTTCCAGCTTCCCCAGATGACCAGCGAGATGACTACCGGCACCGCGACGACGCACGCCGCGGCTGTCCACCGCCGCACGGTGCGCGCCCTGAGGGCTTCGAAGATCAGGATGTTCGAGAGCAGCACCCACAGCGTGCCGCCGAAGACGCCCGTATATTCATACCACTGCACGGCCCACACTTCGTGCGAGAAACCGTTGCCCAGAATGAGCCACGGCCACGAAAAATCCCCGACGGTGTACCAGTATTCGGTGGCGATCCACGCCGTGACGAGGGTGGTGTAGGCAAGGGCTTTGGGGGCTTTTTTCGAGACCGTGTGGAAGAGCATGAAGGCGATCATGTTCATCGTCGTCGAGGCCAGCGTGGCGGCCGGGGGGCCTACGGGCGTGGCGTACCAGATCCACCAGATCGTCAGCGCGTTCCACAGCACGAAGGTCAGCGTCGCCCAGCCGAAAACCTTCCACCACGAGCGGCGCGAGTCGTCGTACGACGCGCTCACCCACAGCAGCGGGACGAACCCCGCGAGGAGCGTCAGCCCCGTCATGCTGAGCCATCCCGGGGAGAGCAGGAGGGCCGAAAGGATTACCGCCGCGAGTCTACGAAACATGGAAGGAGATTTTATGACCGCAAAAGTACTCAAATGAGCGCAGTTTTCAAAATATTTCCTACTTTTGTCTTGAAACCAATCAAACTGCGATACAAATGAAGAGATTCCTTCTTTTACTGTGCGCCTTTGCGGGTGCGCTTCTGTTTTCCGGTTGCCAATCGGAGGGCTACAAGACGATCGACGGAGTGATCGTGTTCGACACTCCGGCCCGCGAACCGGGCCAGAAGTCGGTGCTGGGGCTCAAGACGCCTCCGATGAAGACGGTCCGCGTGGGCTTCATCGGGCTGGGCATGCGCGGCCCGGGCGCCGTGGAGCGCTTCACCCACCTGCACGGGGTCGATATCAAGGCCCTCTGCGACCTCTACCCCGAGCGGGTCGACAGCGCGCAGGCGATCCTCGCACGCCGCGGATTTCCCGCCGCGGAGGCTTACAGCGGCGAGGAGGGTTGGAAACAACTTTGCGAACGCGACGATATCGACCTCGTATACATCGTCACCCCGTGGCAGAAGCACGTTCCGATGGCCGTCTACGCCATGGAGCACGGCAAGCACGTCGCCGTGGAGGTTCCCGCCGCCACATCGCTCGACGAGTGCTGGCAGTTGGTGAACACCGCCGAGAAGACCCAGCGCCACTGCATGATGCTCGAGAACTGCGTGTACGACTTTTTCGAACTCACGACGCTCAACATGGCCAAACAGGGACTGTTCGGCGACGTCCTCCACGTCGAAGGATCGTATATCCACGATCTGGAGGCTTTCTGGGACTATTACGAGGGTAACTGGCGCCTCGACTTCAACCAGAAGCACCGCGGCGACGTCTATGCCACGCACGGCCTCGGCCCCGCCTGTCAGGTGCTCGACATCCACCGCGGCGACAAGATGAACTACCTCGTGGCCGTGGACACCAAGTCGGTCAACGGCCTGAAACTGGCTGAAGAGAAGATGGGCGCCACGGAGTTCGCCAACGCCGACCACACCTCGACGCTGATCAAGACCGAGAAGGGCCGCACGATCCTGCTGGAGCACAATGTCTACACGCCGCGTCCTTACAGCCGCATGTACCAAGTGACCGGTACGAAAGGCTTTGCCAACAAATACCCCATCCAAGGTTATGCTTTCGATCCCGGACAGCTTGCGGAGTCGGGCGTGCCCGACCATGAGAACCTGAGCGGCCACAGTTTCGTGCCCAAGGAGATGTGCGAGGCGCTGATGCAGCGTTACAAGCACCCGATCGCTATGGAGATCGAGGAGAAAGCCAAGGAGGTCGGCGGACACGGCGGCATGGATTTCATTATGGACTACCGCCTGATCTACTGCCTGCAGCACGGCCTGCCGCTCGATCAGGATGTCTACGATGCCGCCGAATGGTCGTGTGTCGGGGAGCTGACGGCCGTGTCGCTCGAACACAACAGCGCTCCGGTGGCCGTGCCCGACTTCACGCGCGGGGACTGGAACAAGACCGACGGCTATCACCACGCGATGCTGGTCCGATAAGACGCATTCGTTGCATAAAAGGCGGAATCGAATTTCGATTCCGCCTTTTATGAATTATGGTCGTGTTTTTGTATGTACCGGTTGAGCCTCAGCGACGGATTCCGCCCCGCGAAAGTACCCCCTCGAAGTAGGCGATCGTCTTTAAAAGACCGTCCCGGAGCTGGATTTTCGGCTCCCAGCCGTCGAGCATGTTGCGGGCGAGCGAGATGTCGGGCTGCCGCTGCTGGGGGTCGTCGGCCGGCAGGGGCAGGTGTACGATCTTCGATTTCGAACCCGTCAGCGAGATCACTTCGCGGGCCAGTTCGGCGATGGTGAATTCGTTCGGGTTGCCGATGTTTACCGGTCCGGTGAAGTCGTCGGGCGTGTTGTTCATCATGCGCATCATCCCTTCGACCATGTCGTCGATGTACTGGAACGAGCGGGTCTGCTCGCCGTCGCCGTAGATCGTGATGTTGTCGCCGCGGAGCGCCTGAACGATGAAATTCGAAACTACGCGGCCGTCGTTGATGTCCATTTTCGGGCCGTAGGTGTTGAAGATGCGGATGATCTTTACGGGAATGCCGTGTTCGCGGTAGTAGCTCATGAAGAGCGATTCGGCGCAGCGCTTGCCCTCGTCGTAGCACGAGCGGATGCCCAGCGGGTTGACGTGGCCCCAGTAATCCTCGCGCTGGGGATGGATCAACGGGTCGCCGTAGACCTCCGAGGTCGAAGCCTGAAGGATTTTGGCCCGGTTGTATTTGGCCATGCCCAGCATGTTGATGGCTCCGATCACCGACGTCTGGGTGGTTTTGATCGGGTCGTGCTGGTAGTAGATCGGCGACGCGGGACAGGCGAGGTTGTAAATCTCCTCGACTTCGGCCATATACGGGTAGATGATGTCGTGGCGGATCACCTCGAAGTTGGGGTGCGGCAGCAGGTGCCGGATATTGCTTTTGTGCCCGGTGAAATAATTGTCGAGACAGATGACGTCGTTACCCTCCGCCAAGAGTCTTTCACACAGGTGCGAGCCGATGAATCCGGCGCCGCCCGATATTAATATTCGCTTCATTCTCAGGTGAAGGGGTTTGATTCCGAAGCACAAAGGTAGGATTATTATTTAAAAATGAACTATCTTTGCAAACGAAATAAACAAATTAGGTCGAAATAATATACCTTATGGGCCGAAAAGCTGTATCTTATTTATTAAAAGGTCTCGCAGTGGCCTTTACTGTGTTGTTGTTGGCCGCGGCTGTGCTGAGTTGGCGTTCGTCGTTCATCTCGCCCGAGGCCGGGAATTTCTGGGCTTCGATCGCGCTGCTGATGCCCGTTATCCTGCTGCTGAACCTCGCGGCGCTCATCTGGTGGCTTTTCCGCCGCCAGTGGGGTGTGGCGCTGATGCCCATTGCCGCGCTGGCACTCAATCTGGGCTACATTTCGGCGATGGTCCAGTTGCCCGATTTCGACAGCAAAGGCCCCCATGACATCCGTGTGGCGACGCTCAACACCTATGGTTTCCGCCGCCTCGGCCCCACCTCGGTCACCGGCTACGGCATCGCGTCGCTGATGAAGCGCGAGAAGGTCGACGTGGTGTGCCTGCAGGAGTTCATCGATGACCGGACGTTTCCACCCGACAGCATCGCGCGGCTTTTCGCCCCGCGCATGCCTTGGTTCGTCCATCAGGAGGGGCAGGCTATTCTGAGCCGCTTCCCGATCGTCGGCCACCGCTATGTCCGTTTTCCCGACTCGGGCAACGACTACCTGCAGGCCGACGTGAAGATCGGCGACGACACGGTGCGCATCTTCTCGGTGCACTTGCAGACGTCGGGCATTTCGAGCCTCCGGCACCGTTTCCGCAAGGATTACGATCAGGATGCCCCGGTAGAACGGGTGATCGGCGAGCTGGAGCGCAACAGCCGCATCCGCGCGCAGCAGGTCCGCGAAATCCGCACGGTGATCGACTCTACACGCTATCCGGTCATTGTGGCCGGGGATTTCAACGATACCCCCTCGTCCTATACCTACCGCCGGTTGAAAGGCAACATGACCGACGGGTTCCGGGCTGTCGGCAACGGATTCGGCGGCACGTTCCGCTATCTGGGCGGCGTGCTGCGGATCGACTATATCTTCTATGACAACCGGTTTGCGGGCGTAGGTTACTACATGCCGCAGGATGATGTGAGCGACCATAAGGCCGTCATCGCCGAACTGCGGTTCAGGCGGTAGCTTCGTCTTTGCCGGGCTCCTGTTTGGGCTGTTCCTTGGCAATGGTGAAGGTGAAGGTTGAACCCTCGCCCTCTTTCGACTCGATGGTCAGGGAGCCGCCGTTGCGGTGCGTGAGGTCCTGCACCAGTTGCAGTCCCAGTCCCGACCCCTCTTCGTTCTTCGTGCCGTAGGTGGTGTAGTGGGTCTCGGGGTTGAGCAGTTTGGGAATGTCCTCCTCCTTGATGCCGATGCCGTTGTCGCGCACGGAAATCGCAGCATGCGTCGGCGTTTCGCTGACCGCTACAACGATCTTCCCGCCCTCCTGACTGTACTTGATGGCGTTGGACATCAGATTGCGCATGATCGTCTTGACCATGTCCACGTCGCAACTGACCGTGATAGGCCCCGGAATCTCGTATTCGACCTCGATGTTCTTCACCTGCGCCACCACGTCGGACATCTTGCTGGCGAAAAGCACCACCTCCGAAATGTCTACCTCTTGGAACACCGTGTTCATGCGTCCGATCTGGCTCTTGGTCCATTTCAGCAGGTTGTCCAGCAGCATGAAGGTGCTTTCGGTGATGTTGTTGCCCATGGAAATCATCTCGAAACTGTCCTCGCCGATCTGGTCGGCCGTCAGGTTGATCGAGAGCATGTTGAAAACCATCTTCAACGTTCCGATCGGCGACCGGAGGTCGTGGGCGATCACCGAATACATCTTGTCGCGGGCTTCGACCGTCGCCTGCAGTTCGTCGCGCTGCTGGAGGATCGTTCGCTGCGCGGCGGCCAGATAGATGTGGTGTGCCACGCGGGTGATGAGTTCTTCGTGGTTGAACGGCTTGGAGATGTAGTCGCTGGCCCCGAATTTGAATCCCTTGACGATGTCCTCGGGGTTGTGCAGTGCCGTGAGGAAAATCACCGGGATATCCTCGTGCGCCGGGTCCGCCTTGAGCCGTTTCAGCACCTCGTACCCGTCCAGATCGGGCATCATGATGTCCAGCAGGATCAGGTCGGGGTTGACCTCCGCGACCTTTTCCAGCGCTTCGAACCCGCCCGAAGCGGTGACGATCTTGTACTTCGCACGGCTCAGCACGGCTTTCAGCAGCATGATGTTCGTGGCGATGTCGTCGACAGCCAGAATGGTGTAGTCTTCGGGCTTTATGGCGATGTTTTTCATGGAGGTTCAGGTGTTTGTGAAGAACAAATCTAATAAAAATTCCGCAGATGTGCAAAAATCAGGCGCGCCGGGCCTTTTCCCATGCTCCGCGTCCCCGGTGGGTAATCAGGTACCATGCCCCGCGGAAAACGTTGAGGTTCATGAAAAGGAAATAATAAGGCACCGAAAGCACGCCTCCCTGCCGTCCGCGGCGTTCGCGCATCCAACCGGCGGCGGCCGTGAGGTAGAAGAGCCCCTGCAGGGCCAGAATCACGGCGTAGAGCCGCGGATGGCCCGACCATAACAGGGCGATGTTGAGCGGCACGAGCGCCGCAAGCGCCACGGGAGTGACGGTCCACCGCAGCACGCGGTGCGAGACGTACTGGAACCACAGCACTCCGTAGCGGAACGGGTTCAGCAGTTTGCGCAGGCGCCAGACGGATTGCAGTCCGCCCGCCGCGATGCGGCGTTTGCGCTTGCCCTCCTCGACCATGTCGGCCGAAGGCGTTTCCAGCGCGTATGCCTCCTTGCAGTAGGCGATCTTGTAGCCGTCGGCGGCGATGAGCATCGAACAGATGAAATCGTCGAGCAGCGTGTCCTCGGGCATCGTCCGCCACAGTTCGCGCCGCACGGCGAACAGCTCTCCGGCGGCTCCCACGGCCGAGTAGAGGCGGTAGTCGAGCTCCTTGAGCTTCGACTCGTATTTCCAGTAGGCCCCTTCGGTCGCGGCGGCTCCCGAGCCCTCCGCGGCGGCCACGCGCTTCTCGCCCGCGACGCACCCGACCTTCGGGTCGTCGAAACAGCGCACGATCTCCTCCACGGCCTCGGGATTGAGCATCGTGTTGGCGTCGGTGAAGATTACGATCGGGGTGTGGATGTACTCCAGCGCCCGGTTCAGGGCGGCGGTCTTGCCTCCGCGACGGGCGTCGTGGAGTACCGTGACCCCGGGGTAAGCCGCCAGCAGTTCGGGCGTGCGGTCGGTCGAGCCGTCGGTCACCCAAGCGATACGGAGTTTTCCGGCGGGGTATTTCAGCGCCCGGCAGTTCTCCATCTTCTCCGCCACGATCTCCTGCTCGTTGTAGGCGGCGATCAGCAGCGTCGCTTCGACCGTTTCGGCCGGAACGGGATGCCGTTTGGCGGGACACAGGGCCTCGCGGAGCTTCACCAGTGCGGCCAGCAGGACGCCGTACCCGACATAGGTGTAGACGACCAACAGCGCGCAGGCCCAGAAAAGGATTGCTGTGACAGTCATGGACTTCGAGTTATTTGCGGCGGATGAGCCGTTCGACACCCCGCACGAAGCGGTATCCGAAGAGGTTGACGAAAAAGGTCCTGACCCGGTAGTAGGCGAAGGCCTTGGGCGAGAACCACGAATTCTGGTAGTGGTGGATGGCGTAGGTGTCGGGCGTGAGTTCGACCTTGCGCGAGTCGAAGACCTTCGGCGAGAAATACTCCCGCGGCAGGATGTAGACCGCTTCGTCGAGGTCCCTGCGCTTCAGGGGCTCGAGACCTCCCTCCACCTTCATGATGGGTTTCAGCTTCGGAATCTGCTCCTGCATGATCTCGGGCAGCATCCGGATGTCGTACGACCCGTCCTCGCGGATGAAACTGCGCCCCTCGTAGTAGTCGAGGCACTGCTTGATCCAGTCGCACCCCTTCTCGGCGCCCAGCACGGCGGCCTCGATCGTCCCGGCGGTCTCGGCCCCCGCGAAGTAGGGCAGGTCCAGCAGCGGGTCGAAGCTCCGGAGCACCTCGACGTCCGAGTCGAGGTAGATGCCCCCGTAGTTGTAGAGGGCGTGGAAGCGGATGTAGTCGGCGGCAAAGGCATATTTTTTGGCCTCGAAAGCCTGTTTCACCCACGGTACTGCATCCAGATCGAAACGTTTCGTGTCCCAGAGCACGACCTCGTAGTCGGGCAGGAACTTTTTCCAGCTTGCGAGACACTTCTCGATCTTGGCCGGGTAGGGGTCTCCGCTCAGCCAGCAGAGGTGGATTTGCTTGGGGATCATGGTATCAGGGTTTTCATTTCGGTCATTACCTTCTGCATCTGCCGCTCCCACGAGAGCCGTCCCTCGATCGTCGTGCGGATGTGCTCCGGGGTGCGGTCCGCGGCGTCGAGCCAGCTCACGAGGGCGGCGATGTCGAGCGGCGTGTCGTCGGCGGGGGCTTTCAGGACATAGGGCATGGCGTCGAAGTCGCTGTCCCGCTCGGAGTAGATGAACGGAATGCCCCGCGCGGCATACTCGCGGTTCTTGAGGCTTTTGAGGCTCTCGATGCCGTTGCGGTGGCGGGCGAGGCTCGCCACGCCCATGTCGCACCATGCGAACTCGGCGTCGAGCGCCGCGCCCGAACGGGGTCCCGTGATTTCGACGTATTCGCCGAGCCCGCAGGCCGCGATGCTGCGGGCGTAGCCGTCGATCAGGCCGGGCATGCCGTCGCCCACGATGCGCAGTTTCACGATGCGGTCGTGCGGCGCGGCATAATAGGCTTTCAGCCCCTCGATCACGCGGTCGAAACCGTGCCACGGATGGATGTTGGCCAAGGCCAGCAGCCGCACCTCGCGGGCGATGGCGTGCACCTCGGTCTTGAGGGGTATCGTGCTGAAATCAATGCCGTTGGAGATGCGGATGGTCTTTTGCCCGAAAATCTCCCCGTCGTCGGAAAAGGTGACGATGCGGTCGACCTGCCGGGCCAGACTGCGGCGGAACATCCGGTCGATCTGTAACTGGAGTTTTTCCTTCCGTCCGGCCTCGCGGAACTCCGCATCGTAGGGGTAGGTGGGGATTTCGAGGGCGATGCGCACCCCGAGCCGCCGCACGCGGCGCAGCCACGCGACGAGCAGCGGATTGGCGTTCAGGTCGTGGCGGATGTAGAGGAACCGAACTCCCTCGCGGCGGATGTAGTCGGTGATGTCGGCGTAGGAGATGCGCTTGAGCAGCTTGGCGCGGAGCCCGCTCCCGAAAGTGCGTATCACGGCGTCGCCCGCCATGCGGCGCTGCGTGCCGTCGGAGTCGATTTCCATATGACACAGCGCGATGTCTACGTCGTTCTGGCGGAGGGCTTCGCACTGGGCGAAGATCTTCTTCGAGATGCCGCTGTGGGCCGAGAATCCGTGAAATACGATGAACAGTCCCTTCATGGCTCTCTATTTTCCGGGCCGCAGGCGTGCGGCGAGTTCTTTGAGGTTGTACGCTCCGCTCAACTGGAGGTATCCCAGCCAGACGACGAGGGCGGCGGCACATTTCGCCGCCAGCGACGGCAGGTGCGGCGTCGTTGCGGGGAGCAGCCATGCGATGCCGGCCAGCGCCAGCGAGAGGATCGCCGTGAGCAGCAGCGGTTGCAAAAGGCTTCGCCAGAAGCGTCCCCATCCGGTGCGCAGCGTCAGACAGAACAGCGCGTGGTAGCACTGCACGAAGTTGACGGCGAACGAGATGCAGATGGCCCATGCCACGGCTTCGAGCGTCCCGAAGGCGAAGATGCCCGTCGAGATGGCCGCGACGTTGAGCGTCGCCGAGAAGAGTCCGCAGATGAAGAGCATCCGCGTGGCGTTGGCGGCTTGGAAAATCGACCCCGAAGTCGACATCACGATCTGGATGCCGACCGAGAGGGCTAAGATGCGGAACGCCGCCACCGACGGCATCCACTGGTTGCCGAAGATGATGAGCACCAGCTCCTCGGCCGTGAACCACAGTACGGCCGACAGCGGCAGTCCGATGAAGGCCAGCAGGCGAATTACTTTCAGATACGCTTCACCCAGCTTGTTCAGGTCGTGCTGCATCTGCGCGAAAACGGGGTGCATGACCGGCGAGATGACGAAGGCGATGTTCTGCAGCGGCATCATCATCAGGCGGTACGACTTGTCGTAATAGCCCAGATCCGAGAGGCTCATGTAACGCCCCATCAGCAGTTTGTCGAGGTTGCGGCTGAAGAAGTTCAGCAGTTGGAACGAGAACTGGTAAGCCGAGAACGAGAAGACTTTCGAGAGGGCTTCGCGTGCGGGTTTCATCCGCAGGCGGACGGGATATTCGCGGTAGTTGATCGCAAAGAGCATCACGCTCGAAAAGACCGGGTTGATCGTCAGGGCATAGATGCCCGCCCCGGCATAGGCGGCGATGATGCCCGCGGCTCCTCCGACGACCTGCACGGCGAGCGAACGCACGGCGGCGAAGCGGAAACGCTTGTCTTTCATCACCAGCGAGTTGGGAACGATATTCGCCGTGGCGAAAAGGAGGTTCAGCGAGAGGATGCGGCAGATGTCGCGCAGCTCCGTCGAGCCGTCGTAGAACGAGGCGATGAGCCCCGAGGCGGCGAAGAAGAGCAGGGCGATGACGATCGCCGACCAGATCGTGAGCGAGAAGATGCTGCTCAGGTCGCGGCGCGAGAGGTCGCGGTGCTGGATGACTGCGGGGCCGATGCCGAGGTCGCTGAAGATGGCGAAGAAGGCGATGATGACCGTGGCGATGTTCACCACGCCGAACTCCTCGGGGGTGAACAGACGCGAGAGCACCGCCGTCACGAGGATCGTCACCACGACGCCGGCATATTTGGCGACCGAGGTGTAGAAGACTCCCGAGGCTAACTCGCGTCCTACGGATTGGGGCTGTTTATCGTCGTTCTGCGTCATGCAATCGGGTGTAAAGTTGTCCGTATGCCGCGGCGATCTGCGGCAGGCGGAGGTGTTCGAGGGCGTATTTACGATTTTCGTCGCCGTGCCCTGCGGCGGCCAGCCGGGCCGCTTCGGCCAGCGCGCGGTCCACCGATGCGGGGTCCGCGGCGTCGAAAACGGGGTTTCCGGTGGCTTCGAGCATCCCGCCGATGTTGCCCGCTGCGGGGCCTGCGACCACGCGGCCGAAGGCGAAGGCCTGCGGCACGTTGCCCGAGTTGAGGATGTCGGTGCGCTGGATGAAGACCACGTCGGCGGCCGTGAAATAGGCCGGGAGTTCGGCGTCGGGGATCAGCCCCTCGGTCGAGGTGATGCGGCAGCGGAACAGCCTTTCGGCGGCGTGCGCCCCGTAGTAAAGCATCCGCGTGGCGAAGCGTTTCAGCCCCCGTCGGTACGATCCGTTGAGAGTGTAGGGCCACAGACGGGGTGCCAGCAGGAATTTTTCGGGAACGTGCAGGCGACGGAATGCCCTCCACGTCAGTTTTCGCTCGAAGGCGTGGCGGAACGCCCCGAAAGCCAGTACGACGAAGCTGTCGGCCGGGATGCCGAGCCTTTGCCGGGCCTCCCCGCGGGAGATGCCGGGTCCGTACACGCCCTCGTAAATGTGGTGCGGAATCACGACGTGAATCTGCTGCGAATCGGGGTATCTCTCCCGGAACTGCCGGAGGCTGTAATCGCCCAAGTGAACCACCGCGTCGGCATACTCCCCGATCAGCCGGTAGGCCTCGCGGACCCGGTCGTCGCCCTTGTGCGGCAGCGTGTTGTGGCGGGTGTAGACGATCGGGATTCCCTGTTCACGGAGCATGCGGAGCCGTTCGCCCAGTTCCGCAACCTGCCCCGGCGAAGGGTAGCTCCAGCCGAACAGCTCCTCGGGCCATTGGAAATGAACGATGTCGTATGCCGCGGCGTTGTGCCAGAACTCGTCGGCCGAGCAGACGACCTCGAAGCCGCAGGCGCGGATGCCCTCGGCGAGCAGCCGGACAAAGGGGTTGTCGCTCAGCCCCGAAGATTTATAGACGATCAGTATTTTCATTTCAGACCCGGACCCACTCCTTTTTTTCGAAATCGTAACGTTTTACGACCCGCGCCGGGTTGCCCACGGCCACGCTGTAGGGCGGTATGTCCTTGGTGACGACCGACCCTGCGCCGATCTGGCAGCGCTCGCCGATGGTGACGCCGGCCATGATCGTGGAGTTGGTCCCCAGATGGGTGTAGTCGCCGACTTTCACGGGCCGCAGCATCAGCGGCTGGAGGTTGGGGTCCTGCGTCACGTCCTCGTAACCGTGGATGAGCCCCTGCACGGAGACGTGCTGTCCCAGGAAGACGTAACGGCCGATATCGACCGGCCCGACCACCACCGAACCCACGCCCACGCGCGAGCCCTCGCCGATGCGGACGTCGCCGGCGCCGTTGTTGACCACGGCGTAATCCTCGATCTGAGCGTCCCGCTCCAGTATGAAGCGGTGCCAGGGGAAGATGTCCGCCCGGGCATGGGAACATATTTTCGATCCTTTTCCCGCAGGGTGCAGCAACGGGCGCAGCAGCCTCAGCCACCACCGTGGCCGGGGCCGTTTGGACGGGGTGAGCAGCCACAGCACCAGACGGCGCAGGCGGGGATTTTGTTTGATAGTCGCGATCATCGAACAAAGATAATAAACTTTTGGTTCATATGGTCTGTTTCGGAGTGATCCCGTTTCATTTATCGGGCTTTTTTGTTATAAGAAAGGATGAATATGATAAAAATTGGAAAATAATATTTAACTTTGTCTCGTCATAAAACTTCACTCCATGAAAAGAATCATTCTGGCCGTTTGCGGAGCGGTCGTTTTCGCAGGATGCGTCGACCGCATTTCGGATGTAAAGGGGCCCGGAACTCCGGAGGCACCTTTGGAAACTAAAAGTCTTGCGGTCCCCGCCTCTTTCGACTGGAAGACCACGGGTGCTGTCGAATGTGACGTCACCGCTGCGGTTCCGGCCGTGGTTTCCGTGGCGTTCGCTTCCGGCGAGGAGCCTTTCGCTTCGTTCGCCGTCGGCGACGATGCCGAAAAGGTCGTGCTCGACATTCCCGCGTCGACCGGTTCGCTCTATGTCAGCTACCGAAAGGCCGACGGCAGTCAGGTTGGAAAAACCGTCGCTGTGTCGAACGGCAAAATATCGTTCGCTATCGGGGCCGATGCGGCTCCGGCAGCCATGACCCGCGGCGGCGGCAACGACTATGACAAGGTGATTTATGTGCCGGCCATCCGGGGCGGCTGGGGAACGCTGATGTTCGAGGACCTTTGGCCCGCTTACGGCGACTACGACTTCAACGATTTCGTCCTGAACTACAAGATACAGCTCTACGCCAACAACAAGAACATGGTTCGGTGGATGCAGATCGGCGTGCGCGTGAAGGCCATCGGCGGCACGCTTCCCTATACGCCTCATCTGCGGATGAAGGGCGTCAAGGGCGGTGAGATCGCGGAGATCGAGGACCTGTCGCGGGAAGCGGGCTACGGAGGCATGAATGTCCCTGACGATGCGGAACTTGTCCAGCTCAATCCCGGCAACAATGTCAAGGATCCCGCGGTGCTGGAGTTCCGGGGAATCAGTACGAAGAAACACGCTCCCGTGGGTTCGGCCTACCTCAATACGGAACGCGGACAGGAGATGGCGGACGACGATCTGATCACGGTGGTCTATTTCATCGAACTCCGCAATTCGGTGGCGCAGTCCGGGCTGACGTTCGACTCGTTCGATTTCTTCCTGTCCGATGCTGACGGCAAGGAGATCCACTTCGGCGGTGTGGAGCCTACTGCGGCGGGCATGGCGGTTTACGAGCGCGAGAGCAAGAATGCCAATACGGTCAAGGCTCCGACGTTCTACTATTCGAACGACCGGATGGTCTGGGCGATCAATATTCCCGAAAATATCCCCCATGCCTATGAGGATATCGATTTCCTGAAAGCTTATCCCGATTTTGCCGAGTGGGTGCAGTCGGGCGGCAATGCTGCGAAGGATTGGTATGAGCATGGGGAGAAAGCGAATCTGGTGAGCCGGAAATAGCCGGACCGCGCAGGAAGAATTGAAAAGGGGGACGATTTCGAATCGTCCCCCTTATTTTATTGTCCGGCCAGTTCGCGGTAGAGCGCCAGCAGTTTCCGGGCCGTCTGTTCCCACGAGAAGAGCTTCACCCGCTCCAGCCCGTAGGCGATCGTTTCCGTCCGGAAGGCGTCGTCGGTCTCGAGCCGCAGGAGGGCGCCGGCTATGGCCTCCGGCGAGGTCGGGTCGACGAGAATGGCCCCCTCGCCCGCGATCTCGGGAATGGCCGAGGTGTTCGACGTCACCACGGGCGTCCCGCAGGCCATCGCCTCGAGCTGGGGAATGCCGAAACTCTCGCGCAGCGAGGTGTAGAGGAATGCCGAGGCGCCGTTGTAGACGGCCGGGAGGTCGCCGTTGGGGATATATCCCGGCAGGCGGAGACGCTCCATCAGTTCCGGCTGGCCGATCTGCTGTAAAATCGACTCCGCGGCCTGCACCGTGAGGTCCGCGACCAGCAGCGGCAGCGGATGTTCCGAGCGGCGCACATATTCGGCATAGGCGCGGAGCGTTCCCGGAGTGTTCTTCTTGGGGTCGGTGTTGCCGAGGAAGAAGAGGTATTCCGCATCGGGCAGGTAGCGCTTGGTGACCTCCGCCGTGTCGTCCATCGGCCGGAACCGGGGATTGTAGCCGTTGTGGATGGCCATGATCCGTTCGGGGTCGAGGCCGAGGGCCGTGCGGATGCGGTCGCATTCGAACTGCGACACGGTGATGATTCGGCGGCATTTGGGCAGGATGCGCGGCACCACCAGACGGCGGTACTGGCGTCCTAACGACTGGTAGAGCGACGAGTTGCGTCCGGCCTGCTTCTCGAGGAAGATGATGTCGTGGAGCGTTACCACCAGCGGCGTCGATCCCCACACCGGGGCGGTGTTGCTCGTGCAGTGCAGCAGGTCGGGCTTCACGCGCGCCACGGCCCGCGGCAGGGCCCACTGCTCCCACAGCGGATACGACGGACAGCGGAGCGTGACGATGTGCACGTTGGGCGTCTCCTCGAGGCAGCGGTCGGGACCGTCGCCCACGAAGATGAAGTACTCGTTCTCGGTGTCGAGCCGTTGCAGGCAGCGGATGGTTTCGAGCGCCACGAAGTCCATGCCGTGTTTGTTGGGGCGGAAGATGCGCTGCGCTTCGATGGCTATTTTCATGCGTTCGGGTCTGTTTTATCCGGTGCGGAGTCGGCTGCGCCGGTGTGTTGGGTATGGATGAACTTATCCTTGGTTCCGCCGAGGCGGAAGAGGTTGGCGGCCGTGAGCAGCACCAGCACCGGAACGCGGCGCAGGGCGCGGCCCAGCTTGGCGTCGGTCTGCGCGTCGGGCAGGGCCATGGCCAGTGCGAAGAGCATCAGCACGAGGGCGATCCACCATTTGACGGAACCCCACGGGTCGAGGAAGGTCATTACGACGGCCCACAGCGGTACGAGGCCGATGAGCAGCATCCGCGGGGGCAGGCACCATTGCAGCAGCTTGTCGCAGTAGTCGAAATTCCCCGAAAAGAGGGCTCCGGGGAGGTTCTTCACCGCCGAGCCGAGGGCATAGAACTGTGCCGCGATCCACCGCCGCCGCTGGTTGTAGTAAGCCTCCTCGCCCTGCACCTTTTCGTCCAGCACCTCCACGTCGTCCAGATAGTCGATATAGATGCGCTCCTGCAGGAGCAGCGCTTCGAGCTCCTTGTCCTCGCCGGCGGTGACGCACCGGCGGATGTTGGCGCAGAACCAGTCGTAGCGGAACGCCATGCCCGAGCCGATCAGCGCCGAGGAAAATCCCAGCGCCACATGTCCGCGGCGGAAGATCGAGTTGTTGATCTCCTCGCCCGCGGCGTCGAGCACCGCGGTGTCCGTGTCGCGGTTCTTGGCCGTGCGGTGCGCCTGTACGGCCTCCACACCCGCGTCGAAGACTTCGTTGAGGCGCGCGATGAACTCCCCGCCCACGAGGTTGTCGGCGTCGAGGATCGCCACGGCATCGGCCGCCTCGGGCCCCAGCTCCTCGACGGCGGCAGTCAGGGCCTTGGCTTTCGAACTGTTCTCGAACGTCACCTCGATCACTGTCAGGGACAGTTTGCGCAGCTCTCCGAGCGTTGCGGGCTGTAACTGGTCGGCGATCACCGCCACGCGGTGCAATCCCTCGGGATACTCCTGTGCCAGTGCCGCCTGCGCCGTGCGGACGACGACCGCGTCGGCTTTGTAGGCAGGGATCAGCGTCACGAAACGACGCTGTTTCCGGGCCGGAGGATAGGGCTCCCGCCTCCGCTGCATCGAGAACGCCGCGAAGACGAACAGATAGAGCACCGGGAGCAGCAGCGCGAAGATGAAGATCCAGTCTATGATGTTCACTATCATTCTTTTCCTGTTTTATGTCGCAGAAAATCCCGCGCACCGCGCAGGACGGCCGCCGCCAAATCCCTGCGGCCGTGCAGCAGCGACGTGAGGACGCTTTTGGGAAGCGCCACCCCCAGTTGATAGACGACCGAGAGCCGTTGTGCGGCTCCGCGGCGGTTGCGGCGGGCGAACAGCAGGCGGTTGCGCGTGAGGTAATAGCTCCGCAGCGGACTCTGGCGGCCCGTGGTGGCGCTCTCCTTGTGGAATACCGTGGCCCGCGGGTCGTAGGCGATGCGGTAACCTGCCTCGCGGATGCGCACCGACCAGTCCAGCTCCTCGTAATAGAGGAAGTACGCTTCGGGCATCATTCCCGCCCGTTCGACGGCTTCGCGCCGCACCATCATCGCCGCGCCGTGGGCATAGGGCGTGTCGTGCGGAGTGTCGAACCGCCCGTTGTCCGGTTCGCCGAACCCGATGAGGGCGTTGCGCAGGGTGATGCGCGTCAGGGGCGTGTATCCCGCGAACTGGATGGCCTGCGGAGGCTCATGGAAACGGATTTTGGGACAGACGGCCCCGATCGCTGGGTCGGCGTCGAGCGTGTCGCAGAGGTGGTGCAGCGTGTCGTCCGCGACCTCCGTGTCGTTGTTGAGCAGCAGCAGGCAGTCGCCCGTCGCGGCCCGGATGCCGAGGTTGTTGCCTCCGGCGAAGCCGAGGTTTTCCTGACTCCGTATGGCAATTATCTCGGGATAGCGTTCCTGCAGCATCGCCGCCTCGTCCCGTTCCGAACCGTTGTCCACGACGACGATCTCCATCGGCGTCGTGACGTGGCGCCGCAGCGAGTTGATCATCGCCGTGGTGACCGCGAAGCCGTTGTAGTTGACCGATATGACCGATATGCGTGCCTTCATGTCATTGTTGTTTGGCCATTGCCGACGGAAGCGCCGATGTCCTGTGCGGCCGCACGGCAAGCAGGTTTTTGGCAGGGATCGTATGTTCGGCTTCCTCGGCTTCCGCCAGTTCCTTGTCGAAACGCGGCGAGAGGAAGATGAAGGCCATGCTCATGTAGATAATGGCGCCCGTGGGAATCTGTCCCAGCACTTCGTTGGCGTAGGCCATCACCACGACGCCCGCGATGCCGGCCGTCAGCGCCGCGACGAATCCTTTGAGCTGGGTGTTCCGGAGCCTGAAAAAGACCAGCCATGCGCCTCTTCCGAGGACGTATAGCAGGATGCCGACGTGCAGCAGCAGCCCTACGATGCCCGTTTCGACCCAGATCATCACGAACCACGAGTCGGTGGGTATCTGCGACAGCGGTGCATCGGGGGCGAAGACCTTGGCCTTGCCGCCGCCGTGCCCCAGTCCCGCGCCGAAGGGTTTGCCGCGCATCAGTTCGCGCAGCCGGGCCTGATTGTCCAGACGCACCTGAAACGAGGCGTCCTCGGTGTTGAAGGCGCTCCGGGCGCGCCGGATGATGGGGTTGCCCTGACCGATGGTCGTGAATTTCAGGAAGCAGAAGGCCATGATAATCAGGAACACGCCCGCCACGACCATCCGGAAATTCCGCGACAGCATCACGAAGACGGCATATCCGGCGAAGGGTACGGCCAGCGCGCTGCGCGTGCCGGAGATCAGCATGCCGTAGCAGGCCGCCGCGGCCACCGTCAGCATGTAGACCTTCATCCACGGATTGCGGTAATAGAGCGCCGAGATCGAGAAGACCACCATCGCCAGCCCCATGCCGGCGCCGAAGTTCGCGGCGTCGCTGTAGAGCGAGAAGTAGCGCACGCCGGTGTAGATGATGTGGGTCGTGGCGCCTCCCTCGACGAAGAGCCAGTAGTTCTCCGCGGCGTTGAACCCGAGGTATTTCTGGGCGAGGGCTTTCCCGACGGCGATCAGCGTCAGCACCGACCACACGGCCAGCATCTGTTTCAGGTATTTGTAGCGGGCCATCGTGAGCTGCGTGAGCACCACGATCAGGAAGAAATAGAACGCCAGCGAACGGATGGCCATGGTCCACCCTTTGGGCGAAATGCTCTGGGGGTTGAAGAGCTCCAGCACGCAGTAGATCATCCAGATCGCGGCGGCGAGGGTCAGCCCCGTTTTGGCACACCGCCACTCGACCCGGTGCACGAGGGCCTGCAGGATGAGCATCGCCAGATTGAAGAACAGCGCGGCGTCGAGGATCACGCCGACCGGCGCTCCGTGGAGGAACTCGCGGCCGAGGTACATGATGAAGTAGTTGAGGACCAGCATTCCCAGCATCGAGAACGCGGGGTTGCGCATCGACAGCCACAGGATGCAAAGTCCCGAGGGCAGCATGGCGATCGCGGCCCCCGCCGGCAGCCCGAAGTGGGTGAAGGCGTAGGCGATGGCCGCCACGCCTCCGGCGAGCACCAGTGTCACGAGTGCGCGCGAAATGCTCAGCGGAGCGGTTATGTTGCCGGTAAGCTGCATCGGGTTACGGATATTCGGGGCGGATTATTTGACCGCCGTGAAACCGAACTGACTGATCTGGTAGCCCAGTTTGCGCAGGCGGGTGTAGGGCGGGAGCAGGCCCGTGAAGGTCTGCACGACGTCGCGCCCCGCGCAGTTGAGCAGCAGCGCCGTGGGCGCTTCGCCGGCCATCTCGACGCTCTTTTCATAGAGCAGTTGGTCGGTCTCCTTCCATGTGCGGTTGGCCGGGGCCACCATGATGTTGAGCGCGGCGTTTTGCAGCAGCTCTTTCGAGATGGCGCTGTCGTCCAGCGGCGGGTATTCCACGATCACCACGTCGGCTTCGGCCAGCGGCGTTTCGCCTTCGGTGTCGTGCACGAACTCCTCCAGCCGCGAGGCCAGCAGGAAATCCTTCTGATGGGAGTCGAAATCCTTGTTCCACGAGGCGATGCGGACCTTCATGCCCGTTTCGCGCAGATAAGCCGCCAGATGCTCGGCGAGCGTCGACTTGCCGTCGCCCTGCTCCGTGGAGAGAATGTTCAGCACGTTGGGCCGCTTCCGGGGATCGAAATAGTTGAGCACGGCATTGCCCATGAACCGCGAGGCGATCTCGCGGTACTGCCGGGCGAAGCGCCGTTCGCCGAAGCGTCCCGGGCCCGGGAAGGCCCCGATGACCTTGCCGCCGGTGATGCGCTCCGCACGGATCTTGTCGCGCAGCGTGCGGTCGAGCAGTTCGAGCAGGATGAAGAAGCCGAGGATAAAGACGGCCGTGACGAAGAACGCCGCGGCGACCATCATCTTGCGCTTGGTCGGCTCGGCCGAGATGGGCAGCACGGGCGGGTTGATGATTTTGAGCGTCGCCGAGGTCATCTGCAGGTTTTTCTGGCGCAGGCGGGCCGTGTTGAGGGCCTGCAGCATGGCGAGGTACGACTGCTCGGTGAAGCTGATCAGGCGGTTCTTGCGCTTGAGCGTCGAACCGACCGGAGCGTACTGCACATAGCGGTCGTCGAGCGACTTTTTCCACTCGTTCACCACCTCCATTTCGGCCTGCGACTTGGTCGAGAGCAGCACGGCGTCGAGCCATTGCTGGATGAGCGACCCCGTGGCGATACCCTCTTTGGTGTACTGCTGGCTGGCGATGGCCGAGGTGAGGTTGCGCAGGCTGTCGGTCTCGCGGTTCATCTGCACCTGCAGCCGGCTCACGTCGACGGGCTCCCGGACGGGCTGGCGGCCCGATGCGGGGTCGGGAATGAACGCCTCGGCGGCTGTGATCTGGGCTTGGAGATCGCCGATCTTGTGCAGTTGTTCGACGAATGCGGCGTTGTTGCGGAAGATCTGCAGGTCCTCGAGCTGTGCCTCGATCTTCCGGCGCAGCGACTCCGAACTGTTGAGGTTCAGACGTGTCTCCTCGTAGCGCAGCTCGAAGTCGCGCGAGAGGATGGCGATGTGCTTGGTCTGCTCGTCGTAGTTGATGATGAGGTTTTCGACGCTGTAATCGCGCAGCGAATCCTCCTGTTCGCGCAGTTCGCTGCCCACGCGGGCCAGCTCCTGTTCGAAGAACCGGATAACGTCGTTGGTCTCGCCGAAACGCAGCTCCTTGTACTGTTCGACGAACTCGTCGTTGAGCAGTTCCAGCGTGTTGTAGACCACCCCGGGATCGTCGTTCTCATAGCTTATTTCGAGCATGTCGCTGTTGGCGATGCGGCGGACCTCGATGCGGCTCAGCGCTTGGTAGCTGTAGTAGCGGTGGGTCCAGTGGAACAGTCCGTAGACGTGGTTGCCGTGCTCGGCGACCTCGTAGTCGAGGAGGTTGCGGAACGTCTTGTCCTCGCTCGTGCGGTCGATCAGGTCGAGCACCTCCTGCGGCGTGTGGGACACCTCGCTGCGGTAGTTGCGGGCGTAGATGTAGTTGTTGTCCTCATCCGGGTTGCCGTACGCCATGTTCCGGGCGTAGAGACGCAGCGAAACGTTGTGCAGCGTCGACTGCGACTTGATGATGTTGATGAGGTTGTCCATCGCGTTGTTGATGATGTTCCAGTCCTGACGCGAACCCTCGCCGTTCTCGAGGTCGTAACCCGAGACGATGCCCGTATAAATGGTCGTGGTCGAGCGGTAATAGCGGGACTGGCGCCCCATGTAGATGTAAACCAGCAGCGCGACCAGCACCGGGCAGACGATCAGCCACCACTTGATGCGGAAGAGGAATTTCAGGATATAGGCGATGTATGTTGTCATAAGCGCGGCGGTTTAACGGGTGGAATTGGTCGGCTGGCTGATGATCGGGGTCTTCGAGAGCACCTCCAGTTGCAGCAGGGCCTTGTTGAGCAGCGAACGGGTCTGTTCGTACTCCCTGACGGCCGAACTCTCGATGCTTTTCTGACGGCTGAGCGTCTGGGCGTCGATCTTACCGTTCACGAAGTCCGATTCGGCGGCGATGTACTGGGCCTTGGCGGCCACCATCGACCGGGCCGAGGACTCCAGCAGCGAGAGGTTCTCGACGGCCGAGGTGTATGCCTCGATGATCTTCAGGCAGATTTCGTCGTACCAACTGTTCATCTCGTACTCGATGCTTTCGAGCCGCTTGCGCTGCTGCTTGATGCGGTTGCGGCGGTTGAAAATCTCGTCGAGCGGCAGCGAGATGCCCGCGCCTACGGTCCACCACGCTTGGGTGGTTCCCGTGACGTTTTGGATGATCGGGAGGTTTATATCCTGATATATCTGGCTGTTGACGTCCGTCGAGCCATAGCTGTACTGGGCGTTGAGCTTGATGTTCTTGAGCCATGAACGGCGCAGGGTCTTGATCTCGCGCTCCTCCTGTTCCTTGGTCGACGCGAACTGGTTGACCTGCGGCGACCGCTCGCGGGCGTTTTCCAGCAGGACGTACAGCGGCGGCAGATGGAGGTTGATATAGGTTTCGGCCGACATGCGCGCCAGATCGGTATAGTTCGTATGAGGCGTTGCAGCCGGAAGGCTGTCGGCGGCGGCCTGCGAAGCCGGAGCCTGAGCCCGGAGCAGGACCGGGAGCGTCAGCAGGACGGGGAGGAGCAGGATCTTTTTCATAGTCTAAACGTTTTCTTTCTGGATGAATGCCGTGAACGTCCGTAAAATTATTTTCAGGTCGAGCCACGGGGACATCTCCCGGGCGTAGCGGATGTCGAGCTGTTTGCGCTGCTCGGGCGAGAGCTTGCCGGCGTGTCCGCGTTTTTCGACCTGCCACAGCCCCGTGAGGCCCGAGGGGCACATGAAGCGTTCGATATACTCGTCGCTGGTCAGGCGCTCGGCCTCGTAGAGCGGCAGCGGGCGGTTGCCCACCACCGACATGTCGCCGCGCAGGATATTGAACAACTGCGGCAGTTCGTCGATGCTGTATTTGCGCAGGAAGCGTCCCAGCCGCGTGATGCGCGGGTCGTTCTCGATCTTCACGAATGCGTTTTCCTGCTCGGTTTCCACGATCTGGTGGTGTTCCTCCTCGGGAATGGCGAAGTCGTCGGCGAACAGCATGCCGTTTTCCATGTCGGCGAGCAGTTTCTTCATCTCCTCCTCGTCGAGCGATATCTTTGCGGCGTCGGCGTCGGGTTCCTCCTCCGCGGCATACTGGTTCAGGTCGCTCAGTTCCTTGAGCCGGCGGTCGGCATCGCTGCGCATCGAACGGAATTTCAGGAAGTCGAAGACCCGGTAGTTGCTCCCCACGCGCTTCGATTTGTAGATCACCGGCCCCGGGCTGTCGAGTCTGACGGCAATGGCCACGACAAGCAGCAGCGGCGAGAGTACGACGATCGCTCCGAGCGACGCCACGATGTCGAACGTGCGTTTCCAGAGCGGCATGCGGAACATCTTCACCTCCCCGCCTTGTTCGGTCGCCGGCTTGTGCGAGAACGAGTAATCGGTGATGAACTGCACCGTGCGGAGGAAATCCTCCGCGGTGATGTCGCCCGTCACGGCGCTGTTGACCCCGGCGCGCAGGTAACTGCGGCGCTGTGTGTCCTCGAGCGGTGCCGAGGCGATCAGGATGATTCCCGTTCCGGGAAACCGTGACCGCAGGAAGCGGATGTTGCCGCTGTCGGTCTCGGTGTCGCGCTGTTCGTAAAGGATTACGGCATGGTCGGCATGCAGGGCCGTCAGGGCCTGCGCCGCGGACCTGATGTCGGTGACGACGCGCATTTTTCCGCCGGTAAGTTCGGCGAAACGGGCCGTGTGGTCGCCTCTGCCTTTGATATAGATGACCGGGTATTTCAATCCAGAATCTTTTTGATGCGTATTTTGAGCTCCATCGGGTTGAAAGGCTTGACGATGTAGTCCTCGGCGCCCTCTTCCAGCAGGCGGATGCGCTCCGTGGTGCTGTCCTCGCTGGAGAGCATCACGACGGGTATCCCGCGGAACAGCTCGTTGTGTTTGAGGTGGTTCAGGAACTCGTCGCCGCGCATTTCGGGCATGCGGATATCCGAGATGATCAGATCGGGGACATTGCCCTTCTGCATCCATGCGAGTGCTTCGACGGGGTTTTGTTTGTACATGCAATCGTAGTCCCTGTGGAGATATGCATACAGAATTTTGGCGATCTGCTCTTTATCGTCGACAATCAGTATTGATTTCTTGCTCATGTATAAAATGTGTCCGCTCCCGTGCGGGTGTAAATTGTAAATGTGGTAAAAAATTGAAAAGCGGTTATCCCGTCGCTTTTTAATTTTACAAATATAGGTAAAATAATTGGATTATTAACAATTTCGGAGTGATAAGCCCACAAAAACGGTCTGTTTCGATAGATTTTTGTCGGTGAGCGGGTTATTTCCGAAATTTTTGGTATTTTTGTGCCAAACCCCTTGCTCCGTTTTCCAAAAAGTGCTTTTCATCAGGTGTTGCTGCAAAACGAAAGTGGGCGATGAAAGGCCGGATATGATAATCTTCCGGGCGGTCCCTTCGGGCGGAAAATCCGGAAACGGGCCATTTCCGCCGGGAGGTAAAAATGAATCTATGAACCGAAACAACGTGATCAAACCGGGCTGGGTGCTGCTGTGCTTCTGCATGCTGTTGGCGCCCTTGTTCGTTCGTTCGCAGGAGACGCCGGGCCGCGAAAGCATCCTGATCATCTCGTCGTACAATCCCGATACGCGTCGCATGGCGAGTTTCATCACCGAATTCGAACAGCAGATACTGGCCTCGGGCGTACCGTGCGACATCTATATCGAAACGCTCGAGAGCAAGGGTATTGCCGATGCTCCGCTGTGGATGTCGCTGATCGACAATATGATCTCGCGTTACGAGAACCGTTCGCTGCGGGCCATTGTGCTGTTGGGGCAGGAGGCGTGGGCCTCGTTCGTGTCGCTGGGCCGCATTCCCGAGGGAGTCATGTGTTTCAGCGGTTTCGCCAGTTCGAACGGCATCATGCTGCCGGCGCCGCCCGATTCGCTCCAGACGTGGAAGCCCCGTTCGGTCGAGTATCAGGGCATGACCGACAGTCTGAAGACGGTGGGCGGCATGCTCAACCGCTACAACATCCGCCGCAACGTCGACCTGATCCGTTCGTTCTATCCTCAGGTGGAGAACATCGCTCTCATCACGGACAACACCTACGGTGGCATTTCGTTGCAGGCCCTCGTGCGCGAGGAGTGGAAGAACTACCCCGATCTGAACCTGATCCTCGTGGACAGCCGCGAGGGCGACGAGGCGGTGCACGAGACCTACGCTTCGCTGCCGCCCCGTTCGGCCGTGATGCTCGGCACATGGCGCGTGGGCAGCGACGGGGAGTATTTCATGCAGCGTTCGCTGAACGAACTGGTCCAGAGCAACCCCCGTATCCCGGTCTTTTCGATCACCCGCACGAGCATCGGCGACGTGGCCATCGGCGGCTATGTTCCCGAGTATGAGAACGGGGCCTCGCTGATCGCCGCCCAGATCAAGAAGTACTACGATACCGGTAAGATCGAAGGCGTGCAGTTCCATACCAGCAAGAACATCTACCTCTTCGATTCGCGCAAGCTCAAGGACTGGAAGATCGCTGAATACGCCCTTCCGAAGGGCAGTGTCGTGGAGGATGCGATGGCCACCAAGCTCTCGAAATACTCCCACTACATCGAACTGCTCGTGCTGGGTATCCTGCTGCTGGTCGTACTGCTGCTGTTCGTGACGTGGCTGCTGCTGCGCGTGCAGCGGCTCAAGCGCACGCTCGAGGAGCGCGAGGAGCAGTTGGTCGTCGCCCGCGAGAAGGCCGAGGAGTCGGACATGCTCAAATCGGCGTTTCTGGCCAACATGAGCCACGAGATCCGCACGCCGCTCAACGCCATCGTGGGCTTCTCGTCGCTCATGCAGAGCGAGGAGCTGTCGCAGGAGGAGCGCGCCGAGTACTGCGCCATCGTGGTGAACAACTCCGAGATGCTGCTCACGCTGCTGAACGACATCCTCGACATTTCGTCGCTCGAATGCGGCAAGATTCGGTTCAACTATGCTTCGGAGGAGATCGTGCAGATCTGCCAGCATGTGCTGATGACCACGGCCCATACGCGTCAGGAGGGTGTCGAGGGGCGCTTCGATTGCGATGTCGATTCGTTCATGCTCACTACCGACGCCCACCGCCTGTCGCAGATTCTGATCAACCTGCTGACCAATGCCGGCAAATTCACCTCCGAGGGCAGCATCACGCTGGGGGTCCGCATCGACGAGGAGCACAACGAGGTGCTTTTCTCGGTGACCGATACCGGCCCGGGCATCCCGCTCGACAAGCAGGAGATGGTTTTCAACCGTTTCGAGAAACTCGACGGCAACAAGAAGAAAGGCACGGGCTTGGGTCTTGCCATCTGCCGTCAGATCGCCATGATCGTCGGGGGCCGCATCTGGGTCGATCCGACCTATACGGGCGGTGCGCGTTTCATCTTCGCCCATCCCATCGGTCTCGACTCCGGTCGGGAGAACCGCGAGGGGGGGGGGGAATTGACTATCTGAGCAGCGCCAGTCCCTCTTTTTAACCGGTGGACGATATGAATTGAAAAGGGCCCTTGCGGAGAGTGGAATTAAACAGATGTAACGATTCGATAATTCGAGTCGTTACATTTTTGTATAGGAGAATAGGTAACGAGAAGGCAACGGTTTATTTTCAGTCTATTGCGTTCAAATGCCGCATTTCAAATAACCAATTGTAAGAAACATAAAAAGGGCGGTATTTTATCCATGGGTATTACATTTTCTCAAGCATACAAAGTTCTTGTTGAAACGAACTAGAACAAGAAGTATTATTACGGTCAGAATACAAAATGCTCGAACAGTTTATGTGCTAGTTAGGATGAATGAAATGAAGTCGGTTCGGGCAATATGATCGTGTGGATCTGTGGCTTTGTTGATTGACCCTCGAATCCCTTGAACTCGTGCAGCCCAGTAACTATGTGCCGGCTTGAACCTGCCTCTACCCTCCCTTGACAAGCTCTTTCGTTATCAGGGAGAGCGGTATTTACTCACTCGCAACATGAAGGCAGCGTTAGCCGATATCCGTCTGGCTGTAGCGAGATTCGCTGATCTGAAAGGCCATGTCGCCCGAAAACTCGGTGAGCTGACGGTTGTTCTTGTGCCGTAATTTGCTCTTTTGAATAGAAAACGGAGGATTTTGAACGGGATTATCATCCGGAGTGTTTCGACCGCCGTTTATCTTTGCAGTAAATCACCAAATGAAAAAATTATGAGCAGGATACTGTTACGGGTGTGCGTTCTTTTCGGGGCATCTGTATATCTGATGTGTTGGCAGCTTCCGGCACAAACCGGCCGGAATGTCTCCACGATTCGTATTTTGTGGAACAAGTCTGGGATTTCCGGGAATATCGAGGTGCATAACGGGGAATTGTGCCGGATGCAGGTCATAGGCTCGGACCGGGCGGTCAGGGGAGATGGATTCCGTATTGTGGGGCGGCAGTTTCCGGGATTGGAGTTGCAGATTGCCTCTCCGGATTTGGCTCCCGGACCTGAGCCGACGCTGGTGACGGTAAGGACCTCTGCCCATGCCTTTTCTTTTTTCCTCCGGGACGTGCAGGATTCCTGTCCGATCTACCTGCCCTGCTATGGCGCCATTGTCGTTCCTGCGACGGATGGCCGGGATTATGCAGGGATAGAACGCGGGATTCTTTCGCGCGGGCTTTTGACCAAAGCGCAGCGAACCGAGCGGGAACCCGAGGCCGCTTTCGACCGGATAGCACCCTGTACGCGGAACATGAGCGTTCCCATTTGGCTGGGACTGGGCCGGGATATGCGTATGTTCGAGATTACCGAAGAGTTGCAGGACAGCCCTAATGAAGACAAAATCGTTAAGCCCACGATGTCTTCGTCGGCTTTCGGCCTTCCGGAGACGGGCGGCCATCCGCTGTTCTACCGGTATGCTCTGGGGCGGGGTGTCGGGGCACTGAACAATATCCGTCGTTCCTTGGAAGAGGGCGTTTTGCCGATTTATCACTCGGAGATGCGTGATGACGATGTAGTCTATCACTCTATATTGTTCGCCGCACTCGAAAATTCACCTCTTGGTGCCGGCGCTGTGCAGGGAACGCATTTTATGATTTCTGATTCGTATAGCCCGGGCCGGGTTTTTACGGAAACGCAACAAAAACAATTGAAAGAAATCCGTTCGCAGGTGAAGACACCCGCAGAAGAAACGGTGCTTTATTGCCGGACCGAGATACGCAACACGGGGCGTGTGCCCCGGTATGCCTGGGTCAAGGTTCCCGTTCCGGGCGTGGGTGCGGCCTATGGGTTTGAGGGCGGAACGGGCTTTTCCGGATATTCCGGAGAGCGGGTGTTCTGCGTATCCCGGTGGAACGGGTGCCCGATGCCCAATGAGGAGCTGGCGGTCTTGCTGCAGCCGGGCGATACGGCCTGTTTCGAGTTCCGGATGCCCCATTCGCCGATTTCCCGTGCCCGGGCTGAACAGCTTGCCGAAAGACCGTTCGTACAGGTCTTTGAGAACTGCAAGGCTTATTGGAAGGAGCGACTCGCCGTCGCTGCGCAGGTCAGCCTGCCGGAGAAGCGGATCGACGAAATGGTACATGCCGGGTTGTTGCACCTCGACCTGAATACGATCGGCGAGGGCCCCGACAAGCCGCTGGCTGCCAAAGTCGGGGTCTATTCCCCTATCGGGACGGAGAGTGCACCGATTATCCAGTTTTATTGCTCGATGGGGTGGACCGATCTGGCCCGCAGGTCGCTCGATTATTTTATGGCTACGCAGCAGGACAACGGGCAGATCATGAACTATTACGGTTATACGATCGAGACCGGGGCCGTGTTGTGGTGCGTCGGGGAGTATTTTCGATATACCCGTGATACGGTCTGGATCGGGAGAATGCTCTCCCGGTTATTGAAAGCCTGCGAGTTCCTGACCGAATGGCGTGCACGCGACGGCAAAGACGGTTCGGGGATGATCAGCGGGAAAGTGGCCGATCCCGAAGACAGTTACCATCAGTTCATGCTCAATGCCTATGGATATCTGGGCATGAGCCGTATGGCCGAAGTGATGGAGGCATTGGGAAGGCCCGAGGCGGAGGGCCTGCGTGCCGAGGCCGACGATTGGCGGCGTTCGATACGCAAAGCTGCACTGGATAGTTGGGCGACATCGCCCGTTGTGCCGTTGGGTGATGGGACTTGGAGCCCGACGCTTCCACCCTGGACCGAGGCCCCCGGCCCCCGGCTGCTGTATCAGAAACCGGAAAAATTCCGTTCGCACGGAACCTTTACCGCGCCCGATGCGGGTTTGGGGCCTGCATATCTGGTGTTCGGGGAGGTATTCGGACCGGAGGAGTCGCTTTCCCGGATGTTGATGACTTATATCAGAGAGCTGATGTGTCAGGGGAACACGGGTTTCAGCCAGCCCTATTACGGTAAACTGAACTGGTGGATGTTACAAACGGGACAGGCCAAACCGTTCCTCGATGCTTATTATACCACCGTGTCGGCCCATGCCGACCGGGAAACATATAGCTTTTGGGAGCATTTTTATCGTCTGAGCTCCCATAAGACGCATGAGGAGGCCGGATTTCTGATGGAGACCCGCTGGATGCTCTATCAGGAGCAGGGCGATACGCTGAATCTCTTCCGGACAATCCCCAGGGCTTGGCTCGAGACCGGGAAACGGATTGTCCTGAAAGGCGTGCGGAGTTATTTCGGGGCTGTGGATGTGATCGCCGAAGGGTTGAAGGAGGGGCGGATCGAAGCCGTTGTCACTTGTACGGGGGATCGTAAACCGCACCGTGTGGCCGTAAGGCTTCCGCATCCCGGAAATTGCCGGGCAGTGAAAGTTTCCGGCGGTCGCTATCTGCCCGAAACGGAAACGGTGATGGTAGACGATTTCAACGGGTCTGCGCATATAGTTCTGGAATTCGACTAAAATATTCCCATGAAAGCGAAGATTTTGTTGTTGGCCGTCACGATGACGGTATCGGGGCTGTGTCTGCAAAGTGCGGGATGCCCTTCCGGTTTCTCGGAGAAGGAGTCGGAATTAGCCGGAAATATCCGGAATTACCTGAATGCTGGGTTTCCTTGTGCCGTGACGCGGATCGATGCCGGGTTGAGGGCGATAAGGGTTTGCGGGCGGATCGAAGGCGACGGTCCGTTCAGCCTCTGTGAGCTGATGCCGTTCGGGGAGATAGGCGATGCCGGGGCGTTCCGGTGCCGGCTCGGGAACGGGAAGAAGGAACTTGTTTTCGACCGGACTTTCGACCGCTATGTAGTGCGGGACGGGGTGTCGTATGACCGCACGTTGTCTCGGTGGGTCATTGTCAGGACCGGGGACTCGGAGAATCGGCCGCTGTCGCATGCCCGCTATGCGGACCGGATCGAGCCGCAGCAGCAGACTCGGCCGTTGTCCCCTGCTTCGAAAAAGGGGTTGGGCGATGTCCATGCGGATTCGCTGATGATTTGCGATTTGGACGAGCTCGGCATTACGAGCGCTACGGTCAATATCCGGATTACGACCTTCATGTACTCCCTGTCGGGACCGGGACGGGTCGAACATACCTACGGAGGGGAAAAGTACTATTTCGATGCGGGTTATGTCCGGGCGCTCGACGAGTCGCTGAAGATTTGCCGGGACCGCCGGATCGCGGTGGCGGCGATCATCCTGATAAACAATGCAGCGTCTGCCGTCGATCCCGTGATCGGGCCGTTGCTGCAGCATCCCGATTATACGCCAGAGGGAAATTATTCGATGCCCGACATGTCCACTTTCCGCAGCGTCCAGACCTATGCGGCGGCCCTCGATTTTCTGGCGGCCCGCTATTGCCGGTCGGACGAACGTTACGGCCGGATTCATTACTGGATCATGCACAACGAGGTGGATTCGGGGCTGGAGTGGACCAATATGGGACCCGGCAAACCGGTGGAGGTTTACATGGATGCCTATGTGAAATCCATGCGTTTATGTCACAACATCGTGCGGCGCTACGATACCCATGCATGGGTGATGGCTTCGCATACCCATGCGTGGGCTGTTGCCGACAATCCGAAGACCTATGCCTCGCGGGAGATGTTGGAGATACTGAATGCCTATTGCCGCGCCGAAGGGGATTTCAAGTGGGGGCTGGCTTTTCATTGTTATCCTCACAGCCTTTACGAACCCAAGACGTGGCTCGATGAAAAGGCGCTCTATACCGAGGATACGCCGATTGTCACCTATAAAAACCTTGAGGTACTTGACCGTTGGATACGGTCGCCCCGGAACCGGTATGAAGAACGCGAAAAGCGGCCTCTCTGGCTGTCGGAGAACGGCACGAATTCGCCGAGCTACGCCGAGGGGGATCAGTGCGAACAGGCGGCGGGGTTCGCCTGGGGCTGGAAAAAGATCGCCGCGCTGGACGGGATAGACACTCATGTGTGGCATAACTGGGCGGACCATGAACAAGAGTACGGCCTGCGTATCGGGTTACGCAAGTTCCCCAAGGACGGACGGGAGCGAAAAGAGGTCTGGCATGTCTACCAAGCGGCGGGAACACCGCAGGAAGAGGCGGTGTTCCGGAAGTATTTGCCGGTGATAGGGATCAGCGACTGGAATATCATTCGTGATTTCCCCGATTCCTGTAATCTTTCGGAGATACCCCGAAATGCTTTTTGAAAATCACCGAAAAATGGGTGTAGTTGCTGAATCCCACGTTTTCGGCCACCTCATAAAGATTCCATGAACCCTCTTCGATCATCTCTGCGGCCCGCCGTAGCCGGTAGACGCGGATGAAATCGGCGGGTGCCATGTTGGTCAGTCCCTTGAGCTTGCGGTAGAAACTGGTCCGGCTGAAAGCCAGCTCGCTGGCGATGTCGTCGATATTCAGATCCATGTTGGACAGTGATTTTTCCAGCAGTTCCATCAGTTTGTCCATGAATTTCCGGTCGAACGCATTTAACCTGACCGGAAGTTCTTTTTGGGCGGTTTTCGATCGTGACGAGAAATAGTAGCTGCGCAGTTTGCTGCGATTGCGGAACTGGTTGCCGATCAGCAGCAGCAGGTATTCGACATTGAAAGGTTTGCAGACATAGGCGTCGGCACCGTGTGTCAGGCCTTCGATCTGCTCGGGCATCGAGGTTTTCGCCGTGAGCAGGATCACGGGGATATGGCTCAGGTCCGGATGCTGTTTGACCCGGGCGCACAATTCGTAGCCCGAAAGCCCCGGCATTACTACGTCGCTCAGGATCAGGTCGGGACATTCGCTCTGCAGGATCTCCCAGGCCCGGGCCCCGTCGGTGGCCTCGATCACATTGTATTCTTCGCCGAGCATCTGCCTGAAGTAGATCATCAGTTCGGTATTGTCCTCGGCTATCAGAATGGTATATTCATGTTTCCGGGCATCTCGCAGTTCCGGAGTCCGGTCGATGTCCGCAGCGGTTTCGAGTTCGCCGCCGGTTTCGGAAATACCTGCTTCTGCTTTCTCCTCCGGACGGTAGACGTCGCCGGAGGGGAGGATGAACGAGAACCGCAGGCCCGTCGGTTTCCGGAGTTCGGCAACGATCTTTCCGTGGTGCATTTCGACCAGTCGCAGGGTATAATGGAGTCCGATGCCGCTGCCCGTGTAATCGGGTTTCAGTCCTGCGGGGGATTCGATTTGCCGGTATCGGACGAACAACTCGTTCAGCTTGTCTTCGGGGACGCCCGGGCCGTTGTCGGATACGGAGATCTCCAAATATCTTTCCTGTGGGGATTCGATTTTGTAACGTTCGTGGATATCCATGATACTGCGCTCTTCGGCGACGATTTCGATCCGGCCATTCTCCGGGGTGTATTTCATGGCATTGGAGAGCAGGTTATGCATGATCTTTTCGATCTTGTCCGGGTCATACCATATCTTCAGGGGACGCTCCTGCGGGGAGAAGACGACGGATATGTTTTTCTCGGCAGCGACGATCCGGTAACTCCTGATAATGGTTTCCAGTTCGGCCGCTATGTCAGCATGGACGATCTTCAACGAGAGCATGCCGTCTTCCATCTTTCTGAAATCCAATAGTTGGTCCATCAGGCGGCGCAGTTGGCTGCAGTTCCGGTGGATCGTCGTCAGGAGCTTGCCTGCGGGACTTTCCGGATCGATCAGCCGCATGAGTTGCTGGGTCGGGGCGGAGATCAGCGTCAGGGGTGTGCGCAGTTCGTGGGAGATGTTGGTGAAAAAGGTCATCTTCATTTCGTTCACGTCCTGTTCCCGCTTGTGTTCGTTGGCTTCCAATTCCAGCCGTTCCTGCTGGAGCCGGATTTTAATACGCAGGTTGGTGAAAAACAGGATGGCGGCGGCGAGCAGCAGGATATAGATGCTCCAAGCCCACCATGTTGCCCATGGGGCGGGTTTTACGGTGATTCTCAGCGTTGCGGGAACGGAACTTTCCAGCCCGTCGCCATTGAAAGCCTTGACATGGAAAACATAGTCGCCCGGGGTGAAGTTGGAGTAGGAGGCCCGGCGGTATTCCCCGACGAAATTCCATTTTTCGTCGAATCCTTCGAGTTTGTAGGCATAAGTCAACTTGCGGGAGGTCAGGAAATCGATTCCCGAGTAGTCGATCGTGATGACCGAATGTTTGTGGGAGAGCGTGATTCCATCGGTATAGGAGATATTTCTTTTCAGTACGGAGCCTTTTTCCGCCGGAATGACGCTTTCGTTTTTGATCTTCAGGTCTTCGATCACCACGGGGGAGCGGCGGTCGTTCCGGGTCAGGATCTGGGGGTCGAAAAAGGTCAGTCCGTGATTGCCTGTGAAAAAAAGAGTGCCGTCGGAACGAAGCAGGCTCGCCTTTTCGTGGAAAAGGTTGCCTTTCGTGCCGTCGTTTTCGAAATAGTTGGTGATGGCCATGTCCCGGTCGATCCGGGATATGCCGTAGGCTGTGCTCAGCCAGATGTCGCCCAGGCGGTCCTGTTGGATACATGTGATGTCGTTGCAGGGCAATCCGTCCGCCATGCTCAGGGTGCGGTATTCCGAACCCTTGCTGTACATGAGCCCTTCGTTGTAACTGCCGAACCAGATCCGCTTCTGAGAATCTTCGAAGATATCGACGCAGTGCCGGCTGATGGCCGAGGTCTCGGGCGACGGCATTTTCATCGGTGAGACGGACATGGTTTGGGCGTCGATGGAGTAAACGTCGTTTCCGAATGCGGAAAAGAGCAGTCTGCCGTCGGAAAGCGAATAAACTTTGGAGATATTTCCGGAGTATATTTTTTCCAGTTTCCCGGAGAGGTTGCCGTTCCGGATTACGAACAGACCGCTGGCGAGTCCGAACCAAATGTTTCCGGCTCTGTCCTCCGTAATTGTCGCAGAACCGATCCCCCGGTGCGGGATGGTGCGCAGGACGGAGATTTGGCCGTTATGGTCATATGTCCCTGCCGCTAGCTGTTCCGAGCCGGCGATCCACAACCGGTTTTGGGAATCGATGAAGAGCTCTTCGACAAGGTTGTCCGCTTTGAATATCGGGGAGTTCGAAACATTGTATCGTTTGACCGTGTGGTTCTTTCCGTAGAACCAAAGGCCCCGGTAGCGTGTTCCGACCCACAGATTCTGGTGTTCGTCCTCGATGATTCGTGTGGAGAAAACATCTTTGAAAGTATCGTCGATCTCGTGATCGAGATTGAAAAAACTATGTTGGGTATTGATTACCGCAAATCCGTTGTCAAATGATCCGATCCATACGTTGTCCTGCCGGTCGACGTAACAGCACAGGGGTTCGCGCGAGTGGAGCGGTTCCGTATATTCGGGCGGATCCTGCTGGAGAGTCTGGCGGAGGGCATCGTAAAGGAATATTCCGTCGGCCGAGGTTCCGATCAGGTATTTGAGAGGTCTGATTTCCCGGATGAAATGGATGTAAGCCTTGGTCAGGGCCGGATTCGACGCCAGGATGGTTGGCGTTTCTAGGAAAGAACTTGTCGCCGGATCGAAAAGGGTGATCCCTGAACTGGTCCCGAGCATGAATATCCCTTGGGGATCGGGGCAGATGCAGGTCACGCTTTTGTCGCGGTCGAGCGCAACGGATGCCCAGCCCGATCCGGTCCGGGAGGCCAGCCCCTTGTGGGTGCCGGCCCATAGGGTTCCTGACTTATCTTCCACCAATGTACTGACCGTGGAGGACTGGAGGCTTTCGTCGGAAACCATCTCCACGCACCGGTTCTGCTGGTCAATTATTCCGAGACCCGAAGTAGTGGTAGCCCAGATCGTGCCGTGCGAGTCTTCGGTGATGGAGAGTATGTACTGGGTGCGGGGCATTTTATAGTGCAGGAACCGGTCGTGTGCAAAGTCATAACGGTTGATTCCCGTGCTGGTACCAACCCACAACTGGTGTTGGGAGTCGAGAAAAACACAATATATCATGTCGTTGTCCAGCGAGAGGGAGTCGCTTTTGTCGTGGAAGAAGTGTTTGAACTCATAACCGTTGTAGCGGTTCAGTCCTCTTGCTGTGGCGATCCACACATATCCGAGGCTATCTTGACAGAAACTCCGGACACACAGGTGGCTCAAGTTGGGCGAGGTCGCGCCGGCAGACCGGGTGATATGGTCTGGCATCATGGCGTCCCCCCCCCGGGCATTACTGGATAAGAAGTTGAACAGCAGAACACATAAAAAGGCTTTGATCGGCATAAGGTTCGGGCTTGCGTTAAAAGGTTAAGGAAAGATAAGTAATTTTTCAGAACGGAGCAACGGGGGTACCGGAAAACAAAATAATTTGAACGGATTTGCAAAGTTTGCCGGAGGGGAATCGACCGGGAAATGAAAAAAAATGAACGGAGAGCGACTCCGGGTCTATTGTTTATTGAATAATTTTGCCTTATCTGAAATCAACCTTTAAAACCCAACTTATGACAAATCCTTTTTTTATCGGTATGCCGAATTCCGGCGATTCATTTTCAAGAATCTAAAAATTGTCAACTAACCCATCATGTTATGCTAAAACTTTTACGTTCCGGAATAACATTCCTGATTCCGGTGTTATTCTCGTTTTTCTGTGTCGGGTCAGCCTTTTCCCAGGAGCGGTCGTTGACCGTTAAGGGAGTGGTGCGTGATGCCAACGGTATGGAGATGGCGGGTGTGACGGTCCTGCTCAAAAACACGGCGGTCGGTACGGTCACCGATTCGGGCGGCGCCTTTACGATCTCGGTTCCCGGCAGGGAGAGTGTGCTCGTCTTCTCTTTCATGGGCTACAAGCCCGAAGAGATGCCGGTCGGCAGCCGCCTCATGCTTGAAGTTACACTGCAGGAGGAGGCTTCGGCCATCGAAGATGTCGTTGTAGTCGGTTATGGCGTACAGAAAAAGGTCTCGGTGACCGGTTCCGTCTCTTCTGTGAGCGCCAGCGATATCAAAAAAAGTTCTTCGACGAGTTTGTCCAGTGCATTGGCCGGCCGAATCTCGGGTCTGACCTCGACCCAGTCGACGGGCGGCCAGCCCGGTGTCGATGATGCCGTGCTCTATTTGCGCGGTGCCGGTACGACCAATGTGACCAGTCCGCTGATCCTGATCGACGGCGTGCCCCGTGACAATATCCGTACGATCGATCCCAACGAAGTGGAGTCGATCTCGGTGCTGAAAGACGCTTCGGCGACGGCCGTCTTCGGAGTGCGCGGTGCCAACGGCGTCATCCTCATCACCACGCGGCGCGGTCAGGAGGGTAAAGCCAAACTTTCAATCAATGCTACGCAGAGCTTTGCCTCTTTTGCCAAGCGTCCGGAGCGTTTGCACTCGCTGGATTACCTGCGTATGCGTAACGAGGCGCTGACTAATGACGGTAAGACCGGAATCGATCCCGAATTGACGGCCATGTATGAGAATCCGCTCAAGGGGCTTGATCCCAATGATCCGGACTACGCCACGAAAGCGGCCAACCGCCGATATCTCTATCCGGATATCGACCAATACCGTGCGATGTTCAAGCAGTTTGCGCCCCAGACTACGGTCAACGCCAATGTCTCGGGCGGTACGAAACGGCTTTCCTATTTTGTCAATGTGGGCTACACCTATCAGGGCGGTCACCTGAAGACTGAACCCAAATCGAAGTTGGGCTACGATGCCTCGATGCGCATGAACCGTTGGAGTTTCCGCTCGAACCTCGACTACAAGCTGGCCGAGTCGCTGAAGGCGTCGTTGAATCTGGGTACCTATATTGAGACGGTCGGTATGCCGGGCTATTCAGGGGCCGGATTCGGTGATCCTCAGGTGATGACAGGTGCCATGTTCTTCTACTCTTCACTGATGCTTCCGCTGTCGCCCGGTCCGCTGACGCTTCCCGGACACGGGGTGGGAATCCCCGGAGGAGGCTTTCTGGGTGCCTATTCGCCGGTGACCGGCGGTACCTATCTCGGCGTTTCCGGTTACGAATATGCCAATGGATTCGGATATCACAACCGGGTCAATACTAACCTGAATTCCACTTTCGCTTTGGAATGGGACTTGGGCAAACTCGTGACCAAAGGACTCGTACTGCGTGGCATGATCTCCTATGATGCAGTTTCGCAGACATCGACCGAAGGCGTCAAGCGCAGCAAGAACTACGCCCTTCAGGTGGGCAGCGATGGCGAGTCGTTCAACTACATGCACTCTTTCACCGACGACATCAACATGATCGTCTACAAGGGCGCCGGCACGTCGTACAAGATCAACATGCAGGCGATCCTCTCCTATAACCGTACGTTCGGCCGACATACGGTCGGTGCCACGTTCGTGGCCCAACGCGACCATTGGGAGTCGGGCGGCGGCGAAATGCCCTACAATGTCGTGGGTATCGCAGCGCGTGCCACCTACGATTACGACAACCGCTATTTTGCCGAGTTCAACCTCGGATACAACGGTTCGGAACAGTTCTCTCCCGCGAAGCGTTTCGGTGTCTTCCCCGCGGTGTCTGCCGGCTGGGTGGTCAGCAATGAAGCGTGGCTGAAGGACAACAATGTCTTGACCAATCTCAAACTGCGTGCCTCCTACGGCAAGGTCGGCAACGACCAGATGAACGCCGCGCGTTTCATGTACCTCGACCAGATCTCGGTGGCTGGCGGCGGCTATCTTCCCAGCCTGGGTCTGGGACAGCGTATCAACGAAGCGATTGTCGGTAATACCGGCATCACATGGGAAACGGCTTCGAAATACAACATCGGTGTCGATGTGGGGCTTTTCCGCGATTTCTCGCTTTCGGTAGACCTGTTCCGCGAGGATCGTAACGATATTCTTACGCAGCGCAATACCATTCCTGCGTTTCAGGGTATCACGGCGTCGCAGCTGCCCCGTGTCAACATGGGCGAGGTCGAGAATAAGGGCGTTGAGTTTGAAGTCAGCTATAACAAGCAGATCGGAAAGGACTTGTACCTGATGGTTCGCGGTAATTTCGGCCTGAACCGGAACGAGGTGAAGTTTGCCGACGAGATCCCTCTCGGCGAAGGGTATGCCTATCAGTACCGCAAGACCGGTTATTCGCTCGGTCAGGAGTTCGGCTACCTGATCGACCGGTCGAACAACGGTGGGTACTGGACCAAGGAGACGCTCGCGTCGACGGACCTCGTGTATGATTTCGGTACGCCCCGTCCCGGTGACTTCGTTTACCGCGACCTCAACAAAGACGGTCATATCAATGAACGCGACATGGCGCCGATCGGTAACGGTACCGTTCCGCGCCGCACCTATGGCCTTTCGCTCGGACTGACCTGGAAGGGTATCGACTTCAGTGTCTTCTTCCAGGGATTGGGCGGCTTCCATTCGGTTTATCTGGGCAATATGGCGACCGAGACTTCTCTGGAAGGTTCCTATTTCAACTGGCATCGCCATGCGTGGACCGAGGAGCGCTGGAAGAACGGCGAGAAGATCACTTACCCGGCTTTGGGAACGTCGAATAACACCAATCATCAGCGGAACGACTTTTTCATTCAGGACAAGACCTTCCTGCGGCTCAAGAACATGGAGATCGGCTACACGATTCCCGCACACCTGCTGCGCCGGGCCGGCATTACGAACCTTCGCGTCTTCCTGAGCGGCCAGAATCTGGTCACTTGGTCGCGGCTGCTGGCCGATCACCTCGATCCGGAGCCTTTGAACCCGATGCACTATCCGCTGACCCGGATGTTCAACATCGGTGTAAACCTTTCTTTCTAACCCGAGGAATACCAAGATTATGAAATTGACGAAATTATATCGTACAGCGGCGGGCCTGCTCGCTTTGGCGACGGTGAGCGCCTGTGAAAGCGCCCTGGACATGGCTCCCGACGGATATGTCTCCATCCCGCAAATTTTTCAGGACAACGAGCAGACGGGCGCCTGGCTGAATACTTGTTATGAATACATTCCCGAAATGGGTATCAAGTTCCATTACTGGTCGCGCGGTCTGGTGGTTTGGAGCGATGAGGCATGGGACAGCGACGAAGGGGCTGGTCTGATGTCGGGCTTGCTTTATAAAGGGCAGGCTTCGGCCGACAACCACCCGATCGTGAATCTCAGCGCTAATTTCGGCAACGGCGACTATTGGAACCGTTATTGGGCCGCTATCCGCAAGTGTGCCGTCTTTCTGAGCTACATTGACGGTGCTAATGTTACCTCTCAGTCCGACAAAATGCG
The DNA here is from genome assembly GCF_900083545.1 of Alistipes provencensis. Taxonomy (NCBI): domain Bacteria; kingdom Pseudomonadati; phylum Bacteroidota; class Bacteroidia; order Bacteroidales; family Rikenellaceae; genus Alistipes; species Alistipes provencensis. The sequence goes on along the minus strand of NZ_LT559262.1, from coordinate 1,021,158 downwards.
CTGGAAAGCCGAGGCGCACATACTCCGGGCCTATTATTACAGCGAATTGCTGCGCTGGTACGGTACCGGCTTGCCCATCGTCCGCGAGGCTTATGCGCTGGACACCGACTTCGGCAAGGTCGCCAAGCCGAGTTTCTACGAATCGGTGCAGTTCGTGATCGAGGACTGCAACGCGGCGCTGGCGATTTCCCAGCTGCCGTGGCGCATCACGACTACCGCCGAGGCGGGCCGCATGACCAAGGCCGTGGCCGAAGCGATTCGCGCCCGCATGATTCTCTATGCGGCCAGTCCGCTCTATAACGACGGACAGGACCATTGGGATGAGGCTTACCGTATTACCAAGGAGGCGGTGACCAATCTCAAAAAGAACGGTTACACACTTTACAACAAGGTCAACTATCCGGAGTTCAAAGAGGCGACCGCTTTTCTGCCCAACGACGGAGCGGCGCTTTACAACGAGTATTTCACCTCGACGATGGAATACACCGCCGATCCGGTCGATCGTGAGACCATTTACCAGAACAGGGCGGATCAGGGTGCGGTCTTCCAGATGGACGGCATCGGAATTAATGGGGACAAGTCGGGAACCAATCCTTCGCAGGAGCTGGTCGATTGCTATGAGACTGTCGACGGCAAGACTATTCTCAATCTGGCGAACCCTTACGCGGATGAAACGCATCTGGAGCCTAATTACAATCCGGATAACAGCACCTACGATCCGCAGAATCCATATGAGAACCGCGATCCGCGTTTTTATGCCTCGATCTATTACAACGGTTCGAAGCGCCACTGTTATTGGAAAGTCACCGAGGACCCGAAGTGCATCGAGAACTATCCGGGCGAGCCCGGTACCCGCACGCGTATCATCGCTACCTATCCCGAGGAGCCCTTCACGGGCCTTATGGGAGCCGGTCAGGGGGCGCAGCGGACCCGGACGGGGTATTATGAACGTAAGTTCCTCCATCCATACGCGGCGCCGACCTATCCGGGTGGAGTCGGGGCGAATTTCAAGATGTTCCGTTTGGGAGAGGTGATCCTCAATTTCGCTGAGGCTGCTGCCGAGGCCGGGCACGGGGACGAGGCCATCGTGGCCGTGAACGAGATACGCAGCCGTGTCGGCATGCCGGGGCTGGATGCCGGGCTGAGCGGCGATGCACTGATGCTGCGCATCCGCAACGAGCGTCGTGTCGAGCTGGCCATGGAGGGCTTCCGCTATTACGACGTACGCCGCTGGTCACTTCCTTCCGGAGACCTTTCGAAGACCGACCGTTACCTGACGGCCGTGCGTGTTACACGGAACGGAGACAACGATTATTCCTATACCCGTCAACTGGTCGGGGAGCGGTTGTGCTACCAGAACAAATTCCTGTGGCTGCCTATCCCGCTGAGCGAGGCGAACCTCATGACGACGCTGACGGGCGTGAATTGGCAGAATCCCGGATGGTAACGGGCAGTAATCTCTAAAACGAATTAACGATTATGAGACAGATAATCAAGCTTATCACAATATTCAGCGTTTGCCTGTTCGCTGCCGGCCGGCTTCTTGCCGCGGAGCAGGAAACCATTGTCAAGGGCCAGGTGCTCGATAATGACGGCACTCCGCTGGCGGGCGTGATGGTCCGCGCAGACGATCATCAGGGTGCGGCGTTGACCGATGCCGACGGCTTCTATTCGATCACCGTGCCGGACGGGACGAAGCAACTGCTTTTCTACCTGCCGGGCTATCGTTCCGAACGGGTGACCGTGGCGGACGTACGGGACAGCATCGTTCTGAAACGCGCCGAGACCTTCGATCTCGAAGAGCACGTTTACATGGGCCATACCGTTCAGCGGAAAGGCGATATCTCCGGATCGGTGGCTTCGGTCAGCGGGAAGGAGCTCGCCAAGTCGCCCACGAGCAACCTTTCGATGGCTATGGCGGGGCGGTTGCAAGGTCTGCTTATGCAGGAGTCTTACTCCGAACCCTCGCGGGCCAATACGGGTATGTATGTGCGCGGCATCTCTTCGATACGCGCCAACCAACCCGTCGTCGTGATCGATGGGATGGTCATCAGCTACAATATGCTCCAGACCTTCGACTACATCAGTGCCGAGGAGATCGAGTCAGTGACCGTGCTCAAGGATGCGGCATCGTTGGCGCTGTACGGCATCCAGGGCGCCGACGGCGTGTTGGTCATTACGACCAAGCGCGGTCGTCAGGGTGATTTGAAGATTGGTGTGCGGCTGGATCAGACGTTCCAGCAGATGACGACGAAACCCGCTTTCATCAATTCGGCCGAATATGCGTCGTTGCGCAACGAGGCGGCCTTCAACGATGGTCTGGGAGAGAATTACTATTACTCCGATGAGCAGATCACGGCATTCCGCACGGGTTCGGACCGTAACCTCTATCCCGACAATGACTGGCGGGATATGTTCCTGAAGAACGTCAGCAGCATGCAGCGTGTCGGTGTGGATATCTCGGGCGGTAGCGACAAGGTGCTTTATTACACCAATGTCAACCTGATGCATCAGGGAGGTTTCTACAATACCGATCAGGACGAATACAAATCCAACAATAATTTCATCTGGGCCAACGTGCGCTCGAACGTGGACCTCAAGGTCAACAAGTTCCTGAGCGCCTCGCTCCGTCTGGCGGGCAATATCAAGCGTGAGCGTACGCCCGGCGGAGGTTTTCTGGCCGACATCTATCCGTTGCTCTATTCGGTTCCGTCGTCGGTTTACGGTCCGACCGTGCCTGTGGTCGATCCGGTGACGGGGGAGCCTGTGGCGGGCGGCGGCGGAGTCGTTGTGACGGACAAGATACAGACCACGCCCTACGGTCAGATCAACCGTGCGGGATTCGTGCGCCATACGGTTACCAATATCTACGCGCAGTTTGCCCTGAACGCTGATTTGAGCTTTATCACGCCGGGCCTGAAGGCGGGCGGTTCGTTCGGTTACCGGACCAACTCGGTCAACAGCCTCTCCACGTCGCAGACCTATGAAAAATGGATTCGTTCCACGGACGGCACGTTCTCGAAATACGGAAGCGACATTAACGGTAACCTCACCTATGGCAAGACTTCGTCGATGTATTACCAGCTTGATTATCGCGGTATGCTGGGTTACGACCGGCAGTTCGGCCGGCACAAGGTGGGCGCCATGGCCTATCTCTTCTATCAGGATCTTTCGACGGAAGAGACGGCCATGCCGGGATTGCTCCCTTACCGGAAGCTGGTCAGCGGATTTGAGGCGAACTATAATTTCGATGACCGTTACCTGCTCAAGTTCGACGTGGGTTATTCCGGGTCGGAACAATATGCCCGGGCTCATCGTTTTGTAGCCACGCCGGCTTTTTCGGCGGCATGGGTCGCCTCCAATGAGGCGTTCCTGAAAGACGTTTCGTGGCTGAGCCATCTCAAGTTCCGCGTCGCCTGGGGGCAGACTGCTACCGAGCGTTCCGGGCTGGGTCGTTATGCCTATCTGGACAATGTGACGCTGGTTGCCGGCGGCAGTATCCCCGCGTTCTCCAATACCGTGACCGAAACGCAGGTAGGCAGCCCTGATATCGCCCCTGAGATATCTGAGAAATTCAATTTCGGTGTGGACCTCTCGCTTTTCGACAATCTTTCGCTGTCGTTCGAACTCTTCCGCGACCGGATGGACAATATGGTCGTTCCGGGTGCTGCGACGACTCCCTCGTATCAGGGTGTACCGCTGGAGTACCTGCCGGCAACCAACTCGGGCGAGTTCGAGAGCAAGGGATATGAGGTGAGCCTGCATTATTCGAAAGCCTTTAAGAACGGGCTGAAGATCGATGTCGGCGGCTGGCTGACCTATACGGAGAACAAGGTCATCCGCAGCGGCGAGACCGAAAAAAACGCCGACTATGCCTATCGGAGATGGCAGGAGGGATTTCCCCACGGGCAGGAATTCGGTTACCTGCTCGACCGCAGCAACGGCTCTCCGTTCTACAACACACCGGAAGAGCTTGCCCAGAGCGGTCTTACCTATGAGTTCGGTACGCCCCGTGTCGGCGACCTGAAATATCTCGACCTGAACAAGGACGGGGTGATCAACGAGTGTGACAAGGCTCCCATCGGTACCGGTTCCATTCCGCGAGTCTATTATGCTTTCTTCGCCGAAGCCAAGTACAAATCGTTCGACCTGAGCCTGCTGTTTCAGGGTGTCGGCAAATATTCCACGACCTTCAGCGGGGCGGGTATCTACGAATACGATTACGACGGTGTGTTCGGTTCGCTGCACCGTAACGCGTGGACCGCGGAACGCGCCCGCAGCGGCGCGCGTATCGACTACCCGGCGCTGTCGACCCAGAAGAACACCAACCACGAGACCAGCGAGTTCTTTCTCTACGATCGTTCCTACCTGCGTCTGAAGAATATTGAACTGGGTTACACGCTGCCCCGCAAATGGGCCGGAGCCATCTCGGCCGAGAACCTGCGGTTGAGTTTCAGCGTGCAAAACCCGTTCACATGGGATAATATGAAATCGTCCGACTTCGGTCCCGAGGGTAGTTTTCTTTCCGTTCCGGTCTACCGGTTTTATAGCGTCAAACTCTCTCTGAACTTCTAAATCTACCGAACAGATGAAAAAGATATTGTATTATATTTTGCTCGTCGTGATTTGCCTGGCCTCGTCCTGCAACGATGTCATGGACCTTCCCTACGACGGACGTACCTCCCTCGATGCGCTCTTCTCCGAGCGCCGGGGAGTGAGGGCCTATCTCAATTCGTGCTATGGATACTGCCCGGCCCCCTATATGGACCGCTCGTCGCTGACCGACGAGGCACAGGACGCCGACGATATTCTGGCCGGTTCGCGCTATGCCGCATGGTACACCGACGCTGTGAGCGCTTCGAACTATGCCTCTTACTCTACCGACGGCAGTCCGTGGGCGGGACTTTATCAGGGTATTCGCCATTGTAACGTGTTCCTCGAGCGTATCAAAGACGTCGATCCTGCCCTGATCCAGTCCAATGACGACGAGGTGGGCGGCTGGACCGCTCAGGCGCATGTACTGCGTGCGCTCTACTACCTGCAGCTCATCAAGCGCTACGGCGATGTGCCGCTGTTGAAGAACACCTACGAACAGGACCATGACTATACGGAAGACGCTCGGGCTCCCTTTTCCGAGGTGGTCCGGTTCATCGTCGAGGATTGCGATGCGGCGCTTGCTTACAGCGAGACGGCTTTCGGCTGGGGTATTCCCGAAGCGTCGTTCGGGATCATGACCCGCGCCGTTCCCTATGCCATCAAATCACAGGCCGTGACCTATGCCGCCAGCCCGCTGTGGTCCGACGGGACGTATGACTGGGAAGATGCCCTCGAGGTCAACCGTGAGGCACTCTCCGTGCTGCTGACCCACGATTACAAGCTCTTTGACAATGTTCCTTCGCCCGGTATCGCACAGAATCCCTACGCGCTCTATTTCATCACCAGTTCCGATGACCGCCGTTCGACCGACAAGGAGACCATCCTTCAGGTCGGCGCTCAGATGGAGGTATGGCGTCAGGCCGGTCTGCTCTCCACGCCCGGTCAGCTCAAGGCTGGCCCGTGCCCTTCGCAGGAACTGGTCGATTGTTACGAAACGGCCGACGGGCAGCCCGTGCTCAATCTGGCGAATCCCTATACGGACGATACGCACCGGCAGCCCAATTACAATCCAGACAACAGTACCTACGATCCGCAGAATCCCTATGAGAACCGCGATCCGCGTTTCTATGCCTCGATCTATTACAATGGTGCGCAGCGAGTGCTGGGCGACGCAGACGGTGACCGGAAGGAGTTCCTGATGGAATTCCAGGATCCTCCTTACAACGATGTGACACTCAACTATATGTCCGAATGGGAGGGATACAAGGATGTTTGGACGGTTCTTACTTCAGGCGGCGATCCCTATGCCTATTTCAAACCGGTGAACTTCGGCATCGACTGGGACCGCCTGAAAAAGATGACCTTTTCGTTCTATTATCTGACCGATGAGACGACGGACCGTTTCCGCAATCTGGGATTCTTCTTCGTGGTGGACGGCGCGATCGACCCGGCCAAACGGCTTGAACTCGGAGACCTCGCGCCTACGAATGGCCAGGTCGTGGAGTTCTCGTTCGACATGACCGAGCACATGAAGAACAATTTCGCCGATTCGTGGGGCTCCGATTCGTACATTCGCTTCGATTTTCTGGAGCAGGAGGCTGCTGCCTACATGGTGATGGCTTCGATCAAGATCACGATCGAATACGAGGAGTCGGAAGTCGAGGTTGATCCCAATGTCTATACCTATGTCGGCTCTACCGATGGCATCTCGACGAATAACCGCCGTAGTACCCGCACGGGTTATTACATGCGTAAGTTCAACAACTGGCAGTCGAACGTGAGCAACAATGCCGATGGTGCCATCCGCCTGTTCCGTCTGGCCGAGATATACCTCAATTTCGCCGAAGCGGCTTATCAGGTCAAGGGCCCCGACGGGACGGTCGATGTAGCCGGAACCCAGGCTTCGGCCCGCGATGCCGTGAATTTCGTCCGTGCGCGTGCCGGGATGCCCTCGCTGCCTGCCGGAATGTCGAAAGACGAGTTCGAGCTCCGCTACCGCAATGAACGTCGTGTGGAGCTGGCCTTCGAGGAACACCGTTTCTTCGACGTGCGGCGCTGGAAGGTGCTGGACAAGACGGACAAATGCGTGACCGGAATGAAAATTACGAAGAAGGATGCCGGTTATGCATACGAACGCATCAGCTTCCCCCGCTCGAATTGGAGGGATAAATACTATATCTATCCGATCGATCAGGATGAAGTGAACAAGATGCAGGAATTTACCGGGGGCAACTGGCAGAACCCGGGCTGGTAACGGCCGATCTCCGGCACGGCGCCATGTTCGTCGCCGTGCCGGATTTCCCGATAAATGACAAAACGCTGAATGAAACGATTATCTTTTACCGCGATTTTTTTACTGACCGCTTTTTCCGCATTTGCCGCACGGACGGAATTCAAACTGGAAAAGGGGTGGAGGTTTACCCGGGAAGACCGGGCCGAAGCCGTTCGTCCGGATTTTGACGATTCGGGCTGGCAGCGTGTGACGGTTCCGCACGACTGGGCGATTTACGGGCCTTTCGACATCAACAATGATCCGCAGTTCGTGGCTATCGAGCAGGACGGCGAGACCGTTCCGTCGCTCAAGGCCGGACGCACCGGGGGATTGCCCGTTGTCGGTACCGGCTGGTACAGGATTCGTTTCGATGCGCCGGATTTCGCAGTCGGGAAACGGGCAGGTATTCTTTTCGACGGTGCCATGAGCAATGCCCAAGTCTATCTCAACGGAGAGAAACTTGGCTACTGGCCCTATGGATACGGTAGCTTCCAACTGGATGCGACCCGGTTGTTGAAGCCGGCGGATAATGTGTTGGCCGTACGGTTGGAGAATTATCCCGAGTCCTCCCGGTGGTATCCGGGGGCCGGGTTATACCGAAATGTGCATGTGGTCGTTTCGGAGGCGGTCCGCATCCCGTTGTGGGGAATCCGCCTCACGACACCCGAGATTCGTCCGGACTATGCGAAGGTGCGGGTGCAGGCGGATGTCGAATTGCCGGCGGGAACGGATTCGCGGCTGGTGTTGAAAACGCTTCTTCGGGATGCCGGGGGACGGACTGTTTCGGAGGCCGAAACAACGCTTTCCAAATACGATGGCGGAACCTTCTGTCAGGATTTGGTCATTGATGCTCCGCGGTTGTGGTCGCCCGATGCCCCCGACTTGTATGAGGCCGAACTCCGGCTCTATGCCGATGGGCAACTTCAGGAGATCCGACTGGTTACGTTCGGTATCCGCGAATTGAAGATTGTCCCGGACCGGGGCATGTTCCTGAACGGACAACCGATCAAGTTCAGGGGGGCTTGCCTGCACCATGACCTCGGGCCGTTGGGCGCTGCGGTCAACGTCAGTGCGCTGCGTCGTCAGCTGTCGATCCTCAAGGAGATGGGGGCCAATGCCATCCGCACCGCGCATAATATCCCGGCTCCGGAACTGATCGAATTATGTGATCGGATGGGGTTAATGGTGATGGTGGAGACGTTCGACGAGTGGCGTGCTCCCAAGATGAAGAACGGTTACCACCTCTATTTCGACGAGTGGGCCGAACGGGATCTGACCAATACGGTCCGGCGTTTCCGCAACCACCCGTCGGTGGTGATGTGGTGCATCGGCAACGAAGTTCCCGACCAGAGCAGCTACGAGGGAGCGAAAATTGCCCGCTGGTTGCAGGATATCTGCCATCGGGAAGATCCGACGCGGCTTGTCACCATGGGGATCGACCGGGTGCAGGATGCTATCGACACCCATTTTGCGGCCATTATGGACGTAGTGGGCTTTAACTACCGGACTCATCTCTATACGAAGGCATATCACGAGCTTCCTCAGCAAATACTGATGGGTTCCGAGACCGCTTCTGCATTCAGTTCGCGGGGAACCTACCATTTTCCGGTGGAACGTACCACGAACAAAGTCCGTCCGGACAACCAGTCGTCGGGCTACGATCTGGATTGCGGCAGTTGGTCCAATCTGCCCGAAGACGATTTTGTGCTGCATGACGATTATGACTGGTGTATCGGTGAGTTTGTATGGACGGGGTTTGATTATCTGGGTGAACCTACGCCCTACCACGAGATATGGCCTAACCACAGTTCGTTGTTCGGCATTGTCGATTTGGCCGGACTGCCCAAGGACCGCTATTACCTCTATCGGAGCCATTGGCGGCCCGAGGAAGAGACTTTGCATGTCCTGCCCCATTGGACCTGGCCCGGCCGCGAAGGGGAGGTGACGCCCGTATTCGTCTATACGAACTATCCTTCTGCTGAACTGTTTGTCAACGGGAAGAGTCAGGGGCGTATTGCTAAGGATACGACGATGACACAGGCCGCGACCGACAGCGAAGAGGCCGCCCGGGGACTTTGGCGCCAGCGCCGTTACCGGCTGATGTGGATGGATGTGAAATATGAACCCGGTACGCTGAGGGTGGTGGCTTATGATAAGAACGGGCAACCGGCGGCCGAAACCGAAGTACATACGGCCGGTGAGCCCTATCGGCTGGAGCTTGCGGTCGACAGGCAAACCATTCGTCCCGATGGTAAGGACCTTTCGTTCATCACGGTACGGGTGGTGGACCGGGACGGCAATCTCTGTCCGGATGCCGATCCGGAGATCTCGTTCCGGGTTACCGGGGTTGGAGTGTTCCGGGCGGTTTCGAACGGAGATCCGACCTGTTTGGAGCCGTTCCACCATCCGCGGATGAAGGCTTTCAAGGGACAGCTCGTGGCGATTGTCCAGTCGGGGGAACATCCCGGGAAGATCGGGTTCGAGGCGTCGGCCGGGAGCCTGCGCAAAGCGCGGTTGGAGATTTCTGTAAAATAATCCTCCGGATGGCGTTGTGTATTCCGGATAATGTCGTTATTTTGATATTCCTTTCAGGGATGATAGACCTGTAAACATACTTTCTCTATGATGAAACGAATCTTATTGCTGATGATGTTGGCCGTAGCGGCCTTTTCGGTTTCATGTCGTGAAACGGCCTGCGACGGCCCTTCGATGGAACAGATGCGTAATGCGTTCCGGAGTGTGCCCGATGAAACGCCGTTGGCCGTCTACTGGTACTGGGTGTCGGACAACATCTCCGAGGAAGGGGTGGTTCGGGACCTCGAGTCCATGAAGGAGGTCGGTATCAACCGTGCCTTTATCGGCAACATTGGCATCGGCGATCAACCTTATGGGGAGCATCAGCTCTTTTCGCCGGAGTGGTGGCGTGTGATGCACGCTGCGTTGAAGCGTGCTGGGGAGCTCGATATAGAGATCGGTATTTTTAATAGTCCCGGGTGGAGTCAGTCGGGAGGTCCCTGGGTCGAACCGCAGCAGAGCATGCGTTATCTGGCGTCGGCGCAGACCGTTATCGAAGGCCCGGCTTTGTTCGAGGGCCCCCTCCCGGAGGTGGGGGCTGATGCGAAGGATGTGCGGGTCATCGCCTATCCATTGCCCGGGACGGCCGAAAGCGATACGAAACGGGCGGTGAAGCATGACGGAGAGGAGTTGCGTCTGGACTGGAACGTGTCGGGAGAGCAGCCGATGCGTAGCCTTACGATTTGGGTGGACAGGCCGATCCTTACGTCGGCGGAGCTTTACTGCCGGGAAAACGGAGGATACAGGTTGCTGAAGCGGTTTGCCATCGACAGAAGCAATTTGCAGATGAACGTCGGGTTTGACCCTCTGGCCCCGATCGTCGTCTCCCTTCCCGAAACACTTTCGACAGCTTACCGGTTGGTCGTTCCGGCGCCGGGCAGCGCTGTTTTTAAAGCTATGCTGTCGTCTCTTCCGCAGGTGGAACGCTTCCCGGAAAAGACGCTTGCAAAGATGTTCCAGACGCCGCTTCCCATGTGGCATGACTATCTTTGGGAACCTCAGCCCGTCGTACAGGAATCGCTGCCGGTCGATCCGGGTGCAGTGAAGGATATTACCGCAAGTTTCAGCGACGGAACGTTGCGTTGGGAAGTCCCTGCCGGGAAATGGCGGGTGGAGCGCCTGGCCATGCGTTCTACGACCGTGACGAACGGTCCGGCCAGCCCCGAGGGACTGGGGCTTGAGATCGATAAGATGAGCAAGAAGCATGTGGCGAGCCATTTCGATGCCTTTATCGGAGAGATACTGCGCCGTATTCCGGCAGAGGATCGCCGGACCTTCAAAGTGGTTGTGCAGGATAGTTACGAGACCGGAGGGCAGAATTGGACCGACGATATGGCGGAGCGTTTCGAGGAGACCTATGGTTACGATCCGCTTCCTTATCTTCCGGTTTTGCATGGGACGGTTGTCGGGAGCCAAGATATCTCCGACCGTTTCCTTTGGGATCTTCGCCGGCTCATCGCCGACCGTGTCTCTTATGATTATGTCGGCGGGTTGCGGGAGGAGAGCCATAAACACGGCCTGACGACCTGGCTGGAAAATTACGGCCATTGGGGTTTTCCGGGCGAGTTTCTGCAATATGGCGGACAGTCCGATGAAGTGGCCGGGGAGTTCTGGAGCGAGGGCTCGCTGGGTGACATCGAGAATCGGGCGGCGTCATCTTGTGCGCACATTTACGGGAAGCGCCGCGTGTGGGCCGAATCGTTCACCGCGGGGTTGCAGGGCTTCAGCCGCTACCCCTACCTGATGAAACAGCGCGGCGACCGTTTCTTTGCCGAAGGCATCAACAGTACGCTGCTGCATGTCTATATTCATCAGCCTTACGAAGACTGCTTCCCGGGTATGAGCTCCTGGTTCGGCAATGAATTCAATCGGAAAAACACATGGTTCAGCCAGTTGGATGCCTTTGTCGATTACCTCAAGCGGACCGGCTATCTGTTGCAGCAGGGACGTTATGTGGCTGATGTGGCCTATTTTATCGGGGAGGATGCGCCGAAGATGACGGGCGTGTGCGATCCGGCGCTTCCGAACGGCTATTCGTTCGATTATATCAATGCAGAGGTGCTGTTGAAACATTCGAAGGTACGGGACGGACGGCTTGTGCTGGACGGCGGGATGGAGTACCGCGTGCTGGTGCTGCCGAAGCTCCGTACCATGCGTCCCGAACTGCTCGATGCGATCGAACGGATGGTTCGTGCCGGACTGACCGTGCTTGGCCCGGCACCGGAGCGATCGCCCGGTTTGGCCGGATACCCCGGGGCGGATGAACGGGTGAAAAAGACTGCGGAACGGATGTGGCCCTCCGAGGCTGCGGTGAAATATAACGTTTACGGCAAAGGGTGCGTTTTTGGCGACGGTTGTTCGCTGGAGGAGGTTTTCGCATTTCTTTCGATGCGGCCCGACTGCCGCATCGAGGGGCAGAATATGGATATCCGGTTCATCCATCGGGCAACGGAGCAGGGTGACGTCTATTTCTTGTCGAACCAGCAGGAACGCAAGGTCGTGTTTGAGGCCGCCTTCCGGACGGAGAGCGGTGCACCGGAACTGTGGGATGCCTTGACCGGCGGCATTCGTCAACTGCCCGGGTTCTCGCGGCAGGACGGGATTACGACAGTTCCGTTGGAACTGGAACCATATGGCAGTGCGTTCATTGTCTTCGACCGGAAGAAAGAGGCCCGGCCGTCATCTGTGGGGAATTTTCCCGGAGCGACCGTGCTGGCCCGGGCCGAGGGTCCGTGGAAGGTGACTTTCGAAGGGCTGGATGCTCCCGAGGGTCCGGTCGTATTCGATCGGCTTTGTGATTGGACGGCGGCGGACGATCCGCGTATCCGCTATTTCTCCGGAACGGCCCGTTACAAGACCTCTTTCGAGGTTGAAAGCGTCGGTCCCGGCGTTGTCTATGTGAATCTGGGCAAGGTGATGGTCATGGGACGGGTTTACCTGAACGGCGTTTGTGCCGGAGGAACGTGGACGCCCCCTTATCGGGTCGATGTTTCTGGTTTGGTACGGAAAGGTGAAAATACGCTGGAGGTCGAGGTGGCGAACAACTGGATGAACCGGTTGATCGGTGACCAGCGGTTGTCGCCCGGACAGCGCAAGACTTGGACGCCCGTCAACCCGTGGACCGCATCTTCGGAGTTGCAGTCTTCCGGACTGCTCGGACCGGTGGTCGTCGAGGAGTTCGATTATGAGATTGTAAAATAGGAGAGTAGTAATGAAAAAAAGGATTATAAGCATTACTATATTGTCGATTTTGTCCATGTTGAATAATTCAATCTATGGCATAAATCGGATAACTCGTGTTATACAAGATGAATATTTGAACGCTGCCTTTTTCGGTACTCCATGTTACTGGTCTGATGACGACTCGCCATTGGGCTGCGAACTTGTTTCCGGAACGTCCCTTTTAGGTGAAGACCCGGTCGGAAATTTGGGAATTCGCTGGTCGATGCCTCGTGATATCCAGCGTCTGGAGATCGTGTGCCATACGCCGCCTTTAAAGAAAATGGTCGATAGCCTTAGAGTGGAATATTGGCACGATACCTGGCCTGATCGTCCTCCGCAAATGCCTTCTTATGAAGATGAGGAGGATGATTTGTGGCGTGGCAAGTGGGTGCAAGCCGATATTCGGACCCTTGTCAATGGTAATCGTGTCGTTTGCACGTTCCTGCCGCTTCGTATCGGGGAGCTCCCTACGGCGGACCGGCTGCCCGGAGAGATACTCTATCGTCGAACACTCAAAATACGGGTGAAATTTCCGTCGGAATATCGAAGTGTGATTGACAGCGTGGAAGCATATACGATGGCTGCGCTCCGAAAAGAACGTTTCCGGATAGAGTTTCTGCAAGATGGCGAGGCCATGGGCAGTGTCTCGGCATTTAACGGATTCATACATCATGTTTCGGGTTGGAATTGGGCAAAGGGAGACCGTAAATCAGGAAAGGCCGGATGGCAGCTCGACGACGGTAAGCGTAAAGGTGTGGTTATCGAGGCCTCAACTGCCCGGTGTCTATTGTCTGGATCGAATGAAGAGACTATACTGACTGTACGGACGAATCGGGGAACGTTCTCTTTCGCCACGGACGATGTCGCTGACGGACCTATGTATCTTCCCGATTTCGGGGCCTGCATTACTTCAGCAAATGACTCTGTATCCTTTTTACCGTCAGTCATTCATGGTTCGGGAATACGATCGCAAATTATGTCCGAAGCCGAACATTCTTACGATAGGGCCCGCCACGAGATTCCGGTTAAGGATCCTACCTATGATCAATCGGGCAATCGTATTTATCTTCCGTTGGCATGTGATGCGAACTGGCAGAAATTTGCTGTTGAATGGGGTGGAAATTTGATTATTGATAAAGGCCGGACAAATCTGCGGGGTAAAGCGCTCTCGCTTTGTAATTGGAAAGGTCATGCGCTTACATGGAGTTTCGGCACAGGGGAGGAGCCTTGTTATCTTCGTAATAAAGATAATTGTCGCATGTCCGTCTTGAATGATTGCCTGCCTGTCGTTTCAGCGCAATGGCGGCACGAGGGACTGCTTTTCGAGGAGGAGACTTTCGTTACTTTCGCCGACGGGGTTTCTTTTTCTCCGATTGATACGGCGCGTAATGAATTTACACCGGCCGTTTTAATGGTGAAGTTGCGGGTTTCCAATCCTTCGTTGCAGGCCCGTCAGGCCCATCTCCGGCTGCAAGGGAATAGCGCATTGACGGAAGTCGCACTTGAGGATGGTTCCGTATACGATCTGGTTGGCGGGCAAAAATTTCTGCGGGCTCAGGTTTCGCATGTGAAAAATGATGCTATTCAGACTGCTGTGTTCAATGATGATGCCGGTCACGGAATTGGCTGTCGCTTCTTCTTGGATGCGAATTCATCGGAAACTTTTTATTTTAGATTCCCATTTATCGGAAATCTTACTCCGGTTGATGCCCGGCGTCTGGCTCTGTTGGATTATGCGGCAGAACGGGATCGGGTTATCGAGTATTGGCGTGGCGTTATCTCCGCAAACACCGTTTTCAATGTTCCCGAGCCGACTTTCAATGCATTGGCCAAGTCGACCGTCGCCCATATCCGGATGAGTATTACCAAAGAACCGGAGAGCGGGCTGTATCTGGCTCCTGCCGCTACATTCAGTTATCCGGTTTATGCGAACGAATCCATTTTTCAGACCCATCTGTTGGACCGGTTGGGAGACGTCGAGACGGTCAGAAATTGCCTTGAAACGTTTTTACAGTTACAGGGAAGTTGTAAATTGCCTGGAGCTTATACCGGAGACCAAAAAAGTGTTTTTCATGGTGTCCGCATTTCCGAGGATATTGATTATACGGCGTTAGGCTATAATATGAATCATGGCGTTGTCCTTTGGGGCATGGCCCATCACTATCTGCATTCACGGGACAAGGTGTGGCTTGAACGGGTTGCGCCTCAACTGATGCGCGCCGCCGATTGGATTATCGAGCAGCGCAATCAGACCAAACTTTTCGACCGTAACGGAGAACCGGTTTTGCATTACGGGTTGTTGCCTGCCGGTATGCTGGAGGATTGCTACGAATGGCGTTATTGGTATGCGACCAATGCTTATGCCTATCTGGGCATGAAATCCATGGCCGAGGCCTTTGCCGAAGCGAAGATGCCACAAGCTGAATATTACAGAGTGGCCTCTGAGGCATACCGTACAGATATTCTTCACAGTTTGCAGCGCGCTATGGAACAGGCTCCTGTTGTACGGCTGCGTAATAATACCTGTATCCCTTATGTCCCGGTGCATCCTTATCAGCGGTTTCGTTACTTCGGAGCGAAAAAATCGGAGTATTACGACCGTTATGGGATGAATATCCGCCCTACGCTTCGTTTGTCGGCTACGCGTGAGGTCCTTTATGGGCCGGTCACTTTGTTGAAAACGGGACTTATAGATCCATATTCCAAAATGGCCGAGTGGATTTTGAACGATTGGGAAGATAATCTGACGCTCTCTTCTTCGATGGGACTCAACACACACGGATGGGTGGACGATGAATTTTGGTTTAGCCGAGGCGGAATGGTTTTTCAGGCGGGTTTGCAGAATCCGATCAGTGTTTATCTCGATCGCCATGAAACCCAAGCTGCGATACGCAGTCTCTACAATAATTTTACAGCCTTGTATTATCCGGATGTCGTCATGTTGTCGGAGGAATATCGGATGTGGGAACATGCCAGCGGCCCGTTTTACAAAACTCCGGATGAAGCACGCATGGTCAGCCAGATTCTCGATATGTTAATTGACGAACAGGGTGATGAAGTCTGGTTGGCGAATGGAGTTCCACAACGATGGTTGGAGGTGGGGCAGCGAGTCGAACTTTTCGGAGTACAAACCCGTTTCGGATTATTTAGCTATGTTCTCAAACCGGGTGCTGACGCCAATACGATAGAGGCGGAAGTTATGCTTCCGGATTGTTTGCCTGACGTACGGCTTTTTGTACACGCTCCGTTTGGAAAGCCGATTCGGGAAGTGACGATTAATGATCGACTGTGGACAAAGTGGGATGCAGAGCGTCAGGCGATCGTTCTTCCGAAAAATGAACGAAAACAGCGAATTATTGTACGTTACTGATAATTGATTAGTTTTTTCAACAAGCACTGAATGATAAACCATAGAACCATGACACTTAGAAAACTCTTTTGTATGTTTGGCTGCATGCTGACTATTTCCGCATGCGGCGGGGAGTCGCAGGGCCCGAATCCGACCGGAGGTAACCAAGGCGGCAACGAAGGCGGCGGAGAGGATGCCGGCCCGGCCTATTACATCAGCAGCTCGCTCGGTTCGGACTCGAATCCGGGAACTTCTCCTGATGCCCCCTGGAAAACGCTGGACCGGATCAATCGGGGAACGTTCGAACCGGGCGACCGCATCCTGCTCCGATCGGGCGATACATGGAACGGGGTGACGGTGATTAATTCCAAGTTTAAGGGAACGGCCGAAAAACCGATCGTCATCTCTTCATACGGCAGTGGTGCGAAGCCGCGCCTGACGGCCCCGACGGCGCCTGCCGGGAGCAGCATTCTGACGATTAACAATTCGGATTATCTCGAGGTCGAGAACTTGGAGATCTCCAACGGTACGGGATACGGCGTTGTTATGGGTATCAACGATGGCGGGACACACGGCAATATCGTGATGAGGAACATCCATACGGCAGATATGCCTTATGTCGGCATCTTTTTCAATGCGGAACACAACCGCAATGTCGAGATCGTCTCCTGCACTTCGGAACGCACCATGCATTTGTTTGCCGTTTCGGGCGGTACGAATATCAATGTGACCGACTGCGAGGCGGAGTATTGCCATTACGGAGGTTATTCGATCATCGGGGTGAAGGGCGGTACCATGAAGAACTGCAAGTCGTTTTACGGCGGGCAGCAGGCGGCTCCGCAGGGGACTTGCGGCCTCTTCCTCGGTATCGTCGACGGCTACGAGGTCGTCGATTCGGAATTCGCCTTTCAGCAGCGTCTCGGCACGGACCCCGATGGGGAGGCTATCGACTTCGAGCGGAATAACCGCAATGTCGTTATCCGGAATTGTTATATGCACGACAATGCCGGATGTGCCATTATGTTTTTCGAGAGCGGGGGTGGTTCGGAGCAGGCGAACGATCATTGTACGATCGAGAATTGCCGTTTCGAGAACAACCATCGCAATGCCTATTCGCCCCGCGGATTTGAGATCCATTTCACCCATCTCGATGATAATAACTACGGTATCATCCGCAACAATACGTTTTCTCTTCCCGAGGGCGTGATGTTTGTCTCCACGGCCGATCCCTCGGTGACCATCGAGGGCAACAAGTTGGCCGACGGGAGGCTGCTCGTTATTGCTCCCGCCTACACAGGCACACCTGCACTGGCGAACGGGGGATTCGAATCACCCGCCCTCGAATATGGAAAATACGAGCATCGTCCCATGGGCGGCGTGTGGACTTTCCGCGGAAATTCGGGTGTTGCGCGCTATGGGAGCGACTTCAACCCTCCTCCGGCCCCGGAAGGTTCGCAGGTGCTTTTCCTGCAAGGGGCGAGTGATGTGACGCAGTGGGTTTCGTTGGCTGCCGGGACCTATAGAATGACCTGCAAGGCCTCTTATCGAGAGAGTTCGGGCTTGGGGCAGAGTATGGCATTCTATGTCGACGGCAAACAGGTAAGCGATGTGTTCTCACCGGCCGATGCCACGGCTTATGAGGTCTGTGAAAGCGCTCCTTTCGTCGTCGAGGAGGGGATTCGGATGATAGAGATACGGAGTTTCAGCAAAGAAGACAAGACGGCTTTCGTGGATGCCGTCACACTCGTTCCGGTTCAATGATATGAATATGGTTAAGATGATGAAGAGATTGAAGCGAACCGTACTGTTGGGATTATGTACGGGTATGGTCGGATGTTCGCATCCGGGGATGGACAGCGGTGATCGTGAGATGGACCGGTTTGTCGATAAGTTGCTCTCCGAGATGACTCTGGAAGAGAAAATAGGGCAGTTGAATCTGGTCCCGGTGGACGGGTCCGCCATGACCGGACCGGTGACGGAATCGGCTACGGGTGACCGCATTTCCAAAGGGGAGATCGGGGCGTTGCTGAACGTGATGTCGCCGGCGAAGATGCTTGAACTTCAGCAGGCTGCAGTGACGGAGAGCCGTTTGGGAATTCCGTTGCTGTTCGGTATGGATGTGATACATGGTTATAACACCGTTTTCCCGATACCGTTGGGCATGTCTGCCACCTGGAATCCGGAGACGATCGAGCGGTCGGCCCGGATATCGGCAGTCGAGGCGA
Source organism: Alistipes provencensis (assembly GCF_900083545.1). NCBI lineage: Bacteria > Pseudomonadati > Bacteroidota > Bacteroidia > Bacteroidales > Rikenellaceae > Alistipes > Alistipes provencensis. The sequence goes on along the minus strand of NZ_LT559262.1, from coordinate 1,002,920 downwards.
GTGCCCAGGGTGTGAGCTGGACTTTCAGCCCGATGGTCGATATCTCGTTCGATGCGCGCTGGGGACGTGTCGCCGAGGGCTCCGGCGAGGACCCTTATCTGGCTTCGCTGATCGCCGAGGCTTATGTGAAGGGGTATCAGGGCGACCTTTCCCGTAACGATCAGATACTGGCCTGCGTCAAACATTTCGCGCTGTACGGAGCTCCGGAAGGAGGCCGGGATTATAATTCGGTGGATATGAGCCGTCAGCGTATGTATACGGATTATTTTCTGCCCTACAAAAGCGCTGTCGACGCCGGTGCCGGCAGCGTGATGGCGGCATTTAACGAGGTGGAAGGTGTTCCTGCCGCAGCGAACGAGTGGTTGTTGAACGATGTCCTGCGCCGGGACTGGGGATTCGACGGATTCGTCGTTTCGGATTGGGATGCCGTGCGGGAGATGACCGTGCACGGTATCGGGGATTTGCAGAAGGTTTCGGCTCGCGGTCTTAAGGCCGGGTTGGACATGGATATGGCCAGTCAGGGGCTATGGGGCACGCTGAAAGCCTCGCTTGATGCGGGCAAGGTCCGAATGGAGGATATTGACCGGGCGTGTCGCAGGATACTGCGGGCAAAATATAAGTTGGGGCTTTTTAGCGATCCTTACAAATACAACGATACGATGCGAATCCGGTCGGATGTGTTCACTCCGGAACACCGGGCTGAAGCGCGCCGGATGGCGGCTGAAAGCTTCGTGCTGCTGAAGAACAAGAATCAGTTGCTGCCGCTTGCGCCCGGGGGAACCGTAGCCGTTATTGGCCCGCTGGCCGATAATAAGCCGAATATGTTGGGGACTTGGACAATGGGTGCAGACTTATATTCGGCTGTTTCCGTGATGGAGGGGCTGCGTACCGTAGTCGGCGACCGGGTCAAACTGCTTTATGCTAAAGGTAGCAACCTGACCTATGACAAAGAGATGGAAGACCGGGTTACGCAGAATTGGGGTACCCCTTATAAACATTTCGACCGCGATGACCGGACGGTCGAACAGTTGGAGGCTGAGGCTCTTGCCGTTGCCCGGAAGGCCGATGTGATCGTGGCGGTTATGGGCGAGGCCGCTGAGTTGGCGGGCGAGGGGGCTTCACGTGCTTACCTCGATATTCCCGACGCCCAGAAGGAACTGCTGAAAAAGCTGAAACGGACCGGAAAACCGGTCGTACTGGTCCTCTTCGCAGGGCGTCCGATGACCCTCGTGTGGGAGGATGCGAATCTGGATGCGATCCTGAATGTCTGGTTCCCGGGAACCGAGGCCGGATTGGCCGTGGCCGATGTGTTGTTTGGCAATGCGGAGCCCGGCGGGCGGTTGACGATGACCTTTCCTCGCACGGTCGGGCAGGCTCCCCTGCGGTACAGCTATAAGTCGACAGGCCGTCCGGCTGATGAGGCCGGGACGATCCGCGCCTATGTTACCGGTTATATCGACGAGACGGTGTTGCCGCTCTATCCGTTCGGATACGGGCTGAGCTATACCGATTTCCGATACGGAGATCTGGAGCTGGACCGGACGCAGATGGCGCCGGGAGAGTGCGTCACGGCAAGTATCCGGGTGACCAATACGGGCAAACGTCCGGGCAGTGAGGTTGTACAGCTCTACCTGCGTGACCGGATGGCTTCGGTTACGCGGCCGGTCATGGAACTGAAGGGGTTCCGGAAAATACGGTTGGAGCCCGGGGAGACGAAGCAGGTCGATTTCTCGATCGATACGGAAATGCTGAAGTTCTACACGCCCGATTTGCGCTATATCTATGAGCCGGGCGAGTTCGAGGTAATGGTTGGACCAAATAGTGGTCAACTGAGTAAATCCGTGTTTAACGCATTGTAAGATCATAAAATAGACATGGCCGTGAGAATCCGCTTTTTTGTCTGCCTGCTTGCGGTTTTGCCGTTGCAAAACCTCGGAGCGTCGGCCGGGGAGCGCCCCGATGCCCGTTGGATCACCTCGTCGGAGAGCGGTGTGGACCTTCCGAACAGTTGGATTGCATTCCGGCGCGATGTGGAACTGAAAGCCCTGCCGGCAATCGCACCGGTGTGCATTGCGGCCGATACGAAATACTGGTTGTGGATCAACGGCGAGTGCGTTGTTTTCGAAGGTGGCCTGAAACGGGGCCCGACCCCCGGTGATATGTATTACGACCGGGTGGACGTCGCCCCTTTCCTGCGCAAGGGGACGAACCGGATCGCTGTCCTGCTGTGGCATTTCGGGAAGGACGGTTTTTCCCACAAGGACAGCGGCCGGGCCGGGTTGTTGTTTTCGGTGGTCGGGAAACATTTTTCCCTGCAAAGCGACTCCCTGTGGCTCTGCCGTGTCCATCCGGCTTTCGGGAATACGGGTGAGCCCCATCCGAATTTCAGGCTGGCCGAGTCGAATATCCGTTTCGATGCGCGTCGGGATATCGGAGCGTGGCAGACGGCTGATCAGTCCGATCTCGACGGATTTCGGAATGCCCGGGAGATCGGCCGGTGGGGCGATGCCCCCTGGGGCAGATTGGTCGAACGTCCGATTCCGCAATGGAAGGATTTCGGGGTGCGGGAGGCCCGTTTCGAACGGTTTTCCGCCGGGGAGGCGGACAGCGTGGTCGTGCGGTTGCCTTACAATATGCAGATGACCCCGGTGATTACGGTCGATGACCCGCAGGGCGGAAGCGTGGTCGGCATTTCGACCGATCATACCTTTGCAGGAGGCACATCCAACGTCCGGGCGGAGTATGTCACCCGGCAGGGGCTTCAGATCTACGAGTCGTTCGGTTGGATGAATGGCCAGGAATTGCGGCTGACCCTGCCGAAGCATGTGGCGCTGACGCGAGTCGCTTATCGGGAAACCGGCTATGATACCGAGTTGCAGGGCCGCTTCCACTGTGACGACGATTTCTACAACCGGTTTTGGCAAAAGGCCCTGCGCACGCTCTACGTCAATATGCGCGACAACTATTTCGATTGTCCTGATCGGGAACGTGCTCAATGGTGGGGTGATGTCGTCGTGCTGATGGGCGAGAGTTTTTATACTTGTTCGACTTCGACGCATGCCCTGATGCGCAAGGCGATTCTGGAACTGGCAGGGTGGCAGAAACCGGATGGCGGGCTTTTTTCTCCGATCCCTGCGGGTAATTACGATTCAGAGCTTCCGGGGCAGATGCTGGCGTCCGTGGGGCGTTACGGCTTCTGGAATTATTATATGAACACGGGGGATCTGGAGACGGTCCGGCGGGTTTATCCGGCCGTGAAACGCTATCTTTCGCTCTGGAAGACGGACGATACGGGGCTGACGGCTTTCCGGCAAGGGGGCTGGACCTGGGGCGACTGGGGCGATAACCGCGATATCCGGCTGATTTTCGCCGGGTGGCATTACTTGGCTCTGGAGAGTGCGGCTGATATGGCGCTTGCGTTGGGGCGGCCGGACGATGCCGCGGACTACCGTGTGCTCATGGTCCGGGTGAAACAGGGTTTCCTTCGCTGTTGGAACGGGCATGCTTTTCGACATCCCGGGTATCACGGCTGTACGGACGACCGGGTTCAGGCCCTTGCCGTGCTGTCCGGCATTGCGGATGAATCCTATTACGGGAAACTCTCCGAGGTTTTCCGGACGCAGTTCCATGCCAGCCCCTATATGGAAAAATATGTCATGGAGGCGTTGTTCCGGATGGGATACGGCCGTTATGCGATGGAGCGGACCGCGCAGCGTTTTGCCGATATGGTCGATGATCCTGCCTATACGACGCTCTTCGAAGGATGGGGCATTGGCGAAAAGGGCTACGGAGGCGGTACGACGAACCATGCCTGGAGCGGTGGGGCGCTGACCGTTATCGCCGGACAGCTCTGCGGCATCCGGCCGTTGGAACCGGGCTATTCCGTATTCGGGGTGGAGCCGGACCCGGCCTCTCTTCGGAATGTTTCGATCCGGGTGCCGACCGTCAGGGGCATTATTGAAGAGGAGATGCGGATAGCGGGGAATAAGCTTGTGTTGAGCGTGACCGTGCCGAAGGGCACGACGGCCGTTGTTACGCTGCCGGAACAGGCCGAGGGTTTGCAAGTGGACGGACGGGCTCCGACTGCCGGTCAGTTACGGATTGCGGAGAAGTATGGGAAACCGGAGCGCCTTCAACTGAATTTGACATCCGGAGTCTATCGGATCGAGACTGTATTCGATCCGGAGCGAGATTGAACCTTGAAATAAACCATTGACGATATGTCCTTTTTGCGAATGTTTCCTGCCATCCTGCTGAAAACGGCTTGCTGCTGTTTCCTGCTGGGGTGTGCATGGTCTGTCCGGGCCCAGATGCGGCTCGAAGGGTACAGGCAGCCGGAGATCGATTCCCGGCTCTTTTCGGGGCGTTGGTCCGCCAGTTGGATCTCGGCGCCCGATCTGGCGGACGGCGTTTACGGTGTTTGTCATTTCCGGAAAGAGTTCCGGCTGTCGGAGTTACCCCGAAAATTCGTCGTTCATGTCTCGGCCGATAACCGGTATAAACTGTACGTCAACGGAATCCCGGTTTCGACGGGCCCTGCCTGCGGCGATGTGCTGAACTGGAATTTCGAAACGGTAGATCTCGTGCCGTATCTGACCGCCGGACGAAACGTGGTTGCCGCCGTCGTGTGGAATTTCGCCGATAAACGGCCGCTCGCCCAGATCAGTTTCGGTAAAACGGCGTTCCTCCTGCAAGGTAATACGCCGTGTGAAGAGATTGTCAATACTGATACGTCATGGGTCACTCTTCGCAATGAGGCGTATTCTCCGCACGAACGGCCCGTATTCGGTTATTATGCGGCCGGGGCCTGCGAACGGGTCGTGGCGGCGAAATATCCCTGGGGATGGGAGTCCCCGGAGTATGACGATTCGCACTGGCATCCGGCGGTAGGCCGGATCGTTGCGGCCATGAAAGGGGCGGCCGATTATCCGGGCTGGCAGCTTGTCCCGAGTCCTATCCCGCCGATGGAGACAGATACGGTCCGTATCCCTTGTGTCCGGCGGGCCGAAAAGGTTGCGCTTCCCGGGTGCTTCCCGGCGGAGTGTGCTCCCGTTACCGTTCCGGCCCATACCGAGGCCGAGCTATTGTTGGATAACCGGGTGCTGACCACCGGTTATCCGCTTCTTTGTTACAGCGGTGGCCGTGATGCGGAGATTTCGCTGGGATACGCCGAGGCGCTCTACGAAGATCCCGTGCGTGGAATAAAGGGGAACCGGGACCGGACGGAAGGCAAACAGTTTGTCGGTTATGAAGATGTGATTGTGGCCGATGGAGCTTCCGGGCGGGTGTTCTCACCGCTTTGGTGGCGGACGTGGCGTTATCTGCGCATCTGCGTCCGGACTTCGGACGAGCCGTTGAGGATCGACGACATACGGGCTGTAACTTCGATGTACCCGATGCGTCGGGAGAGCGAATTTCGGGCTGAGGAGAATCCCGTATTGCATGAGATACTCGAAACGGGTTGGCGGACGGTCCGGTTGTGCGCCCATGAGAGTTATATGGATTGCCCTTATTACGAGCAGTTGCAGTATTTCGGCGATGCGCGTATTCAGGCGATGATCACGATGTTCAATACGCGGGACGACCGGTTGGTCCGCAGCGCGTTGGAGCAGGGACGGCGTTCACTCGTCCCGGACGGTATCACCATGAGCCGCTATCCCTCGCACCTGCACCAGTTCATCCCGTCGTTTTCGCTGTGGTGGATTGCCATGGGACACGATTATTGGATGTACCGTGGCGACGAGGAGTATCTGCGGACGCTTCTGCCTGCATGGAGGAGCATTCTGTCGTGGTTTGCGCAGTATTTGCGTCCCGATCATAGTCTGCGGCGCATCCCCTATTGGTTTTTTGCCGACTGGAGCGGAACTCCTCTCGGAGAACCTCGCCGGGAAGAAGCGGGTAATTCGGCATTTCAGGATTTGCTGTATGTCTATGCGCTGCGTGCGGCATCGCAAATGGAGGCCGCATTCGGGTCGGCAGCCGTTGCGAGGGAGTATTCCGAAACGGCGGATGCTATCTCGGGCACGATTCGTCCGAAATATTGGAATGCCCGAAAAGGCATGTTCGCCGATACGTTCGGGCAATGCGATTTCTCCCAGCATGTCAATGTACTGGCGATTCTTTGTCGCATTGTGGAAGGGGAGGAGGCTTCGGCGCTGCTGCACCGGATAACAGACGATCGGACGGTGATGCCATGCAGCGTCTTTTTCCGTTACTATCTTCAACTGGCGATGAAGAGTGCCGGGAGCGGCGATATGTTGTTCGAGGGCTTACAGATCTGGCGGGACCAACTTGCATTGGGGCTGACTACCTGGGCCGAACAGCCCGAACCTTCGCGATCGGATTGCCATGCCTGGAGCGCCAGCCCGAACATCGAATTCTACCGGATCGTTCTGGGCATTGATTCCGATGCTCCGGGCTTCCGGCGGGTGAGGATCGAACCTGCGCTGGGCGATCTGAAACGGGTTTCCGGGGCTATTCCGCACCCGGCCGGGAAAATAGATGTCGATTACGAGGCGGATGGTCGCGGAGCGCTCCGTGCCCGGATCGATCTGCCTGAAGGGGTTGCCGGGACGTTCATCTGGCGGGGGAAGGAATATTCGCTGAAAGAGGGTTGGCAGGTAATAACGGTTCGGTAACGGTTTTATTGAATGGAATGAAGATAAAGGTTTGTCTGAGGTTTGCGTTCGTCGCGGCTTGGTCATTACAAGGCATCGAAAACCTGCTGATGGATTTTTATCTCCATCCGCAATTCGTCCATTCGTTGCTTGACGCTATTTGCGATTACAACATTGCTCAGGTCGATAAAGCGCTCACATTCGATATCGACGCCGTTTATTTCGGCGACGACTAGGGACAGCAGCGGGGGTTGATTATGGAATACGATATCTGGAAGGAGTTCCTTTATCCCCGTATCCGGCGGATGTATCAACATGTACGCCATGCTGGTAAATATGTAATGATCCATAGTTGCGGAGACGAGGGAGAGCTTTTTGACGACCTGATCGACTGTGGGTTGAATTGGTTCAATCCGTTCCAGCCCGAAGTGATGAACGTTGATACGATGCTCACCAAATACCGGGGACGTCTCGCTTTTCATGGGGGATTGTCCATGCAACGCACCTTGCCTTTCGGGTCTCCCGAGGATGTGCACTGGGAATCGGAACACCCTCTAGGCATCGGTGCTGAGGTGGATACATTTTTTCGCCTTCCCATTCTGTCGAAAGCGACACATCGCTCGAAAACATATCGACTTTCATCGACGTCGCTAAAAACCATGCAGGTATTCATTTCGTCTAAATATCCTAAACAACGCATTCCGTCGTCCATCCAAATCCCTGCAATCGTTGATTGCAGGGATTTTCATTAAAATATAAAGATTATTTATGGATATCAGGAAAATCAAGTTCATTCATCATTGCTTTATTATATATGGGAACAATCAAAAATTGTTGCAAATAATAGATGAATGAAAAATTCGTCTTGTTTTTAATCTAAATTTCATATACATCGATACGCTTGTCGTTAAGAGTTAGAAATATTTTATCAGAAAAGATAGATCCTTCAAATTTTTAAACTGCTATTGCAATAGCTTGTCGACTTAGTTATTTTTTCTTTGATCGAATAGGATTTGCCCATTTTGCGAATTTTCGTATATTGCAATAGGTTATTTGAAATGCGGTATTTTTATGCGATTAACTGAAAATGAACCGTTGCCTTTTCATTACCTCCGCCTATGTAAAAAAATGCAACAGCCCGATTGCTCAGACTGTTGCAAATTTTCAAAGGTAGTCCTATCAAGGGCCCTTTTTTTGTTTGCCGTGTCAGGATCGGGTCTGTTCGATCGCCTTCTGCAACAGACGTTTGTTCCGGCGGATGCGTCCGAACGAGGAGACGGAGACCCGCCGGTCCATGTTGCCGACGCTGTTGATCCACACCCGCCCTTTGTCGAATACGATGAACAACTGTTCGCCCCACGAGAAAGCCCCGGTCGGGGTATGGCCCACGAAACACTCCTCCCCGACGTAGTCGGGCACCCATTCGTGCTCTTGGCAAAGCCGCTCGATCGCCGGGTAGAGTTCCCCGGGCGGGAGCGTCGTGCGGACAGGGGTGAAGAAGAGTTTCCGGTATTGCCGCCGGATCAGCAATGCGGCGAGCAGCAGCGGAAACACACCGATCCCGAGGTCCGGCCAAAGACTGCCCTCCCGGGCGGCGGGATACTCCACGGAGAGGATGGCTGTCCAATAGAACATCGGGATGTTCACAAGGAAGAACGGGATTCCGTAGTGGGTCAGCGCCCAACTTGTAGTCAGGGGAATGCGCTTGTGACGCAGCACGAAGGCGGCGAAATCCGCCTTGCGCTCCCGGCGGAAGAGGAGCCGCAGGAACAGCATTTCGAACAGAAGCCCGGCGCCGATCGCCAGCAGGGGGCCGTAATCGTGTATCCACGCGGTGCGGATGCGGCCTATTTGCAGGGTGTGATCCAGCGGATAGGGTTTGCCTCCGAATGTGAGATTTTCGGCCCGGAGCACATATTTGCCGCCCCGTTCGGCATTGGCGAGGAATGTAAACGTGTATTGCGCCTCGCCGTTTCGGACCTGCGAACCGCTGCTGATCGGGCGGCATCGGAGCCCGGAGGCCGTGATGGTGGGCTCCTTGCTGTCGGGGCGGGCCGAGCAGGTCAGCGTGATGAAGAAATCTTCCTCCGGACCGGGCTTCTCCGGGCGCAGTTCGATCCGGCAGGCGACCTCCTGCGGATCGCCGATCGCCGGCAGGACGCGCACGACGGCAGCGGGCGTCACATACTCCCGGCCGCCCTTTTTGATGCCGGCCGCGGGGAGTTCGACCGCCCCTTCGCCGGCGAAACGTATCCGGTAGCGGAACCCTTCGCCGGAGGTGGATTTCTCCCGGCCGTTTTCGAGTGTGTAGCTGCTCCCGCGCCACGGCAGGGGGCCTTTGATGACCTCGATCCGCGCGTCGAACACCGGGGGCGATACCGAGTCGAACGGAATGGCGCTCTTGTAGTAGAGATCGTACTCCTGCCCGGCGCGGATGCCGCCGCCGAGCGTGTCCATCTCCATATAAAAAACGGCGTCGGCGGATTGCGCCGCCGCGCCGTTTATCGTGAATAGCAGTGCGAAAAGAAGCCGGAAAAGGTGGTTCATCGCATTCCCGTCCGTTTACGCCTCGCTCTTGGAGTACTCCGAGAACTCGCAGCCGAAACGCTCGACCATCATGTTGTCCATCTCGTCGGCCCGGAATGCCAGATTGACGATGTTCTGCCGGATCGTCTCCTCGGACTCCGCGGTGATGTCCGAGAGGTGGATGCGGTAGGCGATGTAGATCTGACGGCCTTCGATGCCGAGTTTGTAGGGACCGAAATCCTCGCTCAGCATGTAGTCCAGCACCGGTTCCACCTCCTTCTTGGGCAGCAGGTTGATCGGCGAGGTCGAGAAGAGGTAGTCGCCGTCGTAGACGAAGATGCGGATCTCCGAGCTGCCTTTGTGGAACAGCCACGAGTCGTAACCGTCGCGGGCCAGAATGGGGTTGATGCCCATCTGCGCGATGGCGCTCTCCACGAACTCTGCGAGCGGCGATGCGTCGTGCTCGTCGAAGACTCCTTCGGGCAGCTTGTCCCCGCACGAGGGGCAGAACTCCTCCTCCTCGGCGATCAGTTCGTCGCAACTGCCGCACTGTACCTGAAAGACCGTGCGGTCGAGCTCGCCGACCGATTCGAGCAGTTTGCGCAGATTCTCGACGCGGATGCCGAATCCCATGTTGTCGGCCTGCGTGAATTTGCTGACCGTCACGCCGACCACCTCGTTGCGTTCGTTGAGCATCGGGCCGCCCGAGTTGCCGGGGTTCACCGCGGCGTCGGTCTGGATGTAGTATTTGCCGCTGACGAGCTGCTTGGGCGACGACACCGAACCTTCGGTGACGGTGAACGGCATGCCGTAAGGGTAGCCCGCCACATAGATTTTGCCGCCGATGGCCAGCGAGTCGTCGCCCGCCAACTGCAATTCGGGCAGCGACGAGAAGTCGCCGTCGACCGCCAGCAGGGCGATGTCGAGCGCGGGATTGACCAGCACGACCCTTCCCAGATAGGGGTTGCGGTCATTGTCGTGTATGGCGACCGTGTGAAATCCTTCGACGACGTGGTAGTTGGTTACGAAGAGGTCGTAGTTCTTCAGGTAGAAGCAACTGCCCGAGCCTCCGGCGTGGGTCACTTTGAATACCAGTTGATAGATATTGTTTTGTTCCATTGTCTTGCGCTTTACTTGTCGTTACTCCTGTTTACCCATGGCCTGTTCCATCATCTTCTGCTGGAATTCGGCCGCCAGACGCATGTACTCCGCCATGTCGCCCCGCATCATCGCCTCCTGCATCTTGGCCTGCATGTCGGCGATTTGCGACTCCATCGCCGAAGCCATCTGCTGCATCTGTCCGGCGGCCCCGGCCATCGCGCCCGTCATGGCTTCGGCCAGTCCGTTCAGCGCATCGTCGTCATCCGTGTCCAGTTCGCCTTCCATGATGTTGTCCAGCGCTTCGTAAAGGATTTCCGAAGCCTCCTCCATCGGCTTGCCGGCCGAACGTTCGAGGGCCCGGGACACGACGGCGTTCAGGTCGTCCTGCACGTCGTTGTAGAAATACATCTCGTAGAACTTGTAGAGGATGCGCACGACGCTGCGCTCGTAATTCTCGGCCTGAATCGCCTCGGTGGCTTCGTTGTAGACATCCTTCATGTTCTCCTGCACGTTGTTGAGCGACGAGCGGCGTTTGGTCGAGATCAGCGTGTCGGCGAAGTAGAGGTCCTGCGCCAGCTCCTCGCGCGATGCGGCGAGCAGCTTCTCGAGGAACGCCTTGCCCTTGGCGACCAGCTCGGCCACGGGCAGCTCCTTGTCCATGTCGTCCACGGCCTTGTCCAGCTCGTTCATCAACTGTCCCTGCGGACGGGCGAAGTAGGCGATCTTGTAGAGCGCTGTGTCGAGCACGTTCCATGCATAACCGTAACGGCGTTCGGCGGCGTATTCGGCCAGCGCGTCGAGCGTCTCGCGGCAAACCTGCCGGACGGCTTCGCAGACGCGGTCGGTCTCCTCGTCCGAATAGGGCGTGATGCGGGGTTCGTAGGTGCGTCTAGCCCCGAATTTCGAACAGAACTCGTCGTCGTAGCGGTCCCCGACGTGGCAGATGTTGCGCAGCACGAAATAGAGCTTGTGCGGGTGGCTCTGTGCCATCGGGCATTCGTACTCCATCTTGAGCAGGTCGCCTTCCTTGCGGAAGCGGGGCAGCATCAGGCGGTTGATGTTCAGGTCGGCGACCTGCCGCAGCATCGCTACGCGGCCCTTCTCGGGAATCTCCAGAAAATCGACGCTGATATGCATCTGCCCGCCGGCGATCCGGATGTTGACCAGTATCGAGCCGTGGGGGATGCTGAACTCCGTGCCGTCGGCGTTGCCGTATTTGGCCCGGAACTCCGGATTCAGGTGGTCGAGGAGCAGGTGGAAAGCCTCGAGGTGCTTGCCCTCGCCGTAGCGCTCCACACTCTGCTCGAGGAGCTCCGTGTTGACCTTGCTCTGGGTCGAGCCGAGGACGGGAGCTACGAAAATCGGTGTCTGTTTCATGGGTCGGTGTTTAGTTGTCTTCGATGGAGAGGCTTCCGTCGGAGTTGACCGTCGCCTTTCCCTCGTAATAAATGATCGATGTCTTGCCCGCGCTGCTCTCGGTCTCCTTGCCGTCCTCGGTGAAACGCACCGTGAACGAGGTGGTCTGCTTGCCCGGCTCCTTGTTCCTGTTGAAGTGCGACATGCCGGCCGGAACCTCTTCCTCGATCTCGTAGCGGCCTACCGACTTGAACGTGTGTCCTTCGGGCAGCATCGACTTGGCTTCGGCGATCTGCGCGGCGATGGTCTCGGGCGAGAGCTTGCCGAGATCGATGCCCACGGTGGTCTCGTACTCCGGCGCCTCGAACACGCTCTGCTCTTCACGCAGGTCGGTCGGCTCGGCTCCCGAGAGGTAGTAGCTCTGCGAGAAGGCACGGTCGTCCTTGTTGACCATCTTCACGGTGACGAGTCCGAGGTCGTTCGACAGTTCGCCCATCTCTATGAAGGAGACCGAATAGATCTTGAACCGTTCGCCGTCGACGTTCTTTCGGGTCAGTTCGATGGCTTTGGCATAGCTTTCCGCCTTGTCGGCGGGATTGCCGGAAATTACATTGCAGGAGACGGCGCACAGGGCCGCGATAGCCGTAATCAGGCTGTAAAAAATCTTTTGCATGATGTTTACTATATCAAAGATAACAAAATTCGCTTGTTTTCTGCCGGGAACGGGCGCTTTTTTTCGGGTTCGGCGGATTTATTTGCCGAGCAGGGCGCGGAAGGCTTCGTAGGCTTCCCAGTTCTCGAAGAAATCGGTGCGCAGGATGATGTGGTCGTCGACGGTCTTGATCTTGCACTCGTTCTCTTCCTCGTCGTATTTGACCCACTCGATGTCCGTGATGTTGAACCGGCCCTGTTCGATTCTGTCCTTTTTCACCACGGGATAGGTCACCGTGTCGCCGTCGACGGTGATCGAGGCTCCTTGGGCGGCCAGTACGCGGGCTTTGCGGATTTCAAGCAGGGTAAAGATCAGCAGGGCAATGCCTCCGACCACGAAGATCACGGTGACGGCCGTGGGCCCGAGAATGCGCATGCGGCCGATGCGGATACCGAAGGGGGCGATGAGCGGAAATACGATCATGAAGAGTGAGATGCCGATCGTCGAGAGCTTGCTCATGACCGGGCTTGCCGGGGTGTAGTTGAATGTTTTCATAAAAAAGAAAGTATGGGTGACTGCTGTGTATGTCCGGACATGCCGGACGAACAAATATAGTGAAAAGAACAGCTAAAAATATACGAACGTATACTTTTTATGCGCAAAAATTCGATGCGTTTTGTTAAGGTCTTGTTTTTCAGTTGCGGAGCAGTTCGTAGAGGCTGTGAAACTGCCGGGCCAGATGGTCGGCGTCCAGACCCGTGAGGAATGCCTGTTCGAACGAGAGCCCGAAATGAATCTGATGGAAGAACTCCGCGATCCGCACCGGATCGAGACCGGGGCGCAGTTCGCCGCTTCGGACGGCGTTCTCCACGGCCTGCTGCCAGTGCCGCTGGGTCTGCCGCATCAGCGCCCGGAATTTCAGGTCTGCCCCCGGGTAGTATTGGCGCACCTGCATCATGAAGTTGAGGTAGTAGATGTTCAGCGCGACGTCACCCCCCCCCTTGCATAGCACCAGCAGTTGCGCCATAGTTTGCCTTACGCCGTCTATATACCGTTCGATGAACTCGGCCAGCGTCCCGTCTGCGGCCGTGAATTTGTTTTCGGGGGTCTGTATCTCGAAGACGTAGCGGTCGGCGACGGCCATGAAGACGGCCTGTTTGTTGGGGAAATAGTGGTGTATGCCCATGCGCGAAAGTCCGCAGGCGCGGGACAGTTCGGTGATGGTCGCTTTTTCGTAGTTCTTGGAGACGAATACGGTAAAGCAGTTTCTCAGTATCTCGTCGCGGTTGGTCTTCATGACGCTACGAAAATACGAAAAATTCGGGAAACAAAAAAGACCGTCCTTTCCGGAACGGCCTTTTCTGTGCGATTTCCCTACTCGAGGATCATGCTCATCGGCACGCGGAGGAACACGGGCCGGTAGGTCGAAACATCCAGATAGGGTTTCTGGAGGTTGTAGCTGTTGATGTTGTAGCAGATCAGCAGTTCGTTCGCTTCGTTGATGAACTGCGGGTGCGCCATGGCGTTGTAGGTGAACAGTTCGCGGTCGTTGTCCTGCTCGGTGGTGACGTAGAGCAACTGTTTGTTCCGCCACGGTCCCACAGGCGTGTCGGCGATGTAGGAGTAGATGTCGCCTGCCTGCTGTGCCCGGCGCTGCGTGACCAATACATAGCGATCACCGTGTTTGAAGACCGAGAACTGCTCCGAGACGGGTACGTCGAGACCTTGGCAGGCTGCTGCCGCGGCCGGATCGGCACTCCATCCTTTGCTGTCGAAATACTCGTAGGGGCCCAGATCGTCAGCCGCCTCGTCGAATTTCGCCCGCGAAACGCACAGTTGTGCGGGGTCGTAACCGGCGCCCGAACGGGTTCCGTAGACGTAGTACCAGTCGCCCAGCTTCATCACACAGTGTCCCCAGTGGACGGGGCACTGGTCGTCGTAAATCTCTTCGATCGACTTGACGCTGTAATCCGCCATGTCGATCTTCACGACGTCCGTGCCGTCGAAACGGAAGCCCCACTGGCCTTCGCCGCCCTGATAGAATTTGGTCATGAAGAGGTAGAGCGTGTTGCCGCGCTGGAAACCGTGCCCGGGCCAGTACCAGTAGACGTATTGCGAAGTCGCAGCTTCCAACGGCGTGCAGAGCGACTGGGGCGTCTCGGGCGTGCCGCCGTAATAGGCTCCCAGATATTTGTAGTCGGGGCTGATGTGGATGAGCGAATTGTTGATCATCTCGTAGCTGAAGTCGCGTTTTCCACCGACGACCTCGCCGAGGAAACAGTCGCCGGTCATGAAGAGCGAGCTGCCGTCGTCGAGCACGATTGAAATCGTGCCGTCGGAGCCCGTCACGCCGTTCGAGTCGGGCGAATAGAGCGTCGTGAAGCGGGTGTCCACGCGTGCGGAAGGGGCTTCCGCCGGGGTGTTCGAGCCGCAGGCTGTAAGAAGCAGGAACGGCAGGCAATAGCAGATTTCAGGTGTTCTCATAATTTGAAATGTTTTTTAGGGTTTGACAGAACTTTCGAACGCCGACGTCCATGCTACCGGTTCCCAGTCGCCGGTCCCGTATTTTTTCACTTCACCAGCCAGTGCCTCGAG